>CALVZG010000001.1 GCA_944372465.1 uncultured Clostridia bacterium
GGATTTTGTGTCCTGTGCGTTTGTGGTTCCGGTACGCCTGCAAGTATGTGACTATTATATCATGTTTTTTTGTATAAATCAAGTGTTTTTATATTTATTTTTATAAAATTATTAAAAAATTTAAATAATTCAAATCTTAATGTTATTAACAAAAACTTGATAAAATTAAATACTTTTAATCTATTTAACTTTATATATTTCACTTAATAATTTAAAAATTATTTCTAATTTGCAAATATTTGTTTTATTTTTATTTCTAAAAAATTTTAATTTCTCTTAATTTTCAATTAATTATATAGTATCATTTATTTTATTTATGTCATAATATCAATAAAGTTTGACAAAGTTTGACTTTAATGATAAAATATTAAACAGTTAAAAGGAATTAATTATGGCTATTATTAAAAATGAAAAAATAACTTCTCGTGATGTTGATTTTGCACAATGGTATACTGATATCGTAAAACAAGCACATCTCGCTCATTACACTTCTGTTAAAGGTTGTCTAGTTTTTGAACCTTATGCTTATGCTATTTGGGAAAATATGCAAGCTGTTTTAGATAAAATGTTTAAAGATACTGGTCATGAAAATGTTTACATGCCTTTATTTATTCCTGAAGGCTTATTAAAAAAAGAGGCTGAACATGTAGAAGGTTTTGCTCCTGAAGTTGCTTGGGTTACACATGGAGGCAAAAACCAACTTGAAGAAAAGTTGTGCGTTCGTCCTACCTCTGAAACCTTGTTTTGTGATTATTATTCCACCATTGTAAATTCTTACAGAGATTTACCTAAACTCTATAATCAATGGTGCAGTGTTGTTAGATGGGAAAAGTCTACACGCCCTTTCCTTAGAACTCGCGAATTTTTATGGCAAGAAGGACATACCATTCATGAAACCGCTAAAGAAGCTGAAGAAGAAACTTTAAGAATGTTAAATATTTATAAAAAATTCTTTGAAGAATATTTAGCAATCCCTGTACTTGTTGGTAAAAAAACCGAAAAGGAAAAGTTTGCTGGTGCTGAATACACCCTTTCACTTGAAGCTTTAATGTATGATGGAGTATCATTACAATCTGCAACATCTCACTATTTTGGACAAAAATTTTCTAAACCATTCAATGTTAAATTTGTTGATAGAAATAATAAACTTCAATATGTTTATCAAACTTCTTGGGGCTGTACTACTAGAATGATTGGTGCTCTTATAATGGTTCATGGTGATGACAATGGTTTGGTTATACCACCTAAAATTGCCCCTAAACAAGTTGTAATTGCATCTATAAGAAATGATGAAAAAGTAATAGAAGTTGTTAAGAATATCGAAACAAAATTAAAAAATATTAACATTCGTGTCCAAAGTGATATTAGTGATAAAAGTGCTGGTTTTAAATTCGCTGAATATGAAATGAAAGGTGTTCCTATTAGAATTGAAGTAGGCCCTCGTGATATTGCAAATGGCAATGTTGTTATTGCAAGAAGGGATAATGGTGCAAAAGAAATTGTAAAATTTGAAGATATTGAAAATAGAGTTCTATTTTTACTTGATGATATTCAAAAAAATATGTATGATAAAGCATTAAAACACACTAAAGAGCGAACTTATACTTGTAACAATTTAGAAGAAGTAAAAAATATTATGCAAACAAAACCTGGTTTTGTAAAAGCTATGTGGTGTGGAAATCCAGAGTGCGAACTTAAAATGAAAGAAATTAGAGGAATGAAATCTAGATGTATCCCTTTTGAAGAAGAACATATTGCAGATACTTGTATTGTTTGTGGTAAAAAAGCTAAACACATGGTTTATTGGGGAATACAATATTAAAATATTTTTATTATGAAAAATAAATTAATGTAAATTTATACATTGTTTGCTTGCAATATAAATTTTATTATTTTAAACACCATATATTAAAAAGCACCTAAAAGCAATGCTTTATTAAGCATCTTGCAAACTCTTTGTTTGCAAGTCAAAGCAGAAAATTTCTGCTTTGAGCTTTTAGGTGTTTATTTGTTTATAAATAAAATTAAGAATCTTTTGCTAAATTAAAGAACATCTACTATTACAACAAATATAAATAATTTGAAAATTGTTTGATAATTCTTTAACTATTTCTTTAGCACATATGAGCATATTATCATCTAGATTGACAAATGTATCATCAAGAAGAATAAAAGGTTTTTCTTTCTTGAAAATTTTATTTATTAAACTTAATCTTTGACAAAAAGAAATAATGTCTTGATACCCTTGAGATGAATATTCAAATTCTTTTGTGCCTATAGAAGTTTTTTCTTTTACTTCCCATTGATTATCAATTATAAATCTGTTAGAAGGAATATTAAATTTATTTAATATTTCTGTAAATTCGCTATTTATTGAACTTACATATCGGTTAGCAACATTATCGCGTGCTTCATTTAAATATTTTATAGTTTTTTCAATTAAATTATATTTTTCCTCTAGATTTTGCAAGTCCTCTTTTAACTTTTCAATATTTGCTGAACAATAATCTTCTTGATTTATATTTTCATCAATGTTATTTTTTAATATTAAAATTTTATTTTTTATAGATAAATATTCTGAACTAATCTTGCTTTGTTCTATTAGTAACTCCTCTATTTTTGTTCTATCTGGTAAGTATACTTGGCTATAATTTTCTTTTAATATTTCTTTTAATTTTGTTAAATCATTATTTAATAAATCTATTTTTTCTTTAAATTCATTAGATATATTTGTTCCATAATCCATATTTGAATTGTTTTTATAACGCTTATAATATATAGTTATAAAAACTGCAAACAATACAATGCAAATTAAAACAATTGAAATAAAAGATGCTAAATTTAACACCTTTAAAGTGAAAAGAATAACTGTGGAAATAACAATTAAAAGTAAAATAGGTAGTGTATAAATTAATATTTTATTAGCAGACGATTTTTGAGCACTTGAATTAAGATTTTCTATTGCCATATTTTGAAATTCATTTTGTTTTGAAAAAAGTGTATTTATTTGACTTGTAAAAGCATTAACTTTATTTTCAAGTTCAATTTTATTTTTATATTTTTCCTCCTCAATTTTATATTTTTCTTTTTCTACTTTAATCTTTTCTTCTAAAAAATCATTCTGTTTTTTTAATTCATTTGATTTCTTTTCTTCACTTTCCATTTGTAAGTATAAACTTTCTTTCAAATTTTTGATTTGATTTAATTTTAATCGCTGTTCTTCTATATCACTTTTTTTTGGAATTAATCTTTTTATTTCAAGTCTTTTTTCATTTAATTTTTTAATTGCTTTGTCAATATTTGATAAATCATTTTTATATTTGTTTACCCCCGTAAGATAAGCTGTAAGTTCTGAATTTGAAGAACTTTTAAAATCTAATTGAGGGAAAAAAGCTGTCATTTTAAAAGATTCCTCTCCTAGACCAAAAATTCTATCGCCTAATGTTGTTTGTTCAATCTTTTCAACACTATTGTTTTCATAGTCTAAAAGTTCATAACTATCGCTTTCAGGAGTTTTGCCAAAAGTACGAGTTACTCTATATACTTTCTCTCCTATTTTATATTCTATGTAGCCTCCATAAACTCCCCCATTCCAAGGCATATATCTAGTCCTTTCTGATTTATAATCGCTGCCTCTTGTCTTTGCAGACATTCCATAAAACATCGATTTTATAAAGATGGACAAAGTAGTCTTTCCCCAACCATTTTCTTTTAATATTTCATTAATTGAACTATTGAAATTAATATCAATATTGCTTAATTTGCCAAAATTTTCTATATGGAGTTTTTTTATTATCATATTAATATATCATCTCCTCTTAATGCCTCAATACCTATTTGGCTTATTTTATTTTTTACATTTATATCTTCTTCATTTTGTTCAACAAGTAACAAAAATTCCGCTTTAAAAGATAACTCTTCATTTTTTATTTTTTCAAAATCAATTTTTAATTTGGTATTGTCTTTAAGTTCAAAATAAAAGAAGTTTGATGAATCTTTTTCTAATATATTAAGATATTTCTCTGTTTCATCATTCACATATCCCGTTAATATTACGCGAACTATATCCTCTTGTTTGCAATTATATACATCTAATTCTTCTTTAACCTTTTGCAAAATTTGAGAATATTTATTTAGACCTGTTATATCACAATTACAAATAACATATTTTCTATTTTTGATTGGAATAAATTTTATATCTATGGAATTTTCTATATTGACTTCCACATATCCTTTTTCGCCAGTCTCGTCAAATCCATTTGAAAAAAGACTGCCCGAATAGACAAGCAAACTATCATTTAAATTCATCGTTGAATAACTATGCACATGACCTAATGCAATATAATCAAATTTAAAATTATTTATGTAATAATTTATATCAATATAATCATTACTATTTTTTTTGATTATATCACCATGTAAAAGAAGAATATTTTTCATTTCATTGCTATAAAATTTCAAAATGGTTTCTTTTTTTACTTGTCCCCAAAACATAACATTATTTAAAATAAAATAAGGATTTTCTTCATCTAAAATTATAAAATTTGATGGAATTTTTTCAGCAAAATCGAATTTTTCATCATGATTTCCTTTTATATATAACACTGGTCTTGAAAAATTTTTAACACAATCAAAAAAATTGGAAATTATCTTACTTTGAATATTTTTTGAGTGAAATAAATCTCCACATATTACAATTATATCAAAATCATTTTGATATGCCTGTTTAAAAAGATTAGAAATAATTAAATTTTGTTCATTTCTTAATTGTATTTGCTTTTCTAGGGGAAGTTTTGTGTTTTTTGCTCCAAGATGAATATCTGCAGTATGTAATATTTTCATAGTTACCTCTTAAAAAAATTATAACAAATAAAATATAAGTTTACAAACATTTTATTAAAAAAAAGTCCTAAAAACAGGACTTTAATTATTATAAAACTTAATGTTTAATATCGATTTTTTTGTACTTTTAGTAAATAAACGAAATAGAAATATGACCATTAGTTGTAATATTGATATATTTGCTTCCGTTATTTATAATAAGAGGATTAGAGAACTTATCTGGTTGAAACTCTACATATATGTTTGAACTATCATTTCCATTGTTGTCATAAGCAAACAACGCAAAGGCTAGTTGACTTAATACACTTAAGTTTACAGCCCCCGTTTCTGATTTAAAATTTAATTGATTGTTTAATGTTTGACTTTCATAAATTATATTAATGTCTCCACTTTGTGTTTTTATATCTAGGTCATCTGAATAAGAGTGAATATTTACTTGTCCAGATTTTGTTTCTATAAATGCTTTACCTCTTAATTCTTCTACATTTACATTACTTGAATTACCTCTAACATAAATTTGGCTATTTGTTGTCATTGTGCCTATATTTATTTTGCTATCATTTGCAAAAGGTAAACTTATATCACCATCAATATTATTAATTGTTATCGTGGCATTGTTCATTTGCACAACTGAATCATTTGCATTTAAAGAGCCTGTCAAATTCTCAATATCAAGATATCCACTATTAATATTTAACATGATATTTCCATCAATTCCATATGCGTTAAGTTTACCATTATTTAGGTCAAATACTAATCCGTTGTTATTTGAACCATTATAGGTTATATTTTGTATTTTTGTATTACCTGACTTTGAGTGAATTTCTAAACTTTGATTGATAATCATATTTTCATGTCTAAATGTAGTACTTCCAGATGAAGATTTAATAAATAAATACTCAAGTTCATTTTCTAGGAATTCGTTTAAGTAAATACTTCCCCTCTCTGTCTTTATAGATAAATTATTTATATCTAAATAATTATTAACATTTGACTGACTAGGATTATTTGAAAGTTGATATACATTTCCTACATTTATAGTCCCACTTGTATTGATTATATTTATCCTTGTATTTTCTAAAGAATAATTTGAAGTTGCTGGTACTTCTATTTTTATATTTATTTCTTTATCAAAAAACAAAAAACCTTTGGGCTCTGATACTTTAATGTTTAATATTTTATTACTTTCATCTGAAAAATATACTTCACAATTAAAGCTTGTATCATCTTTTGATGTGGCAAAACCTTTACAATTGTTTTCAATGCCTATAGCATCATAATCTAATTTCAATACTCTTTCTATCACTACATTTGAATAATTGCAATCTATATTAATTTCTTCTATTGTAGAAAAATTAATTGGCTGATCTGCTGTTGTCCTAAAAATTCTATCAGATGTATTGTAAACCATATATTGAAAGCCTAATATATTTTTAAATGGTGAAAAAAGCATTACGACAATTGTAACCAAAAATGCGGCTACAATTATAAGTAGCAATATCAATAAATATCTAGCAAACCCCTTTTTAACATCACCTTTTGGCATTTATCCTCCATATAAACTATTATAACATAGTTTAATAATTATTTCAATATAAAATCAACTAATTAATCAAGTATTGCTTTTATTCTTCTTATTCCACTTGAAGATGATTCTTCTTTTATAATTTTAAAATGATGAAGTTCTTCAGTATTTTCAGCATGAGGACCTCCACAAATTTCTTTACTTACATCACCTATTGTATATACTTTAACTTCTTGACCATATTTGTCTGAAAAAGTTCCATGTGCACCTTGTGCTCTCGCCTCATCCAAACTCATAATCTCACATTTAACAGGAATTTTTCTTGTAATTGCATCATTTACAAATTTTTCGACTTCGTCAAGTTCTTCATTTGTCATTTTATGGTCTAAATTAAAGTCAAAACGCAAGCGTTCTGGAGTTATATTTGAACCTTTTTGAACAACTTGTTTGCCAAACATTTTTTGAAGCCCTGCTAATAATAGATGAGTTGCTGTATGAAGTCTTGCTGATTGCTTTGAAGTATCTGCTAGTCCGCCTTTAAAGGTTCCTACTGATGCTACTCTTGATTTCTCTTGATGTTCTCTAAATTTCTCATCAAACTCCTCTTTATCTACCGTGTAGCCTTTCTCTTGGGCAAGTTCTTTTGTAAGTTCAAATGGAAATCCAAAAGTATCATATAATCTAAAGGCAGATTTTCCGCTTATTTTGTTTTCAACAACTTCTCCCGTTTTTGCTGCAAATTCTTTATGTTTCTCTATCCCTTTTATGACCTTTTCAAATTCTTTATAACCTTCTTCAATAGCCTTTGAAAATTTTTCAACTTCTTTTTCAAGTTCTTGTTTTATAAAATCTCTATGTTCTGCTATATCGCTATAATCTTTGCCATATTCATCTACAAAGATATCTGATATTTCTGTAAAATATTTACAATCTAGTCCAATGTTTCTTGCACAATTTATTGCCCTTCTGATAAATCGTCTTAAAATATAACCTTGACCTACATTTGAAGGCACAACGCCTCGTTCATCTCCTAATATGAATACAGATGACCTTAAATGGTCTGTTATTATTCTGTAAGAACGCATTGTTTGGTTATTTTCTTTATATTTTTTCTCTGCTTTGCTTCCAATAAAATCTATAACTTTTTTTAAACACCCTGAATCATATACACTTTCTGCACCATTTAGTACTGCTACTGTTCGCTCAAGCCCCATTCCTGTATCTATGTTTGGGCGTGATAGTTTTTCTGCTTTACTTCCTGCTTCTTTTACTAAATATTGCATAAATACATCATTCCAAATTTCAAGATATTTTCCACAATCACATGATGGATTGCATTGCTCGCAACATTTTTCTTTCCCTGTGTCATAAAACATTTCAGTGTCTGGTCCGCATGGGCCTACACCGCCACCAAGAGCCCACCAATTATTTTCTTTAGGTAGATAAAATACTCTTTCAATTCCGCATTCTTTCCACGCATTAAACGCCTCTTCGTCCCTAGGTGCAGTTTCATTTCCTTCAAAAACTGTTACTGCAAGTCGTTCTTTAGGTATATTTAAGTATTCTGGACTTGTCAAGAATTCATAACTAAGTTTTATCATTTCTCTTTTATTGCATTGGCCTAATGTCCAATTACCTAACATCTCAAATAAAGTTAAGTGGCTTGCATCACCTACTTCATCTATATCATTTGTCCTTATACATCTTTGTACATCAAAAATCTTATCACCATAAGGATGTGGTTCTCCTAGAAGGTATGGTACAAGTGGGTGCATTCCTGCAGTTGTAAAAAGTACTGTTGGGTCATTTTCTGGAATAATTGAATATCCCGGAATTCTTTTAAAACCATGTTTTGTAAAAAATTTAAACCATAATTCTTTAAGTTCTCTATCTGTTTTCATTTTATCCTCTTATTTTTTATCTTTTCAAAAATCTTGTTATATTTTATCACATATTTATTAAAAAATCAATTAATTATAAGTATTAGTATATGACATCTTTTAAATACAAACCATATGGGCTCATGGTTTTGCCTGCTTTTGCTCTATCACCATATTTAAGTGCATAATTTATATCTTCAAGAGAAAGTTTCCCTAATGAATAATCTACTAATGTGCCGACTATTATCCTAACCATATTATACAAAAAACCATTTCCGCAAACATCTATTTTTATAAAATCGCCTTCCTTTATTATATCAATATAATAAATTGTTCTTACAAAATTTTCTACAATGGTATTACTCGAACAAAACCCCTTAAAATCGTGCTGACCTTCTAAAAGTTTACTCGCTTGTTTCATTTTCTCTATATCTAATTCTTTTCTTTCATATCCTACTCTTGTTGCTAAAAAAGCATTCTTTTGGCTAGAATTATATATTTTATATCTATAACATTTTTTATGTACTGAAAATCTTGCATGAAATGAACTGTCTACTTCTTGTGCTTCCTTTATAACTATATCATCCGGTAAAACATTATTTAAAATGTCTGACAATTTTGATATCGGAACTGGTACTAATAAATCAAAATGGGCCTTTTGGTTTAAAGCGTGAACTCCAGCATCTGTTCTTCCGCTACCAAAGACTTCCACCTGCTGACCTATCGACTGATATATTGCCCTTTCAATTTCGCCTTGTATCGTCTTTATATTTGGTTGCTTTTGCCAACCACTGTAGGCACTACCATCATATTCTATTGTAAGTAATATTCTTTTCATGAGTCTATTATAACCTAAAATAAAAATTTTTAAAAATGATTTTTTGCCTTTTAACAGTATAAATTTCATTAAAATTTATTAACTTTGCAAATATTTTTTTATCATTCTTTTTTAATTTTAAAAAATTTTTAACCATAAACAATTTATATTTACTTGTCATGTTTTTTATTGACTAAAAGTAATAAAAAATATATACTTATAAAAGGAGTTATTATGAAAAAATCTATTATTGACGCTTGTCAGGCAACAGGCGAAATTGCTTATAAATTATCTGAAATTATACCTATTTATCCTATAACGCCTTCAAGTCCTATGGCAGAGTATTGTTCAACGCTTAATAGCAAAGGCTGTAAAAATTTGTTTGGCGAAAATGTTAAAATGATTGAAATGCAATCTGAAGGCGGAGTTGCTGGTACTTTACATGGGGCCCTTCTTTCTCATGCTTTTTCGTCTACTTTCACTTCTAGTCAAGGACTTTTGCTTATGATACCAAATATGTACAAAATGGCTGGAGAATGTTTGCCTGCTGTTATTCATGTATCTGCAAGAGCAATAGCAAGTCATGCTCTTTCAATTTTTGGCGACCACTCTGATGTTATGGCAACAAGAAGTTGCGGTTTTATCATGCTTTCATCATCGTCTGTGCAAGATGCTCACTTTCTCGCTATTGCTAGTCATACTCTTGCTATGAAATCATCTTTACCTGTACTTCATTTTTTTGATGGTTTTAGAACAAGTCATGAAATTCAAAAAATAAACATTCTTGAAGATGATGAAATAAAATTTGTTATAAAAGACTACTTTAATGATTTTAAAAATTCTTATAAAGAAAAGCAATTTGGAACTGCTCAAAATCCTGATGTCTTTTTCCAAAATAGAGAAGCAAATGAAATAAAATATAAAAAAGTAGAAAAAAATTTACAAGAAATTTTTGATGATTTAAACAAAATCACAAATAGTAGTTATGACTTCTTTAAATTTATTGGAAATAAAGATGCTGAAAATATCATTGTTGCAATGGGTTCTTCTTGCGAAACAATTGAAGAATATATTAATCAAAATCCTAATGAAAAAATAGGTTTGATTAAAGTTATTCTTTATAGACCTTTCCTTTCACATAAATTTATTGAATGTCTTCCTAAAACTTGCAAAAATTTGACTGTTATTGATAGGACAAAAGAAAATGGAGCAACTGCACCTTTGGCACTTGATGTTATGTCGGCTATCTTACAATCTAAAATAAATGTTAAGGTTATAACTGGTAGATATGGACTTGGCGGTAAAGATTTTACCCCTAGTCAAGTTGATAGCATTTATAACAATATGAAAAGTGAAAATTATAAAGATAATTTTACCGTTGGTATTATTGATGATGTTAATTTATCATCACTCGAAATTTCTGATTATACTCCAAAACAAAATTCATTTCAAATAAAAATTTTTGGATTAGGTTCTGACGGCTCTGTTTCTGCAAGCAAATCGACTATCAAAATTTTAGGTGAAAAATATGATAAGTATGTTCAAGGATATTTTGAATATGATTCAAAAAAAGCTGGAAGTTTGACTATTTCTCATTTAAGACTTTCTGATAAACCTATTAAAAGTGAATATTTAGTAACAAATCAAGATATTGTTTCTATAAATAATTTTTCTTTTGTTAGTAGATATAACTGTCTTGAAGGATTAAATTATGGTGGAACTGTATTAATCAATTCTATTTTCGACAAAAATGAAATTTCTAAAGTTTTGCCGATTGATTATGTTAAGACTTTAAAAGATAATAATGCCAAATTATTTGTTATTAATGGAAGTAAAATTGCAACTGAATGTAATTTAGGTTCTAAAATTAACATCATTATGCAGGCTGCTCTACTAAAATGTACAAAACTTCTAAATGATAAAGAAATTCACAAAGAAATGGAAGATGAAATTTTAAAACTTTTCTCTTCTAAAGGTGAAGATGTCGTAAAGAAAAATTTGAATGCTTTGGAAATTGCTCTTAATTCAATTGAAGAAGTTGATGTTAATTCTCTTGTTGGGAAAAATTATAAAAATTCTAAACAATATGAAAACGACTTTTATCAAGACATAATGAAAAAATTAGAAAACCTTGAAGGTAATAATATCCCTGTTTCAAAATTCACCTGTGATGGCTCAACAGAACTTGATACAACTCAATATGAAAAACGAGGAATTGCTTTAAGGCTTCCTTCTTGGATTAAAGAAAATTGTATTCAATGTGGTCAATGCGTACTAGCCTGCCCTCATTCAGCACTCTCGGCACTTTTAGTTGATGAAAACATTGAAAACAGTGAAGATTTTGTTAAAGCAATAGGTCTTAATGGCAATTTATTTAAAATTCTTTTGTCTCCTCAAGATTGCACTGGTTGCGGAGTTTGCGCAAAGACTTGCCCTGCTATCAAAAAAGCTCTTGAAATGAAAGAGGCTCAAGAAATATTAGAAAATAAAATTTTAGAATACAATAAATGTGCAAATGTTAAAATAAATAAACAATCTGTTTTTCCTAAAACAATGGCAAAAGGTCTTCAGTTTGAAAAATCTCTCTTTAGATTTTCAGGGGCTTGTGCTGGCTGTGGCGAAACGCCTTATATAAAAATTTTAACAATGTTAAATGGAAGTAATATGATGATTGCTAATGCAACTGGTTGCTCGTCTATTTATGGTGGCACTTTTGGTTCTTGTCCTTATGGCAAAGATGATAATAATAATGGAATTTTTTGGGCTAATAGTCTTTTTGAAGATAATGCTGAATTTGGACTTGGAATTAAACTAGGTAATAATTATAATAACAATAATAAAAATAAAAATGTTTGGATAATTGGCGGAGATGGCTGGGCTTATGATATTGGCTTTGGAGGTCTTGACCATATTCTCGCTAGCGGAGAAAATGTAAATATTTTAATTCTTGATAATCAAACTTATTCAAATACAGGCGGTCAAGCAAGTAAGGCAACACCAATGGGAGCTTGTGTAAAATTTGCAGAAAATGGCAAAACTTTGAGAAAGAAAAACATAGGAGAAATTGCACTAACTTATAAAGATGTTTTCGTTTCACAAGTTGCACTTGGAGCAAATATTAATCAAACTATCAAAATTTTAAAAGATGCACAAGATTATAATGGTGTAAGTATTGTAATCGCTTACGCTCCATGTGTTAATCAAGGTTTTGATA
This sequence comes from uncultured Clostridia bacterium, assembly GCA_944372465.1. Classification (GTDB taxonomy): domain Bacteria; phylum Bacillota; class Clostridia; order Christensenellales; family UBA1242; genus Caccovivens. Next base: position 12,279 of record CALVZG010000001.1, read on the forward strand.
TGTCTAATATGATGAACGAAATGAAAAAGGCTGTTGAATGTGGTTATTGGCCTGTATATGAATATAATCCTATTTATAAAAAACTAAATTTATTTAGCAATTTTGATGAAAATACTTATTTTGATTTTCTTAAAAACGAAAGAAGATTTAATACTAGCATTGAAAAAGAAAATATTAATTTACTTGAAAAACAGAAAGAAAATGCTAAAGAAAATTATAATTATTTAAAAAATTTATCGGATAAAAAATAAAAAGGGAAATCCCTTTTTATTTTTTATTTTTAAATTTTAATTACACTTTTTAATATTATTTTATATTTAATTTCTTATTTTTTTAATTAATTTTTATTTTTTTATTTTTATATTTATTTTTTATTTTTCTTTTTCATCTTTATTTTTTATTTAGTTCCATTAATCCACATTTACATTCCATACTTGTCTAAAAATTTATTGAGTTGACTCTTATATTCTTTTACATTGACATCTATACTTTTTGTATGAGTTGCATCTTTCACAATGTATAATTGTCGTCTGCTTTCTGGTAAACAATCATATAAATTATAAACCATATCAGTTGGAACAAAATCATCACTATCCCCATGTATAAATAGCACTGGCAATTTAGATTTTTTTAATTTTTCGCATACATCTATTGCGTTTAAATCAATTTCTTTTGTATTTTTAGTATAATTATAAAATATTTTATAAATACATTTAGACTTAAACGGTGTTTTTGAATAAACATGAATAAACTCTTTATTTGCATTATCGTAACCACAATCTTCAATAGCACATATTACATTATTAGGCAAAATTTCACCAAGCGACATACAAACAGTGCTAGCACCCATAGACACGCCAAATAAAACTATTTTATAGTTTGGTTTTATTTCCAAAAGTTTTTCTATCCACTTAATTAAATCAAAATGCTCGTAAAGTCCCATAGTCAAGATATCGCCTTCACTTTGTGAATGTGCTCTTAAGTCCATGCAAAAAATATCATATCCTCTTTCTTCAAATATTTTTGCATAACTGTACATATCATAATGACTTCCACCATATCCATGGACTAAAATTGCAAGTTTAAATTTGTCGTTGTCTTTATAAAATCCAACAAGTTTTAAATTATCATTACTTATGATTTCAAGTTTTTTAAAATTTTTGAAATACTTACCTATTTCATCATTTTCTTTAAGTTCAATGTTATTTTTTAATTCTATTCCTTTTTTTAATTTCCCATTTCTAGATAATGAAAATTTAAACGCCGTATGTCCTATTAATAAATAGATAGCAAAAATTAATAATAATAATACTAATAAAGAAAATAATACAATTAAAAAAATTTTCATATATCCTCTTTTTTAATAATTTAATATACTTAAAAATAAATTAAATTTAGATATTTTTTAAATTATAAAATCATTATATAATAATTTTTAAATAATTTTTTAATAATTTATATAATATTAAGAATTTTATTTTATATTACAATAGCTTTTACGCTTTCTCCACTATTTGCATCTTGATATGATAACCAATACCCAAAACCTTCTGGCTTATTCTCATCAAGCGGAAACCAAATAGGATAGCCTGAAAGTTCTTTGGGTGGCGTTTTTTGAAATACCCCCGGCACACCATAGCAAATATATTTTAAATTTTCTTCTTCGTACAATAATCCTAGAACATAATAATCACCATTATCATCAATACTCACCTTTACCCATTTAGAATTTGGTAATAACTGTTGAAGATAATCTTCTCTTGGATTATTTTCAAAAAGATTATCTATTTGTGATTTCATTTCTTGATAAAATTTATTTTCGTTATTTACGCTTTTTATTTCTTCTTGTTTTTGCATACTTCTCATATGCGACATATAGAACTTTTTATATTCGCAATTTTCACAATCTTTATTACATTTATCTTTTAAATTATCACTTTTATTTATCGCCTTATCTATCTCTTTTTCAATTTCTATCTTCTCTTCATCATCATAATCTATATTAAAATCATCAAGTACTTTTTCTACTTCTTCCACATTTTTTGTGTTTGACAAAACTTTAATCGCTTCATCAAAAACCTTCTCTTTCTCAACATATCCTTCACTGCTTCCATAAAGTAATGGTTTAGGCTCTCCATTTACAAAATTTACTATTGCACATGTGAACTTTTTGGGCAACTCTTTCATTCCACTTTTAAATGTAAAAAGCATCCCAGACGAATGAGTAAGTCCTGCTTTTACAATTTGTGTTCCATCATTTATGCCTAAACTAATTATACCCCTAGGCTCAATACCAAAATTGTATAATCTAACCCTTCCTGATGTCATATCTCCATCACACTCTAGAGTCAACACTGCTCTTTGTGATTTATCTTCTACTCCATTTAAAACTATACTTTTTTTATTTAACATAAAAAACACCTCTTTATATATTATACTTTAAGGTGAATTTTAATGATTTAATTTAATTGTAAATTTTTAATATTTTTTTTATTAATTTGTCGATTTTTAAAATAATTTTAGAATAATGAATTCATGAGCATATGTTCAGTTATAAGTTTTTAATTATCAATCAAATATTATTCTCGACTAAGTTTTTTGGTTATAGTTCTTAAAATTTCCTTTTCGTTAAATCCTGCTTTCTGATAGACTTGACTTCCGTCCCCGCTACCCTGGTATTCATTTACTCCTATCACTAGACCATTATCACCAACATATTTGTACCATATTTTATCATTTGACGCTTCTATTGCCACTCTTAATTTAGCATTTTTTTGTAAGACTTTATTTTTATAACTTGTAGATTGTTCTTCAAAAAGTTCAATACAAGGAAAAGATACTACAGAAATATCATATTTTTTTGACAATTCTTTTGCTATAGACAATGCTAATCCTACTTCACTGCCTGTTGCATAAATTACCACATCAGCCTCTTTTTGTGCAGATTTTAAGATATATCCACCAAAATTTGCATCCTTATACTTGCCATCTACTATCTGCATCTTTTGTCTTGATAAAATAAATGCCACAGGACCTTTATTCGTCAAAACATAATTATATCCTGCAATAAGTTCATTAGCATCACATGGTCTAAACACTTTTAACCCTATTATCATGCGTAGTTGACCTAACTGTTCAATTGGTTGATGAGAAGTTCCATCAACGCCTACATATATGCTATCATGCGTAAAAAAATATACTGCATTTAATTTCATTATACTTGCTAGTCTTATGCTAGGCAACATATAATTTGAAAAAGCTAAAAATGTTGCACAAAATGGAATAAAGTCTTCATAGAGGCTAATACCATTTATAATTGCTCCCATAGCATGTTCTCTAACTCCAAAATGGACATTTCTTCCTCTTCTATTCCATGTATTATAATTTCCACCATTAGTAATATAAGCACCTGTTGAATGCATTACATCTGCAGTTCCTCCTACAATTTGTGGAAGTTTTTCTGCAAATTCATTTAAAATTATCTTATTTAATTCTCGACCACTTAGCCCCTCCCACTTATAAACAGAGCGCAATAACTTATCAGTATCTATTTTCTTTCTATCAAAATAATTGACAAATTGTCTATAAAGTTCTGGATTAGAAGTTGCATAAACTGCTAGATTTTGATTCCACTTTTCATGGTTTAGTTTACCTCTTCTTGAACTTTCCATACAAAAATCTCGTACATCATTTGGAATATAAAAACTTTCAAATACTTGTAATTTATTATTAAATACTTTAAGTTCTTCTGAATTTAAAGCTACTCCATGTATTAAAGATGTTCCCTCTTTATCTGTTCCTATTCCTATTGTTGTTTTAAAGATAATTATTGTGGGTTTTGAAGATTTTTTTGCTTTAGAAATTGCTCTTGAACATGCATAAAAATTATTACCATATTTACATTTTACAACATTCCAACCCATTGCTTTAAATTTCTTTGCTACATTTTCTTTATTTGCTAAATTAATTGCACCGTCCATAGATACATCATTTGAGTCATATAGTAAAATCAATTTATTTAAATTTAATGTACCTGCGAGAGAACAAGCCTCTTGTGCTACCCCTTCCATCAAATCGCCATCACCTACAAGACAATATGTGTAATTATCTATTATTGTGAATCCTACACTATTAAATTTTTCTGCCATCATAGATTGTGCAAGCGCCATACCTACAGCATTCGCTACACCTTGTCCTAGCGGCCCTGTTGATACCTCTACTCCATCTGTAACTTGATATTCTGGATGCCCCGGAGTTTTACTGCCCAACTTCCTTAAATTTTTTAAATCTTGAAGAGATAAATCATAACCAAAAAGAGATAATAAAGTATAATATACAGGACATGCATGTCCATTTGACATTACAAATCTATCACGATTTAAAAAATCTGTATCTGAAACATCAAAATTATAATGGTCTTTAAATAGTGCAAGCATTATAGCACTTGTTCCAAGTGATGCTCCTGTATGTCCACTGCCGGCATTTGATATAGATTGAGCAGTTATTGATTTCACATAATTTAAGGTTTTTTCTACTATATTCATAATAATTCTCCTAACACTTCAATTATTTTATTTGTAGCAATTATTTTCGATTTTCTCATAAAAGATAATTTTATATTTGAATTTTTAGTCAAAAATTCTTCATGACTTTGATATGCTATTATATTGGTTGTTTCTTTTAATCTTAATTTTGGTAATTCTAAATAAATTACTAAAGAATATTTGAATAAATCAAAATACTCTTTATATAAATCAAAATTTATTGAAAGCACAGTATTTTCATATTCAGCACAACTTTTTATAGCACTCTGTTCTCTCTTTTTAAGATATTCAAAACCACATTTTTCTAAAATTTCATTCGGGTCTATCAATTGATAAACAACCATATCTTTACAATCAGCATAAAACATATCAAGCCTACTCGCAAGTTCGCTTGCCACACCACTTGTAAATTTTACATCTAATGAAACTATTAAGATATTTTTTATGGTCTTAAGATTTTTCATGTATTTATGATAACATAAAATTCAATTTTGTACAATTAAATATCATAATTGTTTAGTTTATTCTCTTTAATTACATTTTTTCGCCTTATATTTTGGTTATTTTTTAATTTTATACCCCATGCAAAAATTAAAAATATTACATAAATTGAAATCAACATTGCTATATCTATTTTGGGTGATGGCTCTGTGGCTATGATTATATCATTATTTTCTATTGTTAAAGCTATACTTCCATTTGATGAGGTCGTCAAAACTTTACTATTTATATCATTAAGTCTATTTATAACATCTACTGATGGTAAAGAAGTATTCTTTGATACACTTAAAATTGAAATTTGTGGGCTAACTATTTCTAAAAGTTCACTGCTAGATGATGAATTAGAACCATGATGAGCAACTTTTAAAACATCGGCATTTAAGTATTCTCCATATTCTTCTATTAATGTATTTTCAATTTGAATATCAGCATCACCTGTTAATAAAAACTTTTTAGTTTGATATGTCATCATTATTACAGCACTGATACTATTTGTTGATGAATAATAGTTAAGTTCTGGAGAAAGAAACTCTATTTCACAACCTCCTAAATTCATGTTTATTCCCTTTTCATTATAATAAACATTACAACCTTTTTCTATAATTAAATTTATTACATTGTCATAAGTTTGTGTAGTAGATATCATTATTTCTTCTTCTGTCGAAATTTGTTCTGCTTCTAAATTTGTATATACTTTAGGTCTAAATACTGTGTCTACTTTAACTGTATTTAATACATCTATTGCCCCTCCTACATGGTCTGCATCAGGATGAGTTAATACCAAATAATCCAAACTTTCCAATTTTTCTTTTCTTAAAAAATTATTAACATAAGAGGATACCTTCTCTCCTTCTTCCCTATCTCCAGTATCAATTAGCATGGTTTCATTATTAGGGAATTTTATAAGTATACTATCACCCTGCCCAACATCTATAAAATGCACTTGAAAATCATATCCTGAAAATTTATCAACCACCACTACATTATAAAAATATAAAAGACCACCAAATGCAAAAAATAAAACTATAAATATTGATGTAAAAAAGATTGATAAACTCGTCCTTATCAATATGTCATTATTAACCTTAATTTTCTTTAGTGTACTTATAAAAATGTTATTCTTTTGCTTTTTCATAAATATTTTATTTTATTATAGTTATATCACTTGGAAAAGCTTTCAATTTATGTTTTCTTCTTTTGCTAAAAATTTCCATAATTTGAGGCATAAGGTCAATTGTTGCTTTATACCCTTCTTCTATCATTTCTTCCATTCCGTCTGTCTTTGTTGATTTAAAACGCTTTGTTTCTGGAGCAATAACTAAATCAGAATTAACATAACCCCTAACAGCATTACTTTTCATTAGTATTCTTATAGAACAAGTAAGCACATCTAAAACTTTTGTACTTTCTGTTCCATATGTTCTTGATTTATTTACATCTACAGAAATTACATAATCACAACCAAAATATCTTGGAACATCTGCTGGAATTGTATTTTGAAGCCCTCCATCACATAAAATCATATCATTATATTGAACTGGTGTAAAAACGCCCGGAACAGCACAACTTCCCATTACAGCTTTAGCTAAATTACCCTTTGCTAGACATATTTCTTTAGTAGATTTAATATCAACTGCAACTGCAGCAAAAGGAATTTTTAAATCTTCAATATTTATATCACCTAAATTTTCTGTTATTATTTCACCTAAACCATCAAGTTTTGATGGCGTAAAAGGTATTATATTTCTTCTAATATCCCTTTCTTTCAAATTTTTTACTATATTATACATTTGATTATAATTATATCCTGCTGCATAAAATGCTCCTACTAAACTCCCTGCACTTGTACCTGATATAAAATCAAACTTTAAATTGAATTCTTCAAAAGCTTTTATAGCCCCTAAGTGAGAAAAACCTCTAGTACCTCCACCGCCAAAAGCGATACCTATTTTAATTTTGCGACCAAACATTAAAAGCTCCTTTTTAATAATTATAGACAAAAAATTAATAAAAGCAAAACGATATAATGTAAATAAATTAAAGAAAAATAAAAAAATAGTTGCAAATGATGTAAAAATTTGATAAAATAATCAAGTATTGTTTAAGGCCTCATGGTCAAGCGGTTAAGACGCCGCCCTCTCACGGCGGAATCAGGGGTTCGATTCCCCTTGAGGCTACCATATAAATAAATGATGCTTTGTAAGTATTTATCCTAATAAATATTTACAAAGCATTTTTTTATAATACTATAATTATATTTAAATTTTGTATTACTATAAAATATTAATAAATTTTTCAATTAAATATTAATTTATAATGGAAACAGAACTTTTTTAATATAAATTTATATAAATTTTTATTTTGATAATTAAATTTAAAACATTATATTAATAATTTAAAATGACATTTATAGAAAATGAATAATCAATATCATCTACATAAAAATCCATTTGACAACTATCTTCGGCAAACAAAATATAATTACCCATCTGTTTTTGCAATACTGCATTGTTGGTTGTGGTATAAGATATATCAGCATCTTCTAATAAATTTCCATCAATTCCATATACTTCTATGCTAAATTGGCTTATTGAAGATGTTATTTCTAAAATACCATTGTAAAATTTACAATTATTTATGCTCTTAACTATATAACTATAATTATGATTTAAAATGCAAACAACAAATGAATCTTTTGCTATTTTATCATTATATGTTGCTGTAATTGTTACATTTACCGTTCCGTTTGAAATAGCAAAAATTCTATTTTCATTTATATCTATTATACCTTCTTTATCAACTTCAAAAGATAATATGGCATCTTTATTGTTTAATTCATAATAATCGTATTTCATATCACCTTTATACATTGTTATATCACTTGCATTTAGTCTTAAAACTTTATTCTCTGCTATAGAATTATCTTTATTTATTAAAAAGAAAACAAGCAATAAAATTATACTTATTGCAAGTAAAAATAAACTAAAAATCATTGCAATTAATCTTTTGTTTTCAAAAATCTTTTTCATATGTAAATAATATCAAATTTTGTCGAATATGTAAAATATTTTAACTAAAGAAAATAAAAAAAACTTACTTTTATGTAAAAGATTATTTACATTTAGTAAGTTTTTCCTAATTCTATCATTTATTCTGCAACAGTATCTGTATCAACATTAAAAGATTGATCTTCTTCTGTTTCATCTTTTACAAGCACAGGCATAACTGATCTATATTTTTTGATACCTGTTCCTGCAGGAATAAGTTTACCGATAATTACATTTTCCTTTAAACCTAATAAATTATCAACTTTTCCTTTTATTGAAGCTTCTGTTAAAGTTCTAGATGTTTCTTGGAATGATGCTGCTGATAAAAAGCTTTCAGTAGATAGAGATGCTTTTGTTATACCTAATAATATTCTCTTAACTGTAGCAGGAACTCCACCTTCTTGTAAAATTCTTTCATTTTCTTCATCTACTCTATAAACATCAACAATTTCGCCCGGAAGTAAATTTGTATCACCTGCATTTTCTACTTTAACTTTCTTTAACATTTGCCTTATAATTATTTCAACATGTTTGTCATTGACTTTAACATCTTGTCCTCTATATGTTGCAATTACTTGATTTAAAAGATATTCTTGTAATCCTTTAACACCTCTCATCCTTAAAAGGTCTGATGGATTTATTGCACCAGCGGTAAGTTGAGTGCCCGGCTCTACAGTCTCTCCATTTTTAACAAGTAAAACTACTGGCTTTTTAGCTTCATATTCTATATCACCTTCTCTAGATGCAACAGTGAAATAATAATATTTAGCATCTTGTTTAATTGTAAGTTTTCCTGCAACTTCAGAAAGTAATGCTTCGCCCTTTGGTCTTCTTGCTTCAAAAATTTCTTCTACACGAGGAAGTCCCTGTGTAATATCAAGAGCTGAAGCAACACCACCAGAGTGGAAAGTTCTCATTGTAAGTTGTGTTCCTGGTTCACCAATTGATTGAGCAGCAACAATACCAACTGCTTCTCCTATAGTTACCATCTGTTTATTTGAAAGGTCTCTTCCATAACATTTAGCACATACCCCATGTTTGCAACGGCAAGTAAATAATGAACGAATTTGAACTTTTTTAATTCCGGCTTTTTCAATTTCTTCAGATTGCTCTTTTGTAATCATTTGATTACTTTCAACAATTACTTTACCTGTTGTTGGATCAACTATATCATCTACAGCAACTCTACCATAAATTCTTTCAGCTAAAGTTTCTTGAACTACACCATCAACTACTAGGTCAGATACATAAACTCCTTTGACTTTCTCTCCTAAATCTGCAAAGCAATCTTCTGTGGTAACCACTACATCTTGTGATATGTCTACTAGACGACGCGTCAAATATCCAGAATCGGCTGTTTTTAATGCAGTATCTGTTAGCCCCTTTCTTGCACCACGAGCTGTCAAGAAATATTCAATAGGTGTTAATCCATGAACAAATGATGACTTAATTGGAACATCAATTTTTTCTCCAGATGCAGTTGTTTTAATTCCTGCCATACCACATAAAGCGTTAAGCTGGTCTTTAGAACCACGAGCACCTGAAATACACATTATTTTGAATGGATTATGTTCATCCATATTTTCAAATAATGCTGTTTCAACTTTGGCTTTTGTTTCTCCCCATAACTCAATGTTATTTCTTAACTTTTCATCTAATGTTATAAGTCCTCGTCTAAAAAGTTTCTCATTCTCTAAAGCTTTTTGGTCTGCTTCAGCTATTAATTCTTTCTTCTTTTTCGGTTCTTCAATATCAAATGCATTAACTGTTAAAGCACCTAAAGTTGAATATTTATATCCCATTGATTTTATTACATCAACTAATTTTGCACAAGCTGTTGTTCCATATTTGTCATATGTTCGAGCTAATATATTTCTTAAATCTTTCTTTATTACATTTCTATTAAATTCAAGTTCGCATATGTTTTCTTCCTTGCTTCTATCAACGAAACCTAAATCTTGTGGAATTTGTTCATTAAATAGTAATCTTCCAACTGTCGTATCAATTATCTTTGAATATTTTTTACCATCTATTTCTTTTTCTATTCTAACTTTTATTTTTGCTTGAATATGAAGATTTTGCGTCTGATATGCAATAATAGCTTCTTCTTTTGAAGAATATATGCTACCTTCTCCAAGTGCGCCTTCTTTTTCCATAGTCATATATGCACAACCAAGAACTATGTCTTGTGATGGAGTAACAATAGGTTCACCATGTGAAAGTTTTAATATATTATTTGATGCTAGCATAAGTGTTCTTGCCTCTGTTCTAGCATCTATAGATAAAGGCACATGAACTGACATCTGGTCTCCATCGAAGTCTGCATTAAATGCTTCACAGCAAGCTGGATGAAGTTTTATTGCTCTGCCTTCTACTAAAACAGGTTCAAAAGCTTGTACTGAAAGTCTGTGTAGTGTTGGAGCACGGTTCAAAAATACAGGATGGTCTTTAATAACTTCTGCTAATATGTCCCATACTACTGGTTTCTCTTTTTCAATCATTCGCTTCGCAGCTTTTATGTTATGAGATTTATTAAGATCTACCAACCTATTCATTATAAATGGTTTGAATAACTCAAGCGCCATTTCTTTTGGAAGTCCACATTGATACATTTTAAGTTCTGGACCTACAACAATAACTGAACGACCTGAATAGTCTACACGCTTACCCAAAAGGTTTAATCTGAAACGACCTTGTTTGCCGCCTAGCATTGCTGTCAATGATTTTAAATCTCTTTGTTTTGAACTTTGTACTGCTTTGCCTCGTTTACCATTATCAATAAGGTTATCAACAGCTTCTTGAAGCATACGCTTTTCATTACGAACGATTACATCAGGTGCTCCAAGTTCAATTAATTTTTTTAAACGATTATTTCTATTGATAACTCTTCTATAAAGGTCATTTAAATCGCTAGTTGCATATCTTCCACCATCTAGTGGAACCATTGGACGCAAATCTGGTGGAAGCACTGGAATAACATCAAGAACCATCCAAGTTGGATTATTGCCACTTGTAAGAAAAGCTTCAACAACATCAAGTTTCTTCATTGCTTTGATTTTTCTTTGACCTTTAAGTGTATTTAATGATTCTTTTAATGATTTTGATTCTTTTTCAAGGTCAACTTCTCCAAGTAGTCTTTTTATTGCTTCAGCACCCATTCCTACTTCAAAAGCATCTGCACCATATTTTTCACAAGCTTCCATGTACTCTTTGTCTGTTATTACTTGCTTATATGCAAGGTCTGTCTTCTTTGGGTCAAGAACAACATAACAAACATAATAAACAACTTGTTCCAAAAGTTTTGGAGTCATTTCAAGAAGAGTCCCTATCTTTGAAGGGATATTTCTAAAATACCAAATATGAGTACAAGGAGAAGCAAGTTCAATATGTCCCATACGCTCTCGTCTTACTTTTGCTCTAGTAACTTCAACTCCACATTTATCACATACTACACCTTTATAACGAACCCTCTTATATCGTCCGCATTGGCATTCCCAATCTTTTCTTGGTCCAAATATTTTTTCACAAAATAGACCATCTCTTTCTGGCTTTTGAGTTCTGTAGTTGATAGTTTCAGGTTTTGTAACTTCACCATGCGACCATTCTCTAATGTTTTCCGGTGAAGCTATACCTATTTTAATAGAATCAAAATTGTTTAATTCAAACATATCAAATCCCCTTTTTCTTTGCTTGTTTTGGTTTATTTTTATTCATCAAAGTCGCCAAAATCGTCAAAAATATCTAAGTTATCTAAATTATCATTTTTTGTGCTTTCTTCAAATACATCTTGAAGTTCTTTTTCATCTTGCTCTTCTTGTGAAAGTTTATTATTTTCTACATTTTGAGTTTCAAAATCAAAAATTCCTTCTGCTAAATCTTTCTCTGTATCTTGAGCTAGTGTATTTGGCGCATCTTGTTCATCTTGACTTAATTCATTAAGAGATATCTCTTTATTGCCCTCTGTCAAAATCTTTATATCTAATCCTAATGCTTGGAGTTCCTTAACCAATACTTTAAATGATTCTGGTATTCCCGGTTCAGCAATAGGGAGTCCTTTAATTATTGACTCATATGTCTTAAGTCTACCATTTAGGTCGTCAGATTTTACTGTAAGCATTTCTTGTAGAATATGGCTTGCACCATAAGCTTCAAGTGCCCAAACTTCCGTTTCACCAAATCTTTGTCCACCGAAGAGTGATTTACCTCCAAGTGGTTGTTGAGTTATAAGTGCATAAGGTCCTATTGAACGAGCATGAATTTTTGAATCAACCATATGTTCAAGTTTAAGCATATACTTTATACCTACAGTAGTTAAGTTATCAAATGGTTCTCCTGTTCTTCCATCATAAAGTTGTACTTTACCATCTGGTCTAAAGTTATTTTCTACCAACAATTCTTTTATATCTTCTGTTGTCGCACCATCAAATGCTGGAGTTGCAACTTTCCAACCTAAAGTTTTTGCTACTAGGCCTAAATGAACTTCCATTACCTGTCCAATATTCATACGAGATGGAATACCTAATGGGCTTAATACTATATCTAGTGGTTGACCATTTGCCATAAATGGCATATCTGCTTCTGGAAGAACTATTGATACTACACCTTTATTTCCGTGTCTTCCTGCCATTTTATCACCGACAGATAATTTTCTCTTTTGGGCAACTGTAACTTTAACCATCATAGTAACACCCGGCTCTAAGTCGTCTTTGTTTTTCTTTGAGAAAACTTGAACATCAACAACTACGCCACCTTTACCATGTTGTACTCTTAAAGAAGTATCTCTTACATCTCTTGCTTTATCACCAAAAATTGCTCTTAATAATCTTTCTTCTGGTGTAAGGTCAGTTTCTCCTTTTGGTGTTACTTTACCTACCAAAATATCATTAGGATGAACTTCAGCACCTATTCTGATGATACCATTTTCATCCAAATCTTTAAGTGCATCTTCTCCTAAATTTGGAATATCTCTAGTAATAACTTCATCACCTAATTTTGTTGTTCTGCATTTTATTTCTTGGTCATAAAGTGTAATTGATGTATATACATCTTCTTTAACAAGGCGTTCGTTTATAAGAATAGCATCTTCAAAGTTTTGACCTTCCCAGTTCATATAACCAATCAATACATTTTTACCTACGGCGAGTTCTCCGTTTTCAGTTGAATATCCATCAGTTAAAACATCATCTGCCTCAACTCTTTCTCCTTTTTTAACACATGGGCGTTGATTAAAACAAACATCATCATTTGCTTTAGCAAATTTAGTAAGCGTATATATATCTTCATCGCCCTTATCTGTTAAAATTCTTATTTCATCTGCTGATACATATTTAACTGTTCCTGCTCTCTTTGCAAGTATAACGCAACCACTATCATGTGCTGCAATAGCTTCCATACCTGTTCCTACTACAGGAGATTCTGGTCTTAATACAGGCACTGCTTGGCGTTGCATGTTTGCTCCCATAAGAGCACGGTTTGCTTCATCTCCATTTACAAATGGTATCAAACTTGTAGCTACTGAAATCATTTGTCTTGGCGATACATCCATAT
>CALVZG010000002.1 GCA_944372465.1 uncultured Clostridia bacterium
AATTTTCTTTGCAAACAGGAAGAACGCACCAAATACGAGTGCATTGCAAGATGATTAATTATGCTATTGTTGGTGATGATGTTTATGGGAAAGCAGATAAAAAATTAAAAGGACAACTTTTACATTCATATAGTCTTACATTCACTCATCCTAGAACTAAAAAAAATATGAATTTTGAAATCAATTTGCCAGATTATTTTAGTAACTATTTAAAAAATTTAACTTAAATAAGTTTTAAAGACTTTTTATAAATTATAACATATTATAAATTATAACATAAAATATAAAAAATCACCTAAATTATAAAATTTTAGGTGAATTTTTTATTATTAAATACAAAAATAAATAAATTTTAATATCTTTATTGACAAAAATATATTATATGTTTCTTTATGCATTTGGTACTTGAAATTCAGTAATTCCAACATGTTTCTTTTTACGCTCAATTTCAATAAGATTTGAAATTAAATCTCGAACTTTGTAAGGATTTTTTATATGTCTCATATGAAATTTAGGTGCGTTGGCATCATTACTTGCAATTTCAATAGTTCCTGTTCTGAAAATTTTATCTGCAAAAGAGACGAAAAGAGTTACATCATAGCATCTGTAAACATTTATATCATCAATTATGGCACTCAAAAACCCCTTATGTCTAAAAAATTTAACCCATTCTCCCTCTTTTTTTACAATATAATATCTATAAAAAGAGATAGGCAAACCAAAATGTCTTTTTCTATCATGCCAAATAACTTCGCAACCTTTGTCAAATTTCATATATTTCTCCTTGATAATTTAAGTATAATTATAACCTAAATATATAAAATGTCAAGTCTATTTTTTATTGAAATTCAGTAATTCCAACATGTTTTTTCTTTCTTTCTATTTCAATTAAACTTGAAAATAAATCTCTAACTTTGTAAGGATTGGCAATATGTTTTAAATGAAAAGTAGGGGAACTATCATCATTTGCAGATATTTCAAGTGTGCCTGTTTTGAAAATTTTATCGCTAAATGATTGGAAAAGTGTAACATCAAAGCATCTGTATATATTTACTTCATCTATAATTGAATTAAAAAAACCTTTATGCCTAAAACTTTTAACCCATTCTCCCTCTTTTTTTACAATATAATATCTTGTAAAAGAGATAGGCAAACCGAAATATCTTTTTCTATCATGCCAAATAACTTCACAATCTTTATCAAATTTCATAAATCCCTCCATAAATAAATAATCTATAAATTCATTTTAAAATAAAATATAAAAAAAGTAAAGAGTTTTTATAAATGTTTTATTATATATTTTTAAATATAATAATAATACCTGTAACTAGGACTTTTTTAATAGATTTATATGTTTAAAAATATAAAAAAGTAAAGAGAATTTTTTCTCTTTACTTATTTAAAATTATGATTTAAGGGGATAATATAGATTAAATTTTATTTTATTTTATTTTGAATAATTTTTTTATTATTTGCAAGAGTTATTACAACCACAGTAACCACAAAGGAGTAAAAGTATTATAAGTGTGCATGCATCAATTCCGCAGCCATTGCCATTACCACAAAGACATTGTAAAAGAATTATCCAAACTAATAGTGAGCAGCAGTCCATACCGCAGCCACAGCCACCGTTGAACCCACCACCACAAGATGAGTTGTTAAAAAAGTTCATTTGTTCCTCCTAAAATTTCTTATGTAATTGAAAGTTTTATCCTTTCACATTATCATAGTATTGTTTATCTACAAAAAATGTGCAAAAATTTATTAAATTGTAAAAATTTAATATTTTTTATTAATGTTTGTTTTTTATGAAAATAAAATTAAAAAATATTCGACAAAACAAGTGCTTTTTTGACAGCATAGATTCCAAGTGTTGTTGCAAAATAAAAATGTAAAAGTCGCAATGTTCTAATAAGGAGAAATAATAAAAAAAACTGTTTTATATTAACTTTTGCACATATGAGAAAGTATTAAAATCGAATAGAAAAAATTTTATTATTAATTGACAATTGCTTTGCAATTTATTGCAAAAAAATTCTTTATATTGGCTATTTTTGTTGACTTAAATTCAAAAATAGTTTACAATAGGTTGTTACAAAATTTATAAAATAATTTGAGAGGTTATTATGACTACTAAAAGTAAAACAAAATTTAAATGTCTTTTAAAAGGAGCGGCTCTTGGATTTGCCGTTGTTTTGTGTGGAGCATTTTTCCCTGTAAATGCTGTAAAAACTTTAGCCGAACAAAATTGGCAAGGAACGGCTGCAGAGGAGAACACTCATAGAATAGAGGTAAATGGTGAAGATGGAATTCAAAATGATTCTATTACTGTAACTAAAGGTGATAACTTCACTATACCACAAGGTGAATATTTTTCAGGAAGTTCTTCTCATATAATAGGAACTATTGTTTCATCATCAATTACAGAATCAAAAGTTGAAGTTATATACAAGGGAACAAATGAAATCAAAAAAACTTTATCAGGACTAACAAGTTTTGATAATCAAACTTTTGAAGCTTCATCTTTAGGAACATATATTATTCGTTATACAGTCGTTGACAATGGTGTAGAATACTCATATGATTATGAAGTAACTTGTGAGGCAAGCGAAGCAACTTTTGAGTTTTTAGGAAATGATGAAAATATTATACCATCAGTATATGATAAAAATTTAGCTGAAAAAATGACAAATGATGAGAAAAACAATGATATTTTCTTGCCACTTCCTACAGTTAATGATGAAGATGGTGATGCAATTTTAACATCAAATGATTCAGACTATTATACAATAGACAAAAGTTCATATCCTACTGTAGAAAACAACAAAAATTGCTTTGTTTATATTAGTTTAACAGGTGGAGATGATAGTGTAACTATTAAAACAGATGATCAGACAGGTAAATTTTATATTGATGGAGAAGATTTATTAAAAGTAGATAATGGTACAGAATTTAAAATAACTTATTCTTTCTATCAAGTAAGAACTAACGGAAATGCTACTTTTATTGCTTCTACAAGTAAAACTTTTAAAGTACAAGATGATTATTATTATTTAACAAATGACAAGAAAGAAGGAGAAGAAGGATACTCTCTTTCTACTTCTTGGTCTACATCTATACCAGATAGTGCAGTTGTAGGAGTAGAGGTTACTCTTCCTTCAGTAACTGCAACTACAAAATCAACAAATTCTCCAGCAAGTGAAGCTGTAAATGTTTACTACGATGTTCAAGTTTTAAAAATGGACGACAATGGTAAATATACAATAGATGTAACAGACACAGTCATCACTGATGAGTTCAAATTTAAGGCAGTTGAAGAGGGCTCTTATAAAATTCAATACACAGTAACAGATTTTTATGGAAATACTGCAGATACTTCAAATACAACATTCTATATAACAAATGTTAAAGATACACAACAAGCAAATGTTTATTTGTTTGATGCAGGAATGGCAGAAGCAGATAGATTTGATGAAAATAACGATTATATTGATGTAAGTTATAAACTTAAATCACAATCTGCAAATAGAAATATTATAATGTATGCTATTGCAGGAACTGACAACATGGTTGATGCAAGTGAAATAGAACTTAGAAGAGAAATTAGAGATGCTTCTTCTGTTGTTAGATTTAGTATTACAGAACAAAAATATAATTCATATAATTTAATTTTTGCTCCTGGAATTTCATCTGGAACTGCAACTTCAATGGATGATATTTATTTAGAGATAGTTCAAGATAATTATGAGATTTATAGACAAATGATTTTAGAAAATGCAACTAACGAGGCAGAAGCTAGAGATTATTCACCTTCTGTTGCATCAGATATAAAAGACTGGTTAAAAAATCACAATTATTTGTTAGTTACAACAACTTGGAATCAAGACCCACTAGGTAATACAATTTTAAGTGAAAACCCTGAAGAAAATGACGCAAATGCTATTGATGAGATGATTGCACAAGGTTATGCTTATGTAAAACCTACAACTACAAATGGTAAATATAATTTCACGGCACAAAACTACACTTTCTATTATTTTGCTGACGATAATATGAATAATAATGCTGAAAGAAGTAAAAATTATACTGTAAAAGTAAGTGAAGATGTAACTGATACTTCAGTACCAACTATTACATTCTCAACAGATTTACAATCTTCATATCTTCCAAGTGAAACAATAGAATTTGCTGTTGCAACAGCATCTGATACGCTTGATTCTAGACTTGAAACTGTAACAGCATATAGATATGTTAATAGTGATGGAGAGTCAGTAATCGGGGCAGAAAATACAAAGACTTTACAATATTTTATAAGAAATAATGCAAGTTACAATCAAAACAATGCAAATAAATGGTTTGTAACTGATAAAGATCCTGATACAGGACTTGTTACATCAGAAGGTTGGTATTTCTCTAATACAGAAAGCAATTATTCTATAGATTTAAAAAATGCTCCAGATGGTGCTGTGGCAGTTGAAATTTTAGCATATGCTATAGATGATGAAGGGAACATTGGTTTCTTTAATAGAACTATTTCTATTGCAAGTGCACAAGATAATGATATGCCAAAATTAAATAAAATTATAAATGCACCAGAACTATTAGAAGAAAGTCAAAATTATGTTGCACCTCAAACAATAACACTTCCTACAATATATTTTACAGACTCTAATCCAGAATATATGAATGCTCAAGTTACCGTTTATAAAGTAACTACAGCAGATGGTGTTACAACTAAAAGAGCAATGCAAAGTTCAAATATGTCTACTATGGTTGACTCTTATAGAGGAATGTTCACAGTAAAAGCCGGCACATTTAATGCATCAACAAGTGGGACATACCAAGTTGTTGTAACTGTAAAAGATGGTAGCAATCATGCAACTACACTTTATTTCACATATTATGTTGATGGAACAGGTGTAGTTGAAGACCCAGAAATAACAAATATTACTTCAGAACCAATAGAAGCAGCAGTAGACACCCCTCTTTATTTAGATCCTCCAACTATTTCTGTTGTAGATTCAGATGAATTTGGTTATATTGGGCTTGATAAAAATGATGATTCAAATACTTCAACTTACTATACAACTACAATAGTTTCTGCAAGCAATAATGATTATGAACTTACTCAATCATGGTTTACAGGAATGTCAAAAGGAACATATAAACTTC
>CALVZG010000003.1 GCA_944372465.1 uncultured Clostridia bacterium
CCTTTTCTTCTTTTACTTTATCTAGTATTCTTTCATATTTTGATTTTTCTTGTTGCATAACAACATCACTGAACATTTGAATAAATCTTCTATAAGAATCATAAGCGAAACGAGGATTGTTTGTAAGTTTTGCAAGACCTTCTACAACTTCATCATTAAGACCTAAATTTAATATTGTGTCCATCATTCCCGGCATTGACACTCTTGCCCCTGAACGAACAGATACTAAAAGTGGATTGTTTTTATCACCAAACTTTTTGCCTGTCATTTTTTCGAGTTCTTTGAGTTTATCTTCAATTTGAGATAGAATCTCATCATTTATTTTTTTACCATCAACATAATATTGAGTACAAGCCTCCGTTGTAACAGTAAAGCCTTGAGGCACTGGCATACCAAGATTAGTCATCTCTGCTAAATTTGCTCCCTTGCCTCCAAATAGTGCTTTGTTTTTTCCATCAGCTTCTTTAAATAAGTAAACAAACTTTTTCATATAATCTCCTTTTTTATCCAAGAGATATTATATATAAAATGCTTTTAATATCCAAACGATTTACAGAAAATTTAAAATTTAAAAAATAATTTTTAATTTGATTTTTAATAAACAAAAAAAACAGCATTTTAATATGCTGTTCTTAATTCAGATATTACTACATTTTCTTTATTTATTCCTATTTTGCAATCATAAACTGAAAATTCAACTATAACATCATAAAGTTCATGTTCAGTTATATATTTGATAATTTTTGAAAAACCCGGAATATCCCATAATTTGTCATCATCTAAATTAGTATGAAGATTGTATTTAGGATTTTCATAAATATTCCTTTGCGTTGCCTCACTATCTGTTCTTGCTGTCAAATCTACAATATCTGCTCCATAACCTTTATGAACCTTTATATCTCCTACTAAAATTATGAAATCTTTATATGGTCGATAGGATACATCTATTGTAACTTCATTTGAAAAATATTTTAAATGTTCTTTTATATCTTCAAAATCTTTGACATAGAAAAAATTGGCATTAGTTTTATTAGGACTGCGCATAACATATTCTTGTGAAGGATATTTTTTGATGAAATTTTGTATTTCTTCAATATCATTTACGCTAAAAATATCAAGAGGAAAGTAATTTAATCTTAATTCTTTCATTTTATTTATGCTATCTCTTTTATCTTTAATTAAAATCATATTTAAACCTCATTCACTTATTTTATTTAATTGATTTAATGCTTCAAAGTAATTAGGACTATTGACAAAAATTCGAAGCATTTTTTTCTTCTTAAGGCTGTATATTCCATCTCTACCTATAACCAAATTATCTAACAATTTACAACCTGCAAATTTGAATTTCCCATTTATTTTTTTATGTGTATCAGCATCTTGAGGCGACTTAATACAATCAGCATCTACATGATTATGAACTATTATTATATTAGGAACATTATAAGTTGCAACAAATAGTGAAATATCTCGCATATCTATGCCTACTAAATTAATATTCCCTCTTGCTATGCAATGCTCTCCTATTAGTTCGCCATTTGCATTTAATCCTATTAGATGAACTTCTTCTACTGTTTTAAATCTTAACAATGATTCTATATAATCATAGACATCACCACGAGTAACTAATTTTTCTTTTTTTGCCACTTTTTCAAAAAAATAACCATTATATATTCCTAAAAGATTATGTAATTTTAATGCAGATGTATACCCCATTCCTTTTACCATCTTTAAATCCTCTATTGGTGCTTCCATTATTGTTGCTAAATTTTTATATCTATCAATAAGTCTATGAGCAAGTGGGTTTACATCTCCACGAGGAAAAACATAGCATAATATTAGTTCCACTGCCTGTATATTAGTTAAGTTCTCAAAACCTGACCTATAGGCAAGTTCCATTAATCTTTGTCTATGCCCTGAATGAATATTTTCTTTAACCTTTGTCTGCATCATATATCCTTTTAAATTAAATTTATTAAACTAATATATTAATCAAAATAAATCTAAAAAAACTAAATTGTATTTTTAATTTATTTATAAGTTTTAATTTTTTTGTAATCTAACTTATTTTTTGATTTAAATTTATTTTGATTTGTTTATTATTATTTTAAATATTATAATAAATATTTAAAAAAATGCAAAAAGAATAAAGAATATTTTATTTCCTATAAAATTTATTTTATTGTTTATTTTTATATAAAAAATAGGGATAATAATTACCCCTATTTAACTAATTCTAATTTAATTCAAGACCTGATTCTTGAACAATTATTAAAGAACTATCTGATGTTATCTTTTGAGCAAGTTTAGTAGCAAATTCTTCTTTTAATATTGCTTCATCTTTCACTTCGCCAGTTTTTGTTACTGGATCTGTCTTGTATACTTTATATGATAATACATTCCCTTCACTATCTTTAATTAATGCTATTGCTTGAGAATTAATTGTCGTTTTGCCTGTTTTATCATTGTAAGAAGGAATAACTGAATAAAGAATTTCTAAATTTCCACTTACTTCATTGTTTGTTCCTGCATTCATAGTCCCTGTGGCATTTGCACCTGCAACAGATTCCATAGACGCATTGAATACTTGACTTGTTGTTTGTTCATTTGCCTTTAATCTTTCAATAAGATTTGATGCTGTTAATTGTTCTTTATTTAATCCATTTGCTATTTTTGCAGTTATAAGATTTGTGTATGGATTTCCAAACAAGTCTGTACAACTTAAAAGCATTGATACTTCTCCGTTATTTCTATTATAAAGTGATTGTTCAACGCTTACAACTTTACCACCTTCTTCAGCACCGATTAAATATTTCATTAATTCTGGATTACTTAAGTCATTTTGAGTAAATTCAACTTCATAAACAGCACTTGTATAATCTAAATTAGCATTTTCTTGATATTCTCCATATACATTTGAAGCTAAAGTAGCATATTGGTTTGCTAAAGTTGCATAGTTATTAATTCTAGTTGCAGAGTCAATCATTTGTTCTCCTAACTCTGATACTTTAGAATAATCTCCATTTGTATAATTTTGATTTAATTGTTCATATAAAGACATATAATTTTCAAGCTCGGCATCTGCTAAATTTTGATTTTCTGTTGCATTAGTTTGTGCTTGTATAATTTGATTTTTTATGCTCTCATCAGCTACTGTTTGATTAATTTTTTCTACATAATTAGTAGTTGTATTCACTGATTGTTCTATTGAAGCAATATCACTTTTTACAATTGTATCAAGTTTTGGTATGGTATTATTAACATAATTATTTGCTATCTCTTGAATTTGTGCATTTGCTTCTGATTTTAAAGATTGATATGCCTCCCCGACAGAAGCAGTTTTGGCAGTTACATCTGAAGTTAATTGAGAAATTTTTGCTGCATTTGCTGCAATTAGTGAACCTATCTCATTTACTTTATCCCAATTTTTTGCAGCATATTCTGCATTCAATTTATCTATCGCACTTTCGCCTTCATAAGTAATCATTGTTTCATAAGTTCCAACTGCCTCATTTAAACTTTGCTGTGCTTGTGCCAAATTTTCTTGCATGTCTACAACTATAGTATCATTTGCTTTTGTTGTAACTGTATAATCTGAAAGATTTTGATTATCTTGACTTTCTATATTCCCTGAATAAGCTATATTAAATTTTTCGCCATTATTCACTACTTCATTTACATATCCTTCAGCAGTCTTATAACTTATTTGTGCGTCTTCTATAGAACTTTCTGCGGTTGCTACTGTTTGACGAGAATTATTGAAATATTCTTGTGCTACACTTTCTGCTTTGTCTGCACGACTACTATTAGTTCCCCAATTTGTAGTTGCTACTCCAGCAAAAATGCCTACAGCAGCAAGTATGCCACACAAAATAAGTGTTATTTTGCTTACTTTCTTCAAATGACCACTATTTCTTGTAGCACTAGATGCTGGTGCTCTTGTTCCTTCTTGAGCCGCTAATGCTTCTCCCATTGCATATCTTCTATATGCTTCTGTTTGGGTAACACCATTTTCTTTATCTTGTGCATCTTCTACTGCCAACATTTGTGCTGCTGCTTCTAATGTTGCTTCATCATTGCTTGAATTTTCTTTTTCTTCTAAAGTTGCACTTGTTTGTCTATTATTCTCTTTACTTTTGTCTTCACTTTCATTTTGTAAAATAGAATTTTCTTCATTCAAAATTTGTTCTGAAGAATTTTGGACATTTTCAACATTAAGATTTCTATTTTTACCTGGACGAATCATAAATAACCTCCCTGTACTTTTACTATATTATACAGCATTGACCATTTTTTGTCAATAGGCAAAATAAATAATTTATCGCAATTTATAAACTAATTTTATTTATAATTTTACAAATTAAATCATATAAAAAAATAAAATTATTCTGGAACTTCCTCGTCTAGATATGTTGCTGTCAAATCTGCTAAATGAAGTAGAAAACAAATTGGATATTTATAAAACACATCACTTATTAAGTAACTTCCATTTTGAACTCTTTGATCAAACTCTCCCATATGCCAATTTATTGCTAAAGCCTCTTCTCTTGTGAGTTTCATAAATGCTGACAAAATATACACTGACTTTTCGCCATGCCCATAAGGAAGATTATCTTGAACTTTATAATATGGCTTTTTAATCCAATTACCTTGCTCATCTTTTACATTTCGATAGTCTTCGACATATGTATCAACCTTACACACATCATGCAGTAACCCCATTATTGCCACACTTTCTGGGTTAATCTTATTTGCCCAATTATTTCCAAACTCCATTTGCAAAAATTTCACAAGTCTTTTATATACATTTATAGAATGTTGACATAATCCACCTCTATATGCACTATGTCTTTTTGTACTAGCAGGAGCAGTAAAAAAATCAGATTTTTCAAGCCAATCTAATAACTTCTCTGAACCATCTCTTTCTATATTTTCATAAAAAATTTCTAAAAATTCGTCTTTTGCTTCCACATCTTTCCCCTTTCATCATCATTATAGCATATTACAAATAAATAAAAAAATATTTAAGCTAGCAATGTCTTTTTGTTTTTTATAATAAAAATTTTTAACAATTTTTATCTTGACAAAATAAAACAAATAAGAAATATTACAATTTTCAACTGTTTAAATTCTTTCCTTGTTTAATTTAGTTATAAAATCTTCATACTCTCTTGAAGATGTTTTTTCTAAATCTTTTATTTGTTCAAAAATATCTTTAATCTTTGGCAAATATTCTTCCAAGCACTTTTTGTCATTCAATATTTTTGAAACTTCCATTTCAAACTCTTGTTGTTTTTTATTTACTAATTTTTCACAATCTAAAATGTTACTACAACTTATTCTATATACATCAACTATATCTTGGTCGGCATCATTTTCGTGCTCTTTTAAAATACTAAAAGCACTATCAGTATTGTCTTGTATGTTTTCAATCATAATTTCTATTTCTTTTTGCATGTCTATCAAATGTTCATCATTATCTATCCCATCATGTGAATGATTTTCGAATTCATCATTTTCCATTTCGCAATTTTCTTTTTTTATTTGTTCTTTACAAGATTTTTTATTAATCATATCTTTCACCTCTATTAAAAAATTATTTTTTTATTATAGTAAAAAATTTCATTAAACACAAACATTAATATAATTTTTCATATTCAAAGAAAGGAGAATTATATTTATATAATATTTGATTAAAAAATAAGGACATTTCTTTTACACTTACTTTATTTGCTTTTAGTGCCTTATATGTCTTAATTGCTAATCTATGGTTTCGTTTGTATAATGTGATAATCCCTTCCCTATAAAGCGTCTTGTTTTTATTATTTTCATCTTCAATTTTCTCATCACAAACAAACTTGATATATTGATTTAAAAAATCGAATAAATTTTCATCATTTTTGTTTTCAACAAAATTTATGTACTTAACCCATGCTTTGCAACCTAAAAAAGTCAAGTTTTTAACAGATAATTTATTTGTGTATTTTAATTTATATTTTTTATTTTTTAATTTGTCAATCAAAAAAATATTAAAAGTGCTTTCTAATTTTTTATATAATTCGTTTGTTTTGTTATCTCCCATCATTGTCTCCTTTATCTTCCTAATAGTTTTATATTATATCATTTAAAGTAATATGTTTCAACACTTTTTTAAAAAAAACTAGCATTTAACTAGTTCTTTGTTTTTCCATTAAAAGTTATAAAACTATTAAATAAAGCCAAATCTCTTTGCCTTTCATAAATTATCATTGCCCTTTGAAAGACCATGATATCCACAGCCTCCCATACAAATACCCATGTAATGATATCTATTATCTCTTTAATAAGCCAATTTACATTAAAATAATCAAAAAGAAACAAAACTGTTGTCGATAATAAAGAAAGCACTATCATAATTAAGAATAATTTTAAATTTGTTTTTATTTTTCTTTGATTGTCAAGCACACTATTTTTATAATAATTTTTTATAGCAAGAGAAAAATGAGTTTTATCTTCTTCTTTTAAATTTTCACAATTTATGTTTATATTAATATCTTGTTTAGGAGGAATTGATTTCACCGCATTATCTATATGATTTGCAAAATCTGCACTTATTGCTTCATTATTATCAATAATAAAAGGTGATAAAACTTCATCTTTATCTTTAATTGTAATATTAATTATTGCTCTACCATATTTATCTTTTGGTCTATCCTGTTCAATTAACTTCTTCTCTTTGTAAAATTTTAAAAATTTCAACATATATCTTTACCTTTAAGTCTTGAATTTTAATTAAACTGCTATGTCTATTTGGTTTATCAAACTATTAAAACTTAAATTATTTGCATTTTCAAAAATATTAACTGGTATGACACTATCATATTCAACAACAATTTCACCTTCGTTTGTTATAATTGCAAACTTATATAAACCATTATCATTACTACTATTCAATATAATGTTTTGCTCGCATGATTTATATTCACTGTAATTTAATCCATTGTCTAAACTAACCGAATATGCCAATTTATAATTATCTAGCATATTGTCAGTTGTAATGTTAATTTCCACAGTTGTAATTTCACCACTTTCATATGACTCATTAACTTCAATATTTATTGTAGGAAGAATAAAATTATTTTTGCTTATTGTTGGCACAGGCAATTGATAATATTCATTACCAAAATAATAAATATAATTTTCAGCGTTGCGTCCTTCACTATAAAATCCTGTGTTTGTATTTAAATCTCCTCCTAAAAGAAGATAACTATGTTTACTTTGATTTTTTATTTCTTCTACATCTTCTTCTGGTAACCATGGGTTTTGAATAACAGGGTCGTTCCATGTTACATCCACACCATACCAATCCCCATATAAATAAACATAACTCCACATATGCCCTTCTCTAGAAGTCCCGTCAACTACATATCCGGCACCAACTAAATTCGTTATTCCTAGGCCATCAAGCAAATACTCAAGAGCATATGAATAACCATCACAAACAGCAATCCCATTCACTAAAGCACCATAAGCAGTATGAACAAGAGGACTTTCTAAAGCTGATCCTACTTGCATATCATATTCGACATTATCAACTAAATAATCATTCATATAAACAACAATTTCATAATCTGATAGACCTGCAGGCATATCTGCATATATTTCTTCTCTTGCATTTTCCATTTGTTGCAAAGCATCATCTATATCTTGTCTACTATTAAAATTATCTTCATAAAAATTGTCTTCTACAGAAAATGTTATATCTACTATTGTGTCAGAAAAATATGATGCTGTTTGTGTTTCTATAGCCATTGAATCAAAAGATAAAAAGAAGAACTCCGGATTATCATATATTAAACAAGTTAAAGCACCTGATGATGCCTTTGCTATATAATTTATAACACCATTTAAATCTTCAGAACTCCAACCACATTCTGCTAAAGAAATAGAGTTAATTCCATCCTTAATATCTTCAATATTATCATAAAATGTTTGATAAATCTTAACTGTATAATAATTTAAACTATTACTCTCTTGATTTGATGCCAAATAATTAATATAATTATCAACATCTCCTAAAGTAGTTTCCGCAACAAAATTGTGTGAAGTATTATTATTATAATTATTAGGATTTGAATTATTTATAAAAAAGTATACAATTATACCTACTACAATAGCTAAAATTAATAAAATTGGAAGATAATTTCTTTTTGTTTCATTTTCACTCATGTTTATATTTTATAATAAACTCCTTTTAATTCAAAACTTTTTATTAATATTCGTTAAATTATTTATTATTATGCTTATTTATTAAAAATTTATCATTTATGTGAAATAATGATAAAAAATTTTTATTATAAATATAAAATCTAAATTAAACCTTATTACTAAACTCACATAAACTTTTTATTGCATAATATTGGGCTGAATACATTTCTACAAATCGTTTTTTCTCAATCAACTCTAAATTGTTATTTATGTTTTTTTCTATTACAACATATTGACATAGCCCATTTTTGCTGATTATACTAGCTCTATCCCCATTTAGATTTTCTATAATGCTAATTGATATTGAATTATCATTATATCTTTTAATCATAGATTTTTTATCAAAATTTTTTATATTATCTTTTATATATTTTTGTTTTGCTTTCATAGATTTTGTTACAGAATAATACATAAAAACTGCAAAAATTATAAGTGTTACAATAGACGAAAGAGAGACTGATAAAATTTCTATCCATTCTTTATAGCGAAATGTTAACGCTGCAACGATGCAAGGAAGCGAAGCTATAATAACTATTGAAACAGTTGGATAAAAAAGACTCCATAATGACCGCATGCTTATAAAAGCCATAAACCCATAAGTCCAAAACCATAAACCTAAAATTAATACTCCAATATATAAAATATCATTAAAATATCTATCACCAAACACAAATACTGTAAATAGAGCCAATGTGCCAAGTATCATAGAAATAATACCTAAAATTTTGCCACATTTTTCATTTTTTGATAACTTAAAAATTAAATTTAAATCATAATTCATATGATAATTATATATTTTATTTGGCAAAAATCAAACAAAAATTAAAACAAAATATTAATATAGATTAATAGTTAAATTATTTATATAGAAATTTATTTATATTTTAATATTAATATGATGCATGATTTAATATATATTATTTTACTCCAAAAAATAATTTTTTAAAATATTAAAAAAAAGATTTCATTTATTTAATGCAATTTTCTATTAAAAAATAATTTGACTTAATAACAATATTTTTTATAATATTAATATGTTTACTTAATCAAAAATAAACTAAAGGATTTATAAGTTTGAATTAAATAAGAAAAAATTAAAAACAATTTTAATATATATAATACATTTACGAGGGAAATATGAAATTCAATTGTTTAATTCCAGAATTAAGAGTATTTGATTTAAAAAAATCAATAAAATTTTACACTGAAGTTTTAGGTTTTAAAATAGAATATGAAAGAAAAGATTTCGCAATGGTTGTTTTAGATGATTGCCAAATTATATTGCAAAAATTAACCTTGCCTTCTGTTAAAGACAGTTGGAATGTTACAGATGATATGCAATATCCATTAGGAAGAGGTATAAATTTTCAAATAATTTTGCCAGACATTTCAAAAATATATAATAATTTAAGAAAATATAATATAAAAATTTTTATTGATTTAATAGTTAGCGACTATCAAGAAAATGATATAAATAATCATGTTTTAGAATTTCTAGTACAAGACCCCGATGGTTATTTGTTAAGATTTCAACAAAACATTTTGGACTGGCATTTTGGTGATAACAAAAAAATGGCAGATGAATTATTTAATCTTGTACTAAAAGGTGATAAAACTGCCACTTCGTATTTATACAACAAAAATGATAAACTTAATCAAGGATTTTCAATTCTTACCAATTGGGATAAAACAAAAAAAATAATTTTACAAACAACAAAAATTTATAAAACGACTTTTGATAACGTTACAGAAGAACACGCGTTCAAGGAAGGAGAAAAAGATAAAACATTAAAATCTTGGAAATCAATTCATAAAGAATTCTTTTCAAAAGAACTATTATTAAAAGGAATTCCTTTCAATGATAATATTGATATAATTTGTGAAGAATTTAAAATGATAAAATATTTTGGTGGCAAAGAGTAAATTATGAGCAAAAATAAAAAATTATCTTCCATCAAAGAAAAACAAAAACTTTAAAATCGCCTAAAATTGAAAGATAATATATTAGCAATTAGTTGACAATATCGAATAAAATTGCTAAAATATGAGCATTATGAAAGAAATGTATGATATAAATGATTTTGTTTCCGTTCCAACAGAAAGCAAAACGACAAATGATTTAGTTGAAAGATTTAAAAAGAGAAGAAAAGAATTAAAATTTTCA
>CALVZG010000004.1 GCA_944372465.1 uncultured Clostridia bacterium
GTACATTTACCGTTCCGCCTCTCTTACCTCGCTCTTGATTCCCTCCGGCTAAAAGCGACTCAATTCTTATTCCATTTTTTAAATATAGGCAACCAACACCTTTTGGTCCATATACCTTATGTCCTGACAATGTCATTGCGTCTATTTCCATATCTTGAACATCTAATTTAATCGCTCCTAATCCTTGTACTGCATCAGTGTGAAAAATTATATTATAATCATGTGCTATTTTGGCAATTGTTTTAATGTTTTGAATTGTTCCTACTTCATTATTAACTGCCATTATTGAAATTAATGTTGTATCTTTTCTTATAGAATGTAAAAGTTCTGATAAATTAACTAATCCTTCCTTGTCGACTGGAATATATGTTATTTCAAAACCTTCTTCTTCAAGTTGTTTGCATGCATCTAAAACTGCATGATGTTCTATAGCACTTGTTATTATATGTTTGCCTTTATTAGAATAAGCATGAGCTATTCCTTTTATTGCCCAGTTATCTGCCTCTGTTCCGCCTGAAGTGAAATAGATTTCATTTGATTTTGCAGCATTTATTGCGTGTGCAATACGATCTCTCGCTCTATCTACAATTGCCATAGCTTCTCTTCCATAACTATGTAGTGAATTACTATTACCATAAATAGCATTGAAACAAGGGAGCATCTCTGAAAGAACTTCACTTGAAACATAGGTTGTAGACGCATTATCTAAATAAACTCTTTTACTCATAATTTAACCCCTTTTCTTATTTATAATTTTATCACGAGAAAGGATTAAAGTCAATAGTAATATTTTATTTATATGAATTTCATTGATACTAATTTAAAATTTAATGATTATAAAAAAAATCTAGTGCTAACTAGATTTTTTAATATCTTTTAAAATTTAAAAATATTTTTTTAGCGTTTCTATACAATCTTCATATTGCCAAACGCCTATATGTTTTTCTTGTTCTTTCCCATCTTTAAAAATTATGAGTGTTGGGATAGACATAACCCCATACTGTCTAGCAAGATTTGGATTTTCATCAACATCTACTTTTACTATTTTAACTTTACCTTCAACTCCCTGTGCTATATCTTCAAGAATTTGTCCCATCATACGACAAGGCATACACCATGTAGCAAAAAAATCTACTAAAGTAACGCCTTCTTTAATTTCTTTCTCAAATTCATTTTCTTTTATTATCTTCATTCTCCCTCCATTTATTTATTATAGCAAATATTTGTTAAAAAATAAAATTTTATTTATTAAATGTTATATTTTATTATCAATTATCTTATTTACCACAACACTTGCAAGTGTTATTCCACAAGCGGCTGGGTAATAACTTATGCTTCCCACTATTTTGTCAAGTTTTTTAGGATGCGAAGAACATGTTATTACATCTAGATTTCCTATATTTTCTTCTCTTAACTTCTTTCTTAAAACTTTGGCAAGTCCATCATCATGGGTTTTATATATATCAGTTAAATAAAAGTTCGGTATATCAAACCGATTCCCTGCTCCCATTGCTGAAATTATATTTATATTATTTTTCTTACAATAAACAATAAGTGCAATTTTATCTTTTATATTATCAATTGCATCTATTACATAATATGTATTTTTAATATATTTTTCAACATTGTTTTCATTTAATTTATCATTTATTGTTTCTACATTTATTTTATCATTAATTGAAAGTATAATATCTTTCATAACATCGACCTTTACTTCCCCTATTGTGTTTTTATATGCAACAACTTGTCTATTAAGGTTACTTTCTGAAACAATATCAAAATCTATTAGTTTAATATTTTCTATACCTGCTCGCGCAAGCATAAGTGCACAATAACCTCCCACCCCGCCTACACCAACAATGGTAACATGGCTTGATGAAAGTTTTTCGATGTTTTCTTTTCCTATCAAAATTTCTGTTCTTGATTTATCCATAACATACCTTTTTTTTATGCTATTTATAATATTTTTTTATCCTTACTACTTTCTATTTTTAAACAAACTTGAGCGAAGAGACAAATCAAACGGAAGCGCTTGTATAGCAAGCAGTTTCGCAAAGCAAAACAAAATTTTTTATGAAGTAAAAAATTTGCTTCCGTTTGTTATTTCCCTCTTACAATATATATTTTTTTAAATCAAATTTCTTTTTAGTTTCTTTGAAAGCATTTTGAACATAATTTCTGTCAATTTTAACAGTTGTCATAGGAAGTTCACTTGATGCGTTAAAGGATATATCTTCAAGTAAACTTTCCATAATAGTGTGAAGTCGTCTTGCTCCTATATTTTCACTTGTTTCATTTTCAGTTGCAGCCATTTCTGCAATTTCATCAAGAGCATCATCAGTAAATTGAAGGTCAATATTATCAACTTTTAAAATACTTGAATATTGCATTGTAACAGAATTTTTAGGTTCTGACAATATTCTCTTAAAGTCTTCTTTTGTAAGGTTATCCAAATCAACTCTAATTGGGAAACGCCCTTGAAGTTCGGGTATCATATCCTCAATATTTGAAACATGGAATGCCCCTGATGCTATAAACAAAATAAAATCAGTTTTAACATTTCCATATTTTGTTGCAACTGTACTTCCTTCAACGATAGGTAAGATATCTCTTTGAACACCCTCTCTTGAAACATCTTGATTGTTAGAGCCTCCCGCTTTGCCTATTATTTTATCTATTTCATCTATAAAAATAATGCCCTCTTCTTCTGTTCGTCTTATTGCTTCAGCGTATACATTGTCTTTATCTATAATTCTATCACATTCCTCTGCGGTCAACATTTCTCTTGCACGCTGAACAGACATTCTTCTTTTCTTATGTTTTTGTGGTAATAGTCCGTCAAACATTGAACCTATATTAATTTCTGGCCCGCCAACTGATATCATTGGCTTTTGATTATCAAGGACATAAACTTCAATTTGTTCATTTTCAAGTTTGCCATCTTTTAATTCTTGCGAAACTATTGTTTTATCAACTTGAATATCACTTGCTCTTCTTGTATCACAAATTGCATCTATGAGTTTATTTTCTACTACTGGTCGTACTTTTGCTTCCATCTCGTGTGCTTTTTCATCTTTAACCATTCTTACAGCAACTTCAACTAAATCTCTTATCATGCTTTCTACATCACGACCTACATAGCCTACTTCAGTATATTTTGTTGCTTCTATTTTTATAAATGGAGCACCTACTAATTTTGCAAGTCTTCTTGCTATTTCTGTTTTTCCAACACCTGTTGGCCCTCTCATAATTATATTTTTAGGAGTTATTTCCTCTCTCACCTCTTTTGAAAGTCTACTTCTTCTATATCTATTTCTTAAAGCAATAGCAACTGCTCGTTTTGCTTTAGATTGACCTATAATATATTTATCAAGTTCTTCTACTATTTGTCTTGGTGTTAAGTCCATTTTATACCTCCTCTACTGTTATATGGTCATTTGTGAATACACAAATTTGACCTGCTATTTCAAGTGCTTTCTTTGCTATTTCTTTTGCGGATAATTTGGTATTTTGTTTTAATGCTTTAGCGGCTGCTAACGCATAATTTCCACCTGAACCTATTGCACAAACATCATCATCTGGCTCTATCACTTCACCTGTCCCGCTTACAATTAATAGTTTTTCTTTATCTGCCACTATCATCATAGCATTTAATTGTCTTGCTGCTTTATCTTCTCTCCATGTTCCAGCAAGTTCTACTGCGCTTCGCATAAGATTCCCTGAAAACTTATTTAACATATTTTCAAATCTTTCGCAAAGTGAAAAAGCATCAGCAACTGAACCTGCAAATCCTATCACCACTTTATCATTATATATTCTTCTCACTTTGTGTGCATTTGACTTAAATATTACGCTTTCAGACATGGTTACTTGTCCATCACCTGCTATTGCAATTTTCCCATCTCGTTTTACTCCGCATATTGTAGTCCCTCTAAACATGCTCTCCATATCTATAATCCTCCTTAAATTTTAATAGTCCACCAACTGAATTATTAAACAAACTTTCTAGTAAACTAGGATTTGCATAATCATCTTGGTTTGCTATTATATCATAATTTTCTAAATTTGAATTCTTCTTTAGCAGACTGGTTGAGATTATTTTTTGTGCTAATCTTCCCATTAAACTTGAATTAGGCAATGGCACCATTTTCATATCATTATAATATTTATATACATTTAATGCTGTCATATATCCACTTGCTATGCAATCATGAAAGTTACTTAATCCCAAAATTGCACCTGCAAAAAACAAGTTTTTATCTTGAACAGACTGATTGAACTCGTTTATGACATATTTTGAATTTATATATACCGCATCTTCCACATTGCCCTCTTGTAAAAGTTCGACATCTGAAAAGCCTTTTAAACTTTTTATTATTTCTAATTGATTTTGTCTACTTAATTTTGAGGATATTCCCTCAAGTCTATATCCTCTTTCCATCTTCTTTAATGTCAAGACAGCATATGGCTTTTCTTTTAAATCCTTTAAATATATTGGCATCAAACAAAAAGAGCGTAATGCATCTCTACCTTTTACTGCTAATTCTTCTATCGTATTTGCACAAAGATTTTTTGTATTTTCTTTTCCTAGACTATTTATAACTTTAATAATCGAATTTACAAACTTTAAGTACTCATTATAATCTAAAGGTAAATAAAAGTATTCATTATCTCCTTCTTTTCTTTTTAAAGCACTTATTTCAATATTATCTACTATTGGGCAAACAGATAACTTGTTAAAGCATCTCATAGAACCAAACTTATTTAGCAAAAAATTAAACATTTTTTCGTCTGTATTTGAGCCTGTAGATATTACATTTATTTCTCTTGGGTTGAGTTGTGATATACATGCTTCAAAATACTCAATATTTTTATTTATTTTTACTAATTTCTTGCCATACTCTAATATCTTTGTAGCAAGACACCCTGAATATCCCGCCCTTATTAGTCTATCTTCCTCTCTTATAAGAGGAGAACCTAGGTAGTTTAGTTCTCTTCTCAAAAGACCTTCAAATAGTTCTTCTTTTTCGCACTCTTTTATTTTTTTACACCTATCGCAGTTGCATTTATATTCTTTATGGATATCAAAAATATGTACTTTTATATCATGCCTTGCTAAAAATAAAGCACATTCAATTCCTGCAAATCCACAACCTATAATGTTGACTACTTTTTGATAATAATTCATAAATTTTTTACTCCTTTACATATTGATAGTATTCATTCAAAAAAGAGTATATTTCATTTTGAATTAATTACAAATTTAAAAGAATGTAAGATTTTAAGAAAAAGTTCAAAGTTTGTTGAATTTTGACACTTTACTATTTTATTTTAGCAAATATTTATGAAATTTCATAATTTTATTTAATATTTTATCAAAATTTTGAGGTTTATTAAAATAATAATAACAAATATTGTATATTCACAAACAAAAAATCAAGGGAAAATCCTTGATTTTTTATTTTTTTCTGTTTAATAAAGCAAGTTTATGTTGTTTTATTTAATTTTCATTATCTGTCTTTTTATAATCACAAGTAGGATTAGAGCATTTAATTTGTTTACCTTTTATGATGATAGGGCTTGAACATTTTGGGCATTTCTCCCCTGTTGTAATATCCCAACTCATGAATTTACAATCAGGATAGTGTGAACATGAGTAGAATATCTTGCCTTTTTTGCTTCGTCTTTCAGTCATATCATTGCCACATTCTGGACATTTACCAACTTTTTTTGGCTCTCTCTCAATAGGTCTTGCATTTTTGCATTTTGGAAAATTAGAGCAAGCAAGAAATTCTCCATATTTGCCTTGTCTAATAACCATTTTACCACCACATTTTTCGCAAATAATATTCGTTTCTTTTGGTGGTTCTTTCATGGTAAGTGCACTTGAGTCTGCTTTTTCCAAAAGTCCCTCAAACCCATTCCAAAAATTTGAAACTACATTTTGCCAATTCTCATCTTTATTTGCTATATCATCAAGACGCTGTTCCATATGTGCAGTAAACTTAACATTTATTACACTGCTAAAAAACTTTTCAAGATATGTTGTTACTTTCCTACCTAGTTCGGTCGGTTTTAAATATTTACCCTCTTTTTCAGTGTAATGACGAGATGTTAAAACTGTTATTGTCGCTGCATATGTTGCCGGTCTGCCTATCCCTTTTTCTTCCATGGCTTTTACTAGGCTTGCCTCTGTATATCTTGCTGGGGGTTTTGTAAACTTTTGCTCTGGAATTATTTTATCTAAATCTAACTCTTCTCCCTCTTCAAGTTTTGGTAGTTTTCCTGCCATACCTTCTTTATTGTCCTCTTCAACAAATTCTTTATAAACTTTCGTATAGCCCGGAAATTCCATTGTCTTTCCTGTTACTTTAAATCCATAATCGGCACAATCAAAATTTACTGAAACATTTGAGTATTCTGCTTCACTCATTTGACTTGCTAAAAATCTTTCATATATAAGTTTGTACAATTTATAATTATCATTTGTAAGTGTTTCTTTTGCCATCTCGGGAGTTATATCCATAGTAATTGGTCTTATTGCTTCATGAGCATCTTGTGCACTTTCTTTTGTATGATATATGTTTGGTTTCTCTGGAACAAATTCATTGCCATATTTATTTTTTATAAACTCAATGCAAGCATTTTGTGCATCTTGGGAAACACGAACAGAATCTGTTCTAATGTAGGTAATCAAAGCAATTTTACCCTCTCCTTTTATCTCAACACCTTCATAAAGTTGTTGTGCAGAAGATGTTGTACGGGCTAAACTCATTCCTAACTTGTTTAAAGCGTCTTGTTGCATTGTTGAAGTTGTAAAAGGTGCTGGAGCATGAGATTTTGTTTTGCTTTTCTTGATTTGTGTAATCTTAAACTTTTTGTCTTTTATATCTTCTAAAAGTTTATCTACCTCTTCTTTATTTTTGGGAACAAATTTTTTATTTTTATATGTTGTAAGGCTTGCTTTAATCTCATTTTTATCTTTTTTTAATATAGCATTTACTGTCCAATATTCTTCAGGTATAAAATTTTCTATTTCTTTTTCTCTGTCATCAACTAATTTTAATGCAACAGATTGAACTCTACCTGCACTCAATTTTGGGGCTATCTTTCTGCATAGAATTGGCGATAATTTATAACCAACAAGTCTATCAAGGACTCTTCTTGCCTGTTGTGCATTTACAAGTTTTAAATCTATTTTCCTTGGGTGTTCTAACGCCTTTGTAACCGCTTTTTTTGATATTTCATTAAATTCTATTCGACAAGTTTTATCAGGTTTATAACCTAATATATTTGCAACATGCCACGAAATTGCCTCTCCTTCTCGGTCGGGGTCGGTTGCAATAAAGACTTCTTCAGCATTTTTCGCTTTTTCTTTTAAATTTTTTATAAGTTCTTTTTTATCAGGAACAATTTCATATTTTGGCTCAAAATTATTTTTTATATCTATACCTAAAGATTTCTGTGGTAAATCTCTTATATGACCTTTTGTAGCAAAAACTTCATATCCCTCGCCGAGATATTTCTTTAATGCTTCTCTTTTAAATGGTGATTCTATTATGACTAATTTCAATTTGTCCTCCATATTTATCACATTATAAATTATTTTTTAGTTATTTTTATAATTATTCGCTTTAAATTAAGTTTTATAAAATTTTAATTATTGATATATTTTAAAATATTTGTATTCCCATTATTTATATTTATTTATGTATCAATTATTTTTTACAATGTTATATAACCTCCCGGCAATCTCTTTATAATTCCTTTTATTTCAAGTGTCGTCAAAAATGTGTTGAATGTATTTATAGGTAAATTACAATTTTTTGTCAAGTAATCTATATCTTTCATTCCATCTTCGAGAAGAGAAACTATTGCTTGTTCTTCCATTGATAATTGATAATCTTTCCTTTCTTGTTGTTTAAAATTTTTATCAATTTGATAATCTTGTAAAATATCAAAAGCATTTGTTACACATTGTGCTTGTCCTGTTTTAATTATATCATTTGTCAGTTCACTAGACGGACTATCTATATTCCCTGGTACTGCATACACATTTTTACCATAATCTAGTGCAAAGTCTTTTGTATGTTTTGTGCCACTCTTTAAGCTTGCTTCTGTAATCAATATCCCATCGCTAAGTCCAGCAAGAATCCTATTTCTTTGTGGAAAAGAATACTTTGTTGCTTTTTTATTAGGACTATATTCACTTATCAGTAAACCTTTTTGTGCAATTTCCATTGCAAGTCCTAAATGTTCGGTAGGATAAATTTCATTAAATCCTGAACCTAAAACTGCTATCGTTTTTCCACCTACTTCTAAACACTTTTTATGAGAAATTGAATCTACACCATATGCTAGCCCGCTTATTATAACAATATTTTCCCTTGCCACATCTTTGACAATTCTTTCAGTTACCATACGCCCGTATGCCGAAGGTTTTCTTGTTCCGACAACTACAAGAGAAGGTTTCTCAAGCAATGTCAAATCACCTTTGCAAAATAAAAAGAATGGTGCGTCTGGTAAATCTCTTAATTTTTTTGGATATCTTTCATCATATTTTGTTAATAAAATGATATCATTATTTAAAAGATTGTTATAATAATTTCTTATACGCAAAATATCTGCTTTTTCTTTCATTTTGTTGAAATTTTCTTCTGGGAGCACTTTGTTATCAAATTTCATTTTACAAAAATGCTTTAATGAAAAATCTTCTCCCATACTATCTAAAATTTGTTGATTTTTAGAAAATGTGTTATCAAACATTGACAAAAATATCAAAAAAACTTGAAATTCATCTTTTAAATCTATCATTATAAATATCCTTTAAATTTAGATTTTATTATTTTTTTAAAAAAAAGCAAGCAAAATCTATATATTTTTTTGCTTTTATTTTAATAATTCCAATATTTTCTGTCAAGCATTCTATATGATATAGCCTCTGCAACATGTCGTGCCTCTATATTTTGGCAACCTTCGAGGTCTGCTATAGTTCTTGCCACTTTTAATATCCTATCATGTGCTCTCGCACTTAACTTTAATCTCTCAAATGCATTCCTGAGCATATTATCACCTAAAGCATCAAGTTTGCAATATTTTTTTGTTTGTTGTGGTGTCATTTTCGCATTACAAAATATTTTATCATTTTTGTATCTTTCTATTTGTATATCCCTTGCTTTATCCACCCTCTTTTTTATTTCTGCTGAACTCTCTTCTTTTTCTTCACTTTTTAATTGGTCATATGTTACATTATCAACCTCAATATGAATATCTATTCTATCCATAATTGGACCTGAAAGTTTAGAAAGATATTTAGAAATTTGTCCCGCAGAACAATGACACTCTTTATCCTTTGAACCATAGTTACCACAAGGACAAGGATTCATGCTTGCTATTAATGTGAAAGATGCTGGATATGTAATTGTTGCATTACTTCTTGCAACTGTTATAACTCCATCTTCTAAAGGTTGCCTTAATGTTTCTATTGTATGGCGAGAATATTCTGGGAACTCATCTAAAAATAAAACTCCATGGTCTGCAAGTGATATCTCTCCCGGTTTACTATTTGTTCCTCCTCCTGTAAGGCTAACTGTGCTGGCTGTATGGTGTGGACTTCTAAATGGTCTTGTCAAAACAATTCCTTTATTTAGGTCAAGTTCGCCTGCGATTGAGTGAATTTTGGTAACTTCTAACGCCTCATCAAATGTCAAATCAGGAAGTATACTTGGAAAACATTTTGCAAGCATACTTTTACCACTCCCCGGAGGCCCTATCATCAACAAATTGTGTCCTCCTGCTGCCGCAATCTCTAATGCACGCTTTGCCATCGCTTGCCCCTTTACATTACAAAAATCCATACCACCATTATCACTAGACATTTTTTGTTTGTTAAAATCACAACATTTTATTACATCTATTGATAATTCGTCTTGTAAAAATTTTACAGTTTCTGTTAGCGAATTTACTCCATAAACTTCTATTCCTGTTATAAAACTTGCTTCGTTGCTGTTCGCTTTTGGTATTATAAATTTTTTAAATCCTAACTTTCTTGCTGAAATTAAGAGTGGAAGTATTCCTTTAACTTGTTTTACTGTTCCATCAAAAGAAAGTTCCCCAATATAAACAAAATCTTTTTCCCTTTTTATCTTATTTTCTTCATTACAAGATAAAATAGCAACTGCTATAGCTAAATCATAAAGAGAGCCTTCTTTTTTTACATCAGCCGGTGCGAGATTGATTGTTATTCGCTTAATAGGATATTCATATGCACTATTTTTGATTGCTGAACGAACACGCTCTTTTGCTTCTTTTATTGCAGTATCAGCAAGTCCTACAATCTCAAAATGAGGTAGTCCGCTACTCACATCAGTTTCTACATCAATAGGATATCCTTCTATTCCTTTAAGTCCAAAACTTTTTACTTTTGATAACATTACAACTTCCTTATTATTGATTATAATAAAATTATTTGACATTTACAAATAATTTGCCTCATTATTTTACACAAAAATCTTAAAAATAAAAAAAGATAATTATTAAAATCATCTTTTTCCCTCGTTATTTTATTAAATTTTTAATTTTTTTAGACTATTTTTTTTATTTGTATCAATTCTATATGATTCAACTGCTTTTTGTATTGATTTATTCCTAATAAATACATCTTTTATCTTTTGTAAAAAATCATACATGAAATTATAATCATTGATTATTGCCTCTGCATTGCACCATGATATTGCCATTTTTACATAATAATCTTGATTTTTTACATCATTAATCAAAATAATTATTCTTTTTAAGTCTTTTTTTAATACAAATTTCATTAACCACACTATTCCAACCCTTATATAATATGGATTGTCTTTATTAAGTAATTCTTCAAAATATTGCTTTTCACTTTCAAGATTCTTTAATCTTGAAACTATCATGTCGCATGTTCCCCAATTATCTATAAAAGGCAATAATTTCTCAAACATCTTAATTTTTTCTTTTGCTTCTATTTTTAAATGTGATATAAAACACCCTGCAAGCAATATTTCCTCATAATTTTCTAGAGGTAATTGCTCAAAATTAACTCCTATTTTTATCAAACTTTTAGAAAAATCATCAATTTGTTTTGTTTTTATCCCCTTTATTTCATATTTTGTCTTTATAATTCCCTTATCAAAATTTGCTTTTTTTAAATCACTTACCCTATTTATAAAATCTTCTACAAGTTCCTTTACTCGCATTTTTCTATTTAATTCCCTTTATTTTTTTATTTTATTATAAACATTACTTTTTGTCAATAAATTATACCTTGTTTAAAAGTTTTTATTTTATTTTTGAATAATTTTGTAAAAAATTTTAAAATATTGTCGAAATTGTTTTGCTTTCAAAAATGATTTGTTTATAATATTTGCGGAGGCTAAAAAATATGAATGAAGCAAAAGTTGAAGAATATGTTTTAGATAGACAACTAACTATTTATTTGATGGTTTTAAAGATAAGTCCCAATTTAAAAGGTTATTCATATATCAAATCATGTATTGAAAAAATTTATAAAGATAATTCGAAAAAGATAAATGTAAACAAATATCTCTATCCTGAAGTTGCTAAAGAATTTAATGTTGACAAAAGTTTAATTGATAGGTCAATGCGCCATGCAATTGAAGTAAGTGTAAAAAGAGACGGAATACGAGATTTTGAAAGATTTGCGTCTTTTGAATTTGATAGAGATAAACCAACTCCCAAAGATTTAATCAGTTTACTTGCAGAAAAAGCAAAACTTGATAAAGGCAAATATCTAAAAAAATTTTATGATGAAATATCTAATGAAGATAAACAGGACTAATTTATAAAGTCTTTTATTTATTATTTTCTATCTTTTATGTTTTTCATAAATAATAATTATTTTAATATATTTTATTTTTTATAGTAAAAAAAACATAAATAATTAAATGAAAAAGGCTAGTTTTTAAACTAGCCACAACATAGAATACTTATTCAAATAAACTGTAATCATAATTAATTTGCCTAATTTTATCTTACACCAAATAAATTTTCTAAATGTTCTTTTATAATTTTTTCTCGTTTTTCAAAGAAATTTTTAAAATTTTCAATTCGAAAATATTTAATATCAACTTTCATATCTTTATCAATAGCAAAATTATCTTGCATATACTTTAGATAATCATTAGGTTTAAATTCTATTAACCATTTGTCAAGTGCTTTACCCTGTTTTTCCGTCCTATTTGCCTTATCAATCAACAATTGCAAATTAGGTAATAAATTATATTTACTAACAAAATAGTCATAATCATCTTTATTATAATTTGCTAAATCCTTTAAACTTGCTTTATAGTTACTCTCATCTGTTAAACATTTTGGATGCATATGGTCAACATCATCTTTTTCAATCTTTGCTTGATTTTTAACCAAATCTTTATTTAAAAGATATAAAACTTGGGCAATTTCATATTTGTTTTTATCATAATCATACTTTAATATTTTTTCAATATCTAAATTTGTAACTTCAAATCTTTTACTTTTATCACTTATTTGATTATTTACTTCATCTTGCAATTTTCTAAAATTGAATTTTTTATCTTCGAATAATGATAATTTATTGTCTTTATCATTAAATTTATTATAAGCTTTTTTAAAACTTATTAGTGATGAATCACTATGTTCTGATGAAACAAATCTTGAAATGGTTGCAACCTCAAAAAATTTTGAAATTTCATACCTTATTTCTTTTTGTTCATTACTAGTGAATTTATTGTAATCGCAAAAATATAAATAATATGCAACAGGTAAAAACATATTATAAGCTGTATTGTCTGTAAATTTAAAATTTGATTCAATATAAATTTCTTTTGCTAACTTTAATGCCTTAAAAGCATTTTCAAATTTTGTAAGTGTACAATGTTTCTTTATTGCTTTTGAAACATAAAAAGCATTAAATGACATTGTTTCACCAAATAATAGCCATAAAAATCTTATAAATGTTTTAAGTTTAAAATTTATTTTATTTGTTTGAGATTTATTTAGTTCCTCAATATACTCACCAAATTTACCTCTAACATCTAATTCTTCATTGGAATATGTGGCTATTTGAGAATACAACAAATCAGATGGTGCAAGTTTCTTTCCGCCTTTATTTAATCTTGTAAAAATATCCAAAATCCTTTCCATTTTCTGTTCATCAGTAAGCCCATCAAAAGTAATCATATTATAGTTTAATAATGATTCTTCTTTAAATTTTTTCAAAAGATTTTTTATGTTATTGGAAATATCCTCTCTGTTTTTATCTATTAATTCTTTTGTTTTAATGTAATTTTTGTATAAACTACTCCTCTTCCTCGGAATTTTATTGTTCATTTCGTCGAATGTAAAGATATTTCCTTTTTTTTCAATACAATTTAATACTTTTTCTATTAAATTATCAATCTTATCTTTAAAATCATTGTCGTTATGGTCAAGTACCAAACATTCTTTTATAGGTATCCAGAAATGATTTTCTTCAAATAAAAATGTTTCATCTCCATATTTAAATGCATCTTCATTATAAGAGGCATTGCTGTCATTATATAAAGCATTAAAATATAATCTCTTAGATTTATTTTTATTGATATACTTGAGATATCTTCCT
The DNA here is from genome assembly GCA_944372465.1 of uncultured Clostridia bacterium. GTDB lineage: Bacteria > Bacillota > Clostridia > Christensenellales > UBA1242 > Caccovivens. The sequence continues at coordinate 13,631 of CALVZG010000004.1, forward strand.
CTATATAATGCTGTTAATCGCTGTTGCCCATCTATTAAACAATATTTAACATTATCTCCATATAATTCATAACTTTCCCCAGCAAATAAAACATTTTGTCTTTTACTACTTTTATTTAATTTATAAAATGTTGTAATATTTTTATCCGCTTCACCATTTAATCTTAAAATCAGTATTGTCCCAAAAGGATAATCTTTATATATACTATCATAAAGTTTAATAATATCTTTTTCATCCCATACAACATCTCTTTGTATTGCTGGAATAAGAAAATCATCAGTTTCATGAATATATTTTATAATTTTTTCTATTTGAATTGATTTAAATCCTAATTCTAATTTTTCCACAAACCCCTCGCTATTGACTAACATTTTAACTCGAATTGTAATATTTTTGAAATTAACTCCTTTAAATTAGTTATTTCAAAAAAATATCTCTTTTTATTTTCTTATATGGAATTTATAATATGGTGCACCTGAGAAGATTCGAACTTCCGACAAACCCATCTTAGGAGGCAATTTTTAGAATGCCAACCACTTTATTTAGTGGTTTTTTATTTATTAAAATCTATATATTGTGTATCTTTTGTCAATTTTTTCACTTTTTTGCATTTTTTCAACTAACTTTCAAGCAAAAGTATACCAAAAGTATACCCAAAGTACCCCCTAAAAAAAACATCCAAAAACTACAACCCTACCAATACTTAATAAAGATAAATCATTATTTTTTTTATTAAACAAGATACTTTATTATCTTAAGTTATATTATAGCATCATTTTTTAGAAATAACAATAAAAAATAAGAATTTTAAAATATTAATTATCTTCATCGTAAAATCTTATATTAAACTTATTTAAGACAAACTAAAAAAAGCTTGTCCCAGATTTTGACTTCACGCATATAATATATGTAAAGGAGTAAAATAATGAAAAATAATTTAAAAAAATCAATTCGAATTTTTTGTATAATCTTTCTTTTATCATTTATATTATTTGCTATAATAAGTCCACTAATAAACAAAAATCCTTAAGACTTAAATGTTTATTTAAATGAAGAAGTTTGTTTTGCTGACAATGTTTATATAAAAGTAGATAAAATGGCTGTTTATGAAAACAAAACAATCAATTTTTTAAATGATGATAATGATCTTTCAAAATACATACTTCACTTAAATCTTAGTATACAAAGAAGAAGTGATAAATCTAAGAATAAACCTATTACAATAAATTCAAATATGTTTCAATTAAAAAATGTTAATTTAAAATCTAAAAATAAAATGGATATATTTTTTGAAAGCATGTTTAAAGCAACTTTAAGTGCTTTAGCTTCAGGCGCTGTTGAAGGTGAAATTAGTATAATAGAAGAGACCATTAATTTCACTCAGGAATATATTCAAACTTCAATAGAAAATACTGAAAATAATAAAACAAATTTTGATCCTATAGATGCTGAAAATAGTTTTGAACCATTTACTTTAAATAATCAAAGTGAAATAGTATATGTCGACTTATATTTCCCAATAAAACAAGAATACATGGATTCTGAAAATTGTATAGTTCTAGCAATAGACACTTTATTTAATTTAGAAAAGCGAATTTCCCTTGTACCAAGATATCAAAATATTTAAATTCTCCCACAATTTAACATAAATACTTTTTTATGCTATAATCATAAACGAGATATAACAATGAACAAAAAACTATCTACGGGGTTAAAATCACTTTTATCATTATTGTTACAATAGTGATGTTTTGTATATTTGGTATAGGCTCAATAACAAAATTTGTATTCAAGCAAGTATTATTTACACCCTATAATATCGTGGGAATTATTATGACAATTGCAACTATTTGTGGTGGATATATAAATAAAAGAGAAGGTCATTGGTTAAATTTAGCTTTAACTATTCTTAGTGGAATTGTATCGTTATTTTCTTTTGTATGTACAATTTGTTCTTGGTTTAATGTTAATTTATTATATCTAATATGGGGCAATGCACTCAAACCCGCAGCTATAACTATTGGAACCGTTTTATTATGGATTTTTATAGTGACCATAGGAATATCTTTAATAGGATTTATGGTTTATGGCTCTATAAAAATAGTATGTTATATAAAAGACGAAAAAAAATGGAAAATCAATCTCAAAATTTATTCAAGTCAAAAAAACTTAATAGAAAACATAGCTGAAAGCAACACTAAAAAACCTACAACTTTTATCGAATCAACAATTAATAAGAAACAACATTGTAGAAATCCCCAACAAGACAACTTAACACCAATGCTTACTGAAAAACCTAAAGTAAAAACCAATCAAAATATTAAGCAAATTAACTTGCCTAATGATTATGAATTGAAAATATCTAACAATATATGCCCTGTTTGTGGTTGGTATTAAAAAAAAAATAAATAAAAAAAACAAATGAACAATTCAGAGGTTGCTCAAACTTTGCATACCACAATTGTACATTTACTATTTCTGACGAAGAATATATTCGTATTTATAAAAAATTTCATAATTAAAAGTTTATTAACAAATCCTACATTTTTTATTAAGTCTAAATAAAAATATTAAATAAAAGACAAATCTTGACATGGCATGATCTCGTATTAATTTTCTATTAAATTTATCTAATTTAAACAAACTTATTATATATAACTTTAATATTTCTTATTTATTTGCTTCTTTTCAATTTTTTGTATTATAAATTTAATAAAATTTTACAAAAATTAAGTTTTTTTACAAATATTAAAAAAATATGTTATAATATTTTCAATCAATATTGTTATTAAGGAGATTTTTATGCAGAAACTATTAAACAACTTTTGTTTTTCAGATAAAAAATCTGGTTTAATTTTAATTAATTTACCAACTGGTACAGGAAAAACACATAACGCAATTGAGTTTATATATGAAAATTATAAGAAAGTTAAAAACAAAATAATCTTTATCACAAATCTAAAAAAAACCTACCTATTAACAAATTGAAGGAATTTTTTGAAAAAGATAACAAACTTAACGAATTTAATAAAGATGTTTTATTTATAGATAATAATGTTGACACTCTTATAGATCATTTTCATGAAGTTGAAGATAAAATCCCCTACAGTAAATTTAATAAAAATGGCACAATATTTAACGTAAAACATTGCATAAAAATCATTAATACATTAAAAGAAAATTTAAAAAATAAAAATTTTTCTGAAACAGAAGAATTTGGATCTAAGGAAAACGCATATTTTATAATTAATCAAGCTAGAGAAGATTTATGTGACAAATATGAAAAAGAATTAAGAGAAGTTATTGAAGAAGCGTTACAATTTGATGAGGATGGAAAACATAGATCTAAATCACAAAAACTTGATTTAATTAAAAATGATCCTGATTATAATTGGATTTCAGTACTTTATCCAGCAGTACATACAGACAACAAAAAGATTTTATTTATGAGTATTGATAAATTCTTAGTAAGAAATTCCACAATAGTTGAACCCTCTTATAATATAATTAATAATAAAAGTCTTCTAAATGATTCAATTATTTTTATAGATGAATTTGATACAAGTAAAGATATTATATTAAAATCTATTATTAATGAAAGTTTAGAGACAAAAATAAACATTATCGAATTGTTTAGAACAATTTACTCTGGATTAGAAAACACTTCTTTTTCTAAATTATTAACCGCTGTTTCAGAATCATTAAAGAACAACATTGAAAAAAAGAAAATAAATTTTACACTCCTGATGAAATTATTGAAGAATTTAAGATCCGCGCAAAAGAAATAGCTGAAAAATACACTCTTGTAAATTATCATAAACTTGAAGAATGCGAAAAAGAGCGTTCAAATTTTTTATTTCAAGACTATAAATTTCATACGATTTTAGGTGATGAAAAAAAATGTGTTTATATTGATAATGATAAGAATTATGAGATAAACTGGATCAAACGAGTTAATGAAAAAGTAATTGAAGAAAATCAAAATTTATTTATGCTTTTACAAGATATTAAATCTTTCTTATTTTATTTTCAAAATGGCATTAAATTTATTGCTGACAATTACCGCAAATTAAAGCAAGAACGCAAACAAGAAATTAATAATTTTTCCTATAAAACATCTATTAAAACGGCACTGTCTGAATTTGGCATAGAAGGTAAATATTTAAACTATTTAACAAGTCAAATTATGAATGCTAGAAAATCTCAATCTAATAAAATAGTTGATTTAAAAAGCGAACTAGATTTTTCAGTTTATGAAAAAGGATTTAGATTTTATAATTTTATTGATAGCGATACCTTTGACACTCAATCAAAAATAAATCTTTTATCTTTTAACATCTCACCTGAAAAGATATTAATATATTTATGCTCCAATGCTAAAGTTATAGGTATATCAGCAAGTGGGACTCTTGAAACAGTTACTGGGAATTATGGTTTAAGTTACATAAAAAGGAAACTTGGTAATCTTTTTTATAAAATTAATGAGGAAGAAAAATTAAGAATTAACAATTATATAATGAAAAAACTTGGTAATTATAAGAAAGTAAACATTAATGTTGATAAATGTAATATTACTGATAAAAATTACACAGAAATCTTGAAAGAAGTTTTAAGTAAGCAATTATACAAAAATATTTTGAACAAAATTTCAGAGTATTCAAATGAAGATTTTATAAAAGCAAGATATTACAAAATTGCTTATGCCATCAATGAATTTTTTAATAAGGACATTAAATCCTTTCTTTTTCTTAATAATGTATCAATGAATGGTAGTCTTGAATTCAATTACAATTGTGTTAATTACATATTTAATGAAATAAAACCAAACAATGTAAACAATGCATATTGTTACGCACTAGAAGGATCTGTAGAAAAACTTGAGAATTTAAAACAATTAGTCAAGGATAAATTAAAAAATGGAAATAAAGTTTTTGTTGTTTCTACATATCAAACTTTAGGTGCTGGACAAAACTTGCAATATGAATATAATGAAAATTATGAAGATTTATTAGAAACAATTCACGAAAACAATTATGGAAAAAAACAAAAAGACTTTGGTGCTATTTTTTTAGATAAATCAACTAATATGTTTGTAAATATGAATTCTAATCCGACAGAGGACCAGCTTTTGAAATTTATATATCAAGTTAAATGTCTTGAAGAAGTAGGATATTTTAGCCTTGAAGAAGCTACAAAAGAAATAAAAAAAGGAATAAAAATATTATATCATTCTTCGGCACAAAAAGTTTCTACTTCCCGATCAAAACATATTTACATGCATACTGCAAAAATAATTTTACAAGCAATTGGAAGGATTTGCCGAACAAATGTAAAAAATAAAAATATTTTTATTTATTTTGATTGTCAAATGGAAAATGATCTAGCTTTCTGTAAAAAAGAATTTCTACAAAAGCCAATAAATTACGAATTTAAACAACTCCTTAATAAATGTGAAAATGCAAAAGAAAACTCAGATATTTCAATATTTAATATCAATAATTCAAAAATAAAAAAGAATGATGATAAAATAAAAGCTTTATTAGAATTTAAATCTATTACAGATATTGAAAAATGGGAAGAACTGCGAACAATTGTTTTAAAACATCCTTATGATAATATAGGAATTCATAATGAATATGATATCTATTGTGAACTTAAAGAACCTTGCAATTATTATTACAATAAAGATGAAAATGGAAAATATAATATTACCTACAAAAAGTTTAATGATTATTGCATTTGTGAAGATTTAGCAAATTTAAAAACATTAATGTCTGTTTCAGAAATAAAAAATTATTTCGAAAAAATGGGATTTGCTACAAAATTTGAAAAATCATCATTTATTTTACTTCCAAATGTATTTACCAGAATTTATTTAGGGGCTTTAGGCGAAGCAGTTGGAGAATTTATTGTAAATAAATTTTTAAATAAATTTAATCTTAAATTAGATAAAATAAGAGATACAAAAAGATACGAAAAATATGATTTTGTTTTTGATGAAAACAAATATGTAGATTTTAAATATTGGAATGGAAATCTTGATAAAGATAGAGAAAAGGAAGTTGACAGATGTATAAAAAAACTAAATGAATGCAATGGAGCTCACGGATACATAATTAATATTCTTAAACCAAAAAACTATGATCCTAAACAATATATTAGTCCAGATAATAAGCTTACAATAATACCATATTTATATAATCAATTTAACAAAACTTGGAACATTAATGCTTCAAGAATAATCTTCATAGCGAGCATCACCTCCTTAAACCACTTGGTTTCCCAAGTTATATATTTATACTATAATTAATATTTATTTGCAAGTAAATTTTAATTTTTTGATAAATTATATTAAATTAATAAAAAATATATTAATCAATTGCTCCTTATAACGCTTTTGCCTTTTGAGTGTCTTTTGTAGCATAGTTTTCGTAGGAGTAAACGAAAGTAAATATTGCTTAAATAATTTAATAATATAATAAATGTATTTTATAAGACTAGGTTTTTAACCTGGTCTTTTTTTTTTACATAAAAGACAATTTCAATACAATATTTTCTTCTTTTTCGTTGACTCCTACTAAAAGATTAAAAGTAAAACAACCTTCTTACCAAACAATGCTACTTCGCCACTTTAGCCAAAAGGCAAATTTATATAAGGAGGTTTAAAAGTATAAATAAAGAAAATGAAAAGTATTCAATAGAAAAATTGTATTTAAAAGAATTTCAGTTTTTCAATGGTGAATACGATATCACTTTCAACATTGTTGACATTAACACAGACAAGATGGTTATAAAACTTGCAGTTACTAATCTTGGAGAAATCAGTATTATTGAATACGATTTAAAAAGAGATAAAAACAATAATTTATACTTTGAATATGGTTGTCAATTTTCAAAAATAGCTATTGACAACTTTGAAGAAATTAACGATTAAGGAGTAAAAACTATGAACACATTAGATGAAATTAAAATTGTTATTGGTTCTTGGGGCTCTTATAACG
>CALVZG010000005.1 GCA_944372465.1 uncultured Clostridia bacterium
AGATAAGAACAATTCATTACCAGAGACAACATTTAATTACATAATAAATCTTTATGATGAAAGTGCTGCACCAGCAAAGGTTTATGAAGGATATGAATTTACATTAAATGAAGAAGAAAAGACAGCAACATTAACAAAATATACAGGAAGTGAAACAGATGTAGTAATTCCAGCAACAATTTCAAAAAGCGAAGATGGGGCATTTATTGAAGGAGATAATTATATAATAACAAGTATAGGTGATAATGCTTTCAGAGATTGTAGCAGTCTAACAAGTATAGAGATGCCATCAAGTGTAACAAGTATAGGTTCTTTTGCATTCTGGGATTGTAGCAGTCTAACAAGCGTAGATTTAAGTGGATGTACAAAGTTAGAAAGTATAGGTAATTATACATTCCATGGTTGTAGCAGTCTAACAAGCGTAGATTTAAGTGGATGCACAAACTTAATAAGTATAGGTGATGATGCATTCATGAATTGTGGCAGTCTAACAAGCGTAGATTTAAGTGGATGTACAAAGTTAGAAACTATAGGTAATTATGCATTCAATAATTGTAGCGGATTAACGAGTATAGATTTAAGTGGCTGTACAAACTTAATAAGTATAGGTGATAATGCTTTCAAAGATTGTAGCAGTCTAACAAGTATAGAGATTCCAACAAGTGTAAAAAGTATAGGTGATAATGCATTCAATGCTTGTATCAGTCTGACAAGTCTAGATTTAAGTAGATGTACAAACTTAATAAGTATAGGTTTTGCTGCATTCTGGGATTGTAGCAGTCTAACAAGTATAGAGATGCCAACAAGTGTAAAAAGTATAGGTGGTAATGCATTTTATGGTTGTAGCAGTCTAACAAGTATAGAGATGCCATCAAGTGTAACAAGTATAGGTGATTATGCATTCATGTATTGTAGCAGTCTAGCAGCAATAAATGTAGCCGATGGTAATAACAATTATACAAGCGAAGATGGAGTATTATTCAATAAGGATAAAACGACATTAATAACATTCCCAGGTGGAAAGGCGGGAATATATACTGTCCCAACAAGTGTAACAAGTATAGGTTCTGCTGCATTCGCTGATTGTAGCAGTCTAACAAGCGTAGATTTAAGTGCCTGTACAAACTTAACAAGTACAGGTGATGATGCTTTCAGAGATTGTAGCAGTCTAACAAGAATAGAGATGCCAACAAGTGTAAAAAGTATAGGTGATTATGCATTCAATGGTTGTATCAGTCTGACAAGTCTAGATTTAAGTAGATGTACAAACTTAACAAGCATAGATTCTCATGCATTCAGTGGTTGTTATAGTCTAACAAGAATAGAGATACCATCAAGAGTAACAAGTATAGGTTTTGCTGCATTCTCTAGTTGTTATGCATTAGCCGAGGTATATAATTGTTCAAGGGAGATTCCAGAAGTAGTAATAGATAACTCAAGTTCTAGTACAAATGGTTGTTTAGGACAATATGCAAAAGTAATATACAATCCAAGTGGTTTGGAAGGGAAGAAACCAACAAGCAAAATAAAACCAATAGGTAATGTACAATATTATGTAGATGGAAGTGATTTTATAGCCCTAGCCCCATCAGTATCAAGAAGTGAAGTAACAACAATAACATTAGATAATAAAACAACTGAAATAAATCAACATGTATTCTATAAATGTAATAATCTAACAAGCATAGATTTAAGTGGATGTACAAACTTAACAAGTATAGGTGATTATGCATTCAATGGTTGTATCAGTCTGACAAGTCTAGATTTAAGTAGATGTACAAACTTAACAAGCATAGATTCTTATGCATTCAGTGGTTGTTATAGTCTAACAAGCATAGATTTAAGTGCCTGTACAAACTTAATAAGTATAAGAGGATGGGCATTCGCTTATTGCGACAGTTTAACAACTATAAAGATTGGAGCAATCACACCGCCAACATTAGGAAGTTCTGCATTTAATGGTTGCAGTGCTCTAGCAACAATATATGTTCCAGCGGAAAGTGTTGAAACATATAAATCTGCAAGTAGATGGAGCAGTTATTCAACTAAAATTTTAGGATTTTAAAAATCAACAAACAAAAAACTCTTATGAAAATCTCATAAGAGTTTTTTTAACCTAATAAAAAGCCTTGAATTATCATATTCTCTGCTTCTTCTTGACTTAACCCTAGCGTCATAAGTTTTATAAGTTCATCACCTGCAATCTTTCCTATTGCTGCTTCGTGTATAAGTGAAGCGTTAGAGTTTTCTGCATCTATCATAGGTGTTGAAATAATTTGGGCATTATTTAATAATATTCCATCACATTCCACATGACCAAAGCATTGATTTTTGCCAATAAGATTAGATTTAAATTCTTGATAAGAGTTGTCTTTTGCAACACTATGGCTTACAACTTCAACTCTTGAATTTTCACCAAGTAATTCAACTTTAAATGATGTTTTTGCCGTTTGGTCGAAAGTGGTAAGTATATTTTCTTGTATGTTTAAACTCGTATTATCATAAAGTTTAGCAAAAGTTTTTCTAATAGTAGAAGAAACGCCTTCAAGTTGCAATGTTTCCATTTCCATATGAGAGCCATCTTCCATAAATATTTTTGTGATAGGGTTAAGTATTTTTTCACCACTACCATTTCCTTCACCCACATGTTTTTCAATATACTTAACTGACGCATTTTTGCCTATATGAAAAGAATGAATGCCATCATGTTGACTTTTTTTGCAAGTTTTATTGTGTATGCCACAACCAGCGACAATTAGTATATCGGCATCATGTCCTATATAGAAATCATTATATACAAGGTCGTCAAGCCCGCCGACTGTTATAATTACTGGGATATGAATACTTTTGTTTTTAACATTTGGATTTACAAAAATATCAATTCCATTTTTGTCTTTCTTAGGAATTATTTGAACATCTTTTGTGTTGTTTTGTATTTCTGATTTTCCGTTTTTTCTAAATGAGAAAGTCCCGCTTGGTAATTTATGTAAGTCTGTTATTTTTTCCAGCAGTTTTTTTTCTATATCATTCATTTTTATCACCTCGAAGTTTATGACAGGTGTTATTTTCAAGAAGTGGTAAAATTTCTTCTAGTTTTCCCATCTTTTGCACTTGTCCATTATTTAACAAAATAATTTCATCAGCAATTTCTAGAATTTTCTTTTGATGACTAACAATAATATTACATGAATTTTTTAGTGTAGAAAAGATTTTTGTAAGTTGTTCAAAACTCCAAAGGTCAATTCCTGCTTCAGGTTCATCAAATATATTTAATTTTGAATTACGAGATAAAACCATAGCAAGTTCAATTCTCTTTAATTCTCCACCTGACAATTTATCATTGAGTGGGCGATTTATATACTCTTTAGCACATAATCCAACTATAGATAGATAATCGCAAAGTTGGTCAAATGTATTTTTTTTATTTGATGCTACATCTAGTAATTCTCTAACTTTAAGTCCCTTAAATGTAATAGGTTTTTGAAAGGCATAACTGATTGAATTATTTGCTCTCTCGTCAATTGAAAGGTTAGTTATATCTTTACCATTAAAAAAAACTTGTCCACTAGCTGGGGAAAGTATACCCATTATAATTTTACTTAAAGTAGATTTTCCGCTACCATTTGGACCAGTAATAACATAAGTTTTATTTTCTTTAAAGGTTAAATTAATATTCTTTAATATATCTTTATTTATATTTTCGTCAAAAACGCTATAATTTATATTTTTTAATTCTAACATAATGAAATTATAACAAAATAGAAAAAATATGTCAATAAATATATCATTAGATAAAATTTAATTTACAATATTATTTATTTGGACTTGTTTCTTTTTTTAGTTTCTTTTTAATGATTTTCCTTTTTATAAATTCATATGAAATAATAAATATAAGATATAATGCACAAAAAATAGGAGCGATTACCCAAATATTTAAAGGTGTTCCTGAAAGGATAGAGTTATAAATATAGAAAGCATCATTTAATTTTAAAACAGAAATTAAAAAAGCACCTACAGTAATGTAACAAGTAAACCCCACGACTAAAGCCCATGATTTTTTATAATTAGGAACAAACCAATTAAATAAACATAGAAGAATTGAAAGATATAGACTTAATGCGTGATGAAGCAGACCTGAAATTGTTTTAGGATAAAATATAGATATATTTTGACCGATAAAATCAGGATATACAAGAGTTGCGATACAACCAACAATTGAAACATAGAAAACATAATGCAAAACTATGTTATTTCGCTTGCCAAAAATCGTTGCAAGAGAAAGTACAAGACTTGTCATTCCGCAAAAAGTGTCAGGGATTAAATATGTGGCGTTTTTGGCAGATAAACACAATGTAATTCTATTCCATAATAAAAGGGAAAAAAGAATAGCGCCTACAATACGAATAGTTAAGTCTTGATATTTTTCTTTTTTTACAAATATTTTTAATAAAATTAAAGAAATGCAGGATATGACAATGTAAACTGCTAAAAATGTTAAATGTTGCCAACCAAAAATTTTAGGATTCATAATAAACTCCAATACAATTATATAATATTAATTAAGCATATTATAACAAAACATAATAAAGATATCAATAAAAAGTTAAATTTTTAGTTAAATTTTTATTAAAATATTAAAATAAGTACAAAAAATAAAAAACTACTATAAAATATAGTAGTTTTTTGTTGTGGCTCCCCAGGTAGGATTCGAACCTACGGCCTATCGGTTAACAGCCGAGCGCTCCACCACTGAGCTACTGGGGAATAATCTATTTTATAATTCTCTTTAGTTCCCTTAACATATTTCTATTTTTCATTGAGGGAAATATGAAGCAATCATCCTTTTCAGGATTATTGCAAAGATATAATATCAAAAAAAAAAGTATTTGTCAACGAAATTTCAAAATTTTTTTTATTTTTTTATCTTTAATAAAATTATTATATTGAAAGAAAGTGTAGAACATGTTATAATATTTCTCATAATAGGAGAATTTTTAATGCAAATATTGATTAAAGTTTTTACCCTTTCAAATCAAATAGATGTTTTAATTGACAATGAAATAGATATGATTGTTATTAATAATAAGAAAATCAAGAATTTGAATGTGAATAAATATATAAATCGTATATTAAGAATTACATCTAATTGGGATAATATTATGATAGGAGAAGGACTTGATGGAATTGAATATTGGATAAATATTATGAATGGTAAAGAAATTATTAATTATCATGGCAAAAATGGCTATCCAAATAATTTTTATGAATTTTCTGATTTATTAGACGAGATAATACAACTTGGAAGATTGAATCAATAAATAATAAGTTAAAATAAGATTGATAAAGATTGTAAGAGGGGAAAATGTTAGAATTATACATAGATGATATTGATATTTTTAATCCAATTAAAGATAAAATGGCACAAATTATTGAATATTTTGTAAAATTTTATGGTGAAGCAAATAGGAAAATAATAACAGAGAAATTATTAAATGCAAGATTTCATTTTTTAGAAAAATGTATTGAACAAAAATCTATCATAAATAGTTTGAAAGAATTTTATGAAAAGAAGATAAAAGAAAATCGTTATAAATTTTGGGAAGAAATATCAGAAGAATTGAACATTGAAGTTGATGAAAATAATATATTTTTTTGTTCAAGACATAACCCTAAAATATTACAAGAATTACAAATAAATATTGAAAATGATAAACCTATAACCGCACTTTTTGATGATATATTGATATTTTTAGGCTATGAAATAGAAGATGAAAAGCATAATAAGAACAATTCAAAATTAGCTTTGGAAAGTAATAAAGAAAAAGTATTAAATAATCTTAAAATCATGATAAAACTATGGGATAATAAGTATGAAAGTTTAGAGCAAGACATCATAAATAATAGAGAAAAATCAATTAAAAACTTGCAAAAATTTGAGGGGAATAAGATTAATTTTCATAAATTAAGATTACAAATGGTGGAAAAACTTTTTTTAAAACATCTTGATAAGTCAGGCTTTAAATTCAATAGTAATGCTTTTGAATCTAAAGAAGAATATTTAGAAACTATTGATGATTATCTATGTAATAGTAAAATAAGAAATCCAATAGAAATAAGACAATTTATAAAACTTTTTAGAAGTATGGGGTTTGAGTATGGACAAATTTACGAGGATTACTTAAAAGATGATAAATTAATGGCATTTTTTTGGAACAATAAAATACAAAGAGATTATAGAAAGATTGATGAAAATTTATTAAAAATTAGAATTGAAAATAATCTTTATTTTGACAATGTAATTAAAGACATCCAAAAAGAAGGCAATGTTTATGGGATAAACGAATTTGCTTCATCTCTTTTTAGTTACTTAAATTCAGGGCATATTGGAGGATATGTTACAACAACTTTTGTAAACGATAACATTATTACTCATTGTATAGTTCCACAATATTTTTCATTATGTACTAAAGTTTTAGTGCATGAGATGTGTCATATAATTGATATTAATTTTAATAATGAAAAGAAAGGCAAATATTCTAAATGCGGATTTGACATATTAGAAAATAGCACAAATGAAAATAGTTGTGTTTATAATGTTGATAAAGTAGTAGAGAATAATTATAATTATAAAAACAAAGTGAAAAAATATGGCAAATATGAACTTTTTAATGAAGTAATAAACGATTATTTTGCTAATAAGATAGCAGAGAAGATGAAAAAAGATAATTTTGAAGTAGGTGAAGGAATAGATAGCCTATCAAGATATAGCCAAGCATTTCCACTTATTAAAGAATTTATAGAAGAAAATATTGATATATTAAAAGAATATAAATTAAATACAAGTATTAATTCATTTGGGAATTTTATTGGAAAAGAAAATTTTTCAGATTTAGCAACTGCAATAAATAATTTTTTTACTTTAGATTTTCATGATTTAAAATTCACAATGGAAGAAATAAATAAAAAAATTCAAAATATAATTAATGTTGGTGACCCTGATTATAAAAAAATTAAAGATATAAAATGGAATAATGAAGAAATGAAAGTAATAAATTTGCATTTAATTATTGAAAAAATAAGAAAACATATAAAAAATCTTAAAGGGAAATGGCGTGGCGAGCATTTACAAGATGAAATTGAAAATAATTGATTAAAAAAGCACTTTATAAAAATTTTAATAATTTAAATTATTAAGAGAGTGCTTTTTTATTATTTTATATTTTAATTATTTATAAATAATTTTTTTATCTTTTCATTTTTATTTTAATTTTTTCATTTTTATTTTTTATTATTTTTATTATTTATGTTTTTTTAATGAATTAAAACAAATTAATTATTTATTATAATATATATATTAAATTTACAATTTAGTCAAAAATTGGCAAAACATTTGCTTAATCGACTTAAAAAGTGTTATTATGAAAATAGTAAGGATAGGTTAAAATGAAAAAGAGAAGTATATTCATTATGTTAATGCTGATTTTTACTTGTGGATTTTTTCTAACGGCATGTAACAGCACTCCAAGTGTAAGTGGTAAATTTAATAATCAGTTGTATATTGTTTCATTGAATGACACAATAAATTTTTATGATGAACTTGCCTCTCTCAAAGGTGCTGAAAAAAGTGCAATAACTTTTGAAGTTTCAAACGCCCAAATTTTAGAAGATAAAGGGAATGGGGAGTTTACTTCAATTAATTCAGGCTCAACAATAGTTTTTGCTAAATATAAGGATATGGTTTTTGCACAAACAAATGTAATGGTCAAGTATCAATTCTCTTCTCCTACCAACATATCAATTCAAGATGACGGAACGCTCACATGGGATTATTCTTTTGCATTTGTTAATGACACATTAGTTTATGCACAAAAATATTTAATTGAATATGCAAACATTACAAATTTGACAGAAATAAATGAAGATAATTTAGTTTTTGAAAGCATAGAAGTAATAGATAATTTTAAGTTCACAAATGAAGGTTCTTATTATGTTCGTATTACTGCATTAAAAGAAGATGAAAATTATATTGATAGTTCTTTAGTCGCTAAACAAATTGTAAATTATAAAGCAATGGGTATGGTAGAAAATATAACGCTTTCTGTTTCTACGACTTTTGGCGATAATAATGCAACACTTTCTTGGCAAGAAAAAGAAAATGCTGTTTATACAATATTTTTAGATGGTTTTAAAGTGCAAGATAACCTTGAAGAAAATCTATTCACTTATGACTACTCTAATGTTTCAAACAACCAGAGTGTAGAAGTCAAAATTATTTGTCAAGATATTAATGGGCAAAATATTCCTTCTGTTACTAATATCATACTTTCAAAACTTGAAAGCCCAAAATATAATTATAATTATAAAGATGCAAATGATAACACAAGTTATATTTATTTCGAAAATATAGAAAATGCAGAAAACTATCTTGCGTACATTGAAAATACATACAATGGTCAGATATATTTGAAAAATATATCAAGAGAAGAAGTTTCTAAACTGTATTTTGATGATTTGGCAAGTGGTATATATAATATTAAATTTGTTTCTGTTGGAGGAACAGGCAATAATGGATATTATCTAAATAGTGAGCAATCGTCTAGTTTTAATTTTGCAAAACTTGCTACACCTGAAGTAGATGTAACATTTGAAAATGAAAATGCTTTATTTAATTTTACTTCTGATATTTATAACAACAGATACCTTATTTCTTATTCAGACAAATACACTATAGTTGAAGGCAATAGTGCAAGAATTGATATTTCAGACCTTGAAAAAGGAGAGTATACTTTTAATGTAATAGCCTTACCTAAACTTAATGGAGAAACAGTAGTTCCATTTGAGCAAAACGGATTAAATACAGATATAATAATAAGTTCATCTGCCTATACATTTGATTTTGTTATTCTTGATGATATTTTAACCTTTACACATGAATTAAACTTACCTCAAAATATTTCAACTTTTACTATTAATAAAATTTCAGGAGCAAATTACTATGAATTGTATATAAATGGTGAACTAGTTTCAGATACAATTATTAATGAAGGGCAAAATTATGTAAATATTCAAGTTGAAAATTTAAGCCAGTATTTACCAATCAATAATGAATATAATGTTGAAGTTGTTGCAGGAGTAAGAGAAAATGGCATTGAAAAAGCAGTTCTTTCAACAGCGACAAAGACTTTGACAATTTTAGATGAGGTTACACAAAGTACTGAACAGACAAACGGATATTTTACTTGGAATTTACTAGACAATAGTTATGCTTATTATGAGTATGAAATTTATAAGACAGAAAGTGATTATTATGTATCAGACAATCAAACTCCTGTGCAAAGCGGAGGGACTACAGAAAATATTATAAATGAAAGGTTAGATTTTGGATATTATGTTATAAGGATAAAGACTATATCAATAAACTACAATAATTTTTTAGACTCTGATTTTTATAATGAAGGAAGTTATTATGAAGGGCATTTCATAGTTAACCAGCAAATAGAAACTCCGACAGTAGTTTTTGTTAAAGATAATGGCGAATATAAGTTATTAATTGATAGCATAGATTATGCAGGTGGGTTTGATATATATATTGATAGCGAACTTTATCGTTCAATAACTTTTTCACAGTCATCAGGGCAGGCTGTTTGCGAGTTTGGACAAGATATGTTTGACGAAGCACGCACATATAACATAGAGGTTGTGGCTAACAGTGGTCAAAATTATGACGGAACATTACATACTAATTCTCAACCTTTTGAATTGACAGTAACAAAACTTGCTAGGCCTGAATTTAATGTTGTAGAAGCACAGGATATTGCAGGTAGAAAAACCGCTGAAAATCTAGTGGTTAATTTAATTGAAAATACAAGTCATGCAGTTATTAAAATAGATGGAATGGTTGTCAATGATGAAAATAATTCAAATATTTTCAACTTAATAAATCAAGATAACGAGTTTGTAGTTTCTTTAACTTATATTGCCGGCGAGAATAAAGGTAATAATTATTATCTTGATAGTGATGAGTATTCAATAAACTTCTATCGCGTAAATGCTCCTCAAAATATATCATTTAATGATGGCTACCTTTCTTGGACAAATGATGATGAGAATGTAAAAGATTACTATTTATCAATAACCCTTTTAAATGAAACAAACGGGGATGCCTATTATAGAATAAAAATTGAGGGAAATAAAACTAATCTAGACCTCCAAAGTATAATAGACCAACTTTGTGAAGAACAGGGGACTTTTGAAAGTAATTATCTTCAATGTGATGGAGTTATGATTGAACTTAATGCATATAATAATGCTTTTATAGGAGAAGACTATTATCTTCCATCAATAAACGGGACTGCATTAGGTGGAGGAAATAGTTTAGTGCTAACAACATTAGATGCTCCTGTTGTAACTTTTGATGCAGAGACCTTAGACATTAGTTGGAATCATGTGGCAGAAAACACTTCATATGATGTTTATATTGGCAATAAAGTTATAACTGACTTTACGAGTAATAAAATTAATCTTTCTCAAATAACAGATGTTAATTTTTCAAGTCAACAAAATGTATATGTAATAAGCAACAATCCAAAATATTTAAGTTCAGAAAATTCAAATATAATTTATATAAAACAATTAGCACCTATTGATAGCGTAAATATATCGTCAGGTGAAAATGGATATTCAATGGCCTTTTCTTTAAGCGGGGATTTAAACAATATTAAAGAAGTTCAGGTAAATGGAAGTTCTGCAAATGTAAATTATACAACAGGTTCTAACTGGGGAAGTTTAAGTTTTTCTGACTTTGCACAAACGCAAACATTTGAATTAAAAGTCATTGCTCTTAATAATAGTGATACATATTATTATTACAATTCTTCTGTAAATCAATTTGAGTTTTACAATTTAGCAAACATGGACTTCAATGTGTCATTAAGTGAAAATAAAATTATTTGGGACAATATTGCAGAAGATTTTATAGGTCAAATAGCAGGAGGAATAAATCCTATAATCTACAGTATAAATGTTGTTTGCGGAGGACAAACATACACAATTTCTTCACTTACACAGAATGAATACTTACTTCAAGATTTAGAAAATGTTATAGGAATTTCTTTAACGGGTAACATTGAAATAAGTGTTAAAGCAGAAGTTTTAAATTATACATTATCACTCTTAAATGGACAAGGTAAAGGCTATTATGGGCAGATTACAACAGAATTTATTAATACTCAAAAACTTTCTACAATTGAAAATGTCTCTTACCAAATATTAGATGGCACGGGGCAAGGAGCAATAGAGGCAAAACAGAATGCTTACGCTCAACTCACATGGCAGAATGTTTGGGAAGATTTAGATGTTACTTTTTCAGTAGAAGTTTCTTCCGATAATCAAAAAGTAACATTTGAAGTAAAAAATGGAACAAAACATGAAAATTATAATCTTGAAAGACAAGATACAATTTATGTCTTAAATATCTATTCGCCTCTTTTAAGCGGTAATATAAATAATATTACTTTAAGCGTAAGTTATTTGAATTATATCAATTCAGAACAAACATCTGTTTCAATCTCAAGACTGGCAAATATTGAAGATATAACATTAAATCAAGACGGAATTATTACAATAAATGATAGTAGAAGTGATATTTCATTTATCGTTGGGCTTACTATAGGAAATGTATCAACTTCAAGAACTTATTCGGTAAATCCTGCAGGAATAACTGAAATAGATTTAATGGTTGATGGATTGTTACAAGATAATTTTGGTAGTTATGAAATTCAAGTATTAGCATTTGATTCAAATGGTAAAATGTTGTGCTCAAATCTAACAACCTTTATAGGTACAAAACTTCAAGGTATAAGTAGTTATGAGATAAAAGATGACGGGTATTTGCATATAAATTTATATTTAGACGATTTTGATGGAATGAATTTCATATTAAGAACAAAAGTGAATGGCGAGTATGTTTATGCAATAGCAACCAGAGATGATGAAAGTTCAACATCAAATTCATTTAAGATTTACTTACATGATTTAATTGATATATTTTCATCTAGTTTGCCAATGACTGAAGGGCTTTATAGTTTTGAAATAACAGTTTATAAAGAAGGTTCGATACGAGCAGATTATATTACAGTTGAATTTTATTATTCTATAGACAACACGCCTACACTTATTAAAGGACAAGATTTAACTAAAGAATATTTTGTATTTGACATACCAGAAAATGATGATATTGTTACCATAAATGCTAAAATATATGCTTATGACATTTCAAGTCAAAATTTTATATTTACAGATTCTGTCCTATCTTTTGCAAGAGATGTAGTAAAAGGGTATTGGTGCATAGATGAAAGCACTAATGACCAATATTTTAGTTTGACAATTGACGAGCAAAATACGGATATTTCTTATACTGAATGTTATGCAATAAGTGCTAATGATATATTAAAAGATTATAGTTATGGAGCGTTTTATGTAGAATTAACTAGATTAGGGAAGAATAACAATATCTACAATGTTTACAGCAAACAATCTAAAGAATTATTTAAGTTAAATAGAGTAAATGATGAAGTTGAAGAAGGTGGCGAATCTGTTGTCAGAATATATGCAAATTATTTATATTGGGAATGGGAACCGGCAAGCGAATATGCATATTTAAGTTTATATAAGCCAACAGCATACTATGTAATCATTAAATCGGCAGAAGAAGGTGATGATGAGTCATTTAAGTTATTAACATATTCTTCAAGTTATGATTTAAGGTCAGCAGAATTGACGCCGGGGAAGAATTATCTTATTTATGTAATCGCAGCCTCGTCAAAAAGTCAAGTTTTAGCATCAGACCAATCAACTACTTATGTTAGTGCAATAAAATATACAACGCCTACAGCACTTGATGTCAGTGATGGAATGATAACTTTTGATAAAAATGCCTTTAAAAATAGTGAATTTTTGTCAGTAATTCAAAATTATTTTGCTTCCGCTACACATGAAGATGGTTATCTATATGACTTAATGGGAAATACAAATTACACAAGTCCGTTATATTTTTACTCTTCAGAATTATATGATGCGGCACTTACATTACGATTCACAGCAAAAGACAATACAGGGGCTGACACAAATACATATTATGAAATATCTTTAAAAGGATATATGTTATTCCCTGATATAGAAATTCAAAATAATGATTATAATATTACAACGACAGGAAATATCTCATACTTTGATTTGCTTGAAGCATATACAAACACAATAGAAGGGGTTTCTTCTTCACAAGCGGTAAATTTTAAGACAATGGTGCAAACATTATTGCAATCAAATAGAGGTTTTGCAGGTAATGGAGTGTTATTTGATGATTTTGGAAAACAAATACCAGCAGGCGATTATTCTCTTTCGGTTTATCAAAAAGGTTTAAATAATAAATATATAGATTCTGAAATGTCAAGTGCAACATCTATATACATCACTTCTTCACCAACCCTATCATTAAGCAGAGAAACGGGCTCAAGTGGAGAAAACAACTACATGGCAACTTTTGGAACAACTCAAACATATATAGATGAAAACGGTGATGGAACAAGTTATATTAAACAAACAACAAGACAATATTACATGTTGTTAAGATATGATTATTCACTTAATAATAATTTGTTAAGTTATAGTGGTTCTTTAGGATTTACAATTATCTATTTAGAAGGCTCAGGTTGGCAAATATACTTTAGTAACACAAAACTTGAAGGGGTAATAAGTGATGTCGAAAATGGTGGCGACATTCCGGGATTTAAAATAAATGTTACAAATTTAAGAACGGCATATGATTCGCTTGTAGCAAATGACACCCTTTCAATAAGAGCAAACTCTTTAATAAGAGTAGATGTTTTTGCTTTGTCAGGGGCTGATGGTTATGTAATAAATGGGAAAAGTGCAAACTTTAATTTAAGATATTTAGACCTTCCAACTGACGATATTTCTTTCAGTAATGGAAAGATGATTATAAGAACAAATCTTGATAGCACAAGCGTTTTACTTATGAGATACTTAACGCAAGGAAGTGAAGTTTCTCAAACATTAATACAAATGTATAATGGATTGGCAACAATAAATTTACCAAGAGAAGGCTCTTACAATTACATTGTGCTTTCTTTAAATGGTTCTATTTCCTATAACACAATAAATGTTGAAAGTAAAACATATGCTATTGAAGGGTTATATAAGTTGTACAGTCCTTCAATGTCAACACAAAACAACAACTTGTATGTAACTTATAATGCAAATGATATTAATTATACACAAGACCAATCAATACATTTCTACCTAACAAACAATCAAAGTAGTGGATATTATTATTCAAGTATATTACATAGAGAAAATTCAGGAAATCTTACTTATCAAGTAGGTTCAAAAAATCCTGATACAAATGAAGTGTATTATCCGTCAGAACTTGAAGCAAGCGAGTTTTCTGTATATCTTCTTGGAAATAGTGGCTATTTAGTTGCTACAGAATCAGACGGCGAAACCATTCATGGTGCAGATTATGTTTGGACATTTATGTCTTTAAATTCATCAGGAAGTTATGAAAATTCAATAATGTTATTTAGTTCTGAAAATGCTATAATAAACGCAAAAATGCTTAATATAGTAGATAGTGTTTATATTAGTGATGGCGATATTAATTGGACAGTTTCAGATGACTTACCGTCAATTCAAGATGGCTCAATTTTATATCAGGTAACTATAAATTATTATAAAAAGGTTATTGGAGAAAATGAAGCAAGTGTAACTTATGAGTTCATGGATAGTGATATCTATTATACAACGAATCAAATGTTAAAAGCTGATTATATAAGTCAAGATTATGAATATTACTCTATTGATGTTACGCCACTTGCTGGCAAATTGCTTGCAAATGCTTCAAGCGACCCAAGGGCGTTACCAGCCACAACGGAAGGAGAATATTATCTAATTTATGATAGTGTATACTATGAAGACGGCACACAAGTTTTAAGAGGGCTTACAAAATATTTAGGCACAAAAACTGAACCTATTTCAAGAACTTCTACACCTATTCTTACACCTAGTGATAGCATAATAAATAGTGGAATTTCTAATGGTAATATAGTATTTTATATTTCAACTGAAGATTATGGTGGCGATATAAGTGATGAAAATAACGCAAATGCAGCGTCAAGAATTATTATAAAAGCCAACTATTCTCAAGGTGGAAAAGAAAATTCAGTAGAAATAAATGGTGAATATGCTTTTTCAACAAGTAGTTTATCAGGAGCAGGTGGCTATGTAATGGTTACATTCACACCTTACGAAGAGCAACTTAACAATATAAGTCCATTTAATATAACAATTCAAATGTATACAAATGACAGTTTACTTTCAAAATCATTGACAATTAGTAATGTTTATAAAATGAGTGCAATAAATGAAAACTATTATCAAACTAGACTAGAAAATGGACAAACCATATTAGATTTTTCAAATTATTTCAAATATGTTTCTATCGCAAGTGATAATTCTTGTTATAAAGTCGTATTAAATTATACAACTACTGATGGCAGAGAACTTTCAACAATATTTACAAGTACAACGACATTAAAGACTTTTGTAGTTTCAAATAATATCAAGAAAATTGTATTGCAAGTTCAAGATAATCAAGATACAAGTACTGTCAATAGATTGTTGCTATTATACAGTGATACACTAGAATTTATTGTTGAAGAAACCAAAGTCCAAAATGACAATAACGAAAACTTATTGGAGATAAATTGGGATAGTGAAAATCTGATGTTTGTTTGGAACTGGCTTGATGAAACATTAAGTACAGATTATGAATATTATTATGAAATAAAAATTTCTGGTACTGAATTAATTAGAGGAACTACTAAAGAAAATTATTACATGCCTAATGATAGAGGTACTATTGAGAACTTTTTAATTAAAGCTAGAAAAATAGTTGATAATGCCTCACAAGAAAGCGAAAAAATTCTCTATATTTATTCAACTTCAATAAGTTATATAAGTCAAACACCTATAATAATTGACATATTCTCGGGCGGTAATGGAACATCAAATAATCCATATTTAATAGCCAACGAAGAAGATTTTTATAATATTTCAAAACGAAATATTTCTGGGCAAGTTTTCTATTTTAGATTCACAAATAATATTGAAATTGATTTTTCTAAAATGGTAGAAATCGTAGAAAACGATAACGGACAGGAACAAAAATTTTTAATGAAAGAATTTTATGGAAATCTTAATGGTAATGGTTATACGCTGACATATATTGCCAACAATCTATATCAAATTGAAGATGGTTATACGGCAGATGATATAATTGGATTAAATTCAGTTACATTCAATAATTACTTTGCACTATTTAAAACCATATCATCAGGTGCAACAATTAGTAACATTATAATTGATATGGAAATAGATATTAACAGTATTAACAATACGAATGCAATAATAAGTTCAATTGCACTTTACAATTACGGAACAGTCAGTGGAATAATAGTCAATAATATGTCGCTTACCCACTTAACAGGACAAGGCTATACTAATTATATATTTATGAGTGGTTTAGTAGGTGTAAATTATGGTATGATAGAAAATAGTACAAATAACGCAGACATAACATATTCTACACCTCAAAGAGTTCCTTTCTATTTTGGATATGCAGGTATAGCATTATTTAATGATACTGATGAAGCATATATTGGTAGAATAGTTAATTCTTTCAACACGGGAGACATTTCATTAACTGCAAGAACTAATAATATAAACCTTTATGGAAGTGGTATTGTAATAAGTAATGGTGGAATACTAAATTGTGTAGGAAATGATGGTAACTTTACTATAAACACAACAAGTGCAGCAAGTTCATGTTCTGCGTATTTTACAGGTATTGCATTGTATAGTAATGGATTTTTTAACAACGAAAATTCTATAAGTTATGCTTATAATAACGGACAATTTACTAACTCATCAACCAGTGCAAGATTAGTTAAAGCGGGAATTGTCTATTCACTTGCTAGTGGTCAAATTAATACTTTAGTTGATACGAAAGGCAATACACTCGTGTCTACAAATAATGGCAATATTGTTGATAATGGAACCAATTATGCAACTATTGGTTCAGGTACGACAGCCATTAACTTTATAGAACTTAAAGTAGTAAGCATAGACTGCGGAAATGGGTATTATTTAAAAATTCAAAGTTCAGGAGGAAATTATATAGCTTCTATTGGTAGGTAATAAAAAGCAAGTTTTAAATTCCTTTAATAAATATGTTTACAATAAATATGTTTTAAAATTAAAATAAAGAGAATATTATATATCTATGAAAAAGTTAATCTTAATCATGGCAATAATATTCTCTTTATCTTTTTTTACAGGTTGTGGGCAAAGCACATTGAATTTAAATGGCAGAGATTTTATAATGTTTTGCCTAGATATATCATCAAATGGAAGAATTATACAATCTTTAGATTTTTCAGTAAATAGTGATAGGCTAGATAATATTTCAGAAAGCCAAGAAGAAAAACTATCATTTATCGCAACATTAACAGAAATGGTTGATGAATTAAGAAGGGAGTTTTTACTTAATTTTGCTCTTATTTATATTCAGAATCCTAATGAAGAATATAAAATAAATCAAGGTCTTATAATAACAAACACCACTTTCAATCAAGAAACAGATACTATTGGCTTTAATATGATTTTTACCTCACTTGGCGCATGGAATTATTACCATGATGTTAAACAGAATGAAAATGACGACAAAAAAGAAGATGATAATATTTTTATTTCAAAAAATCAAACTCAAGGTATTTTTCCATTTTCTAGCAAAATAAAGGTAAGTGAAGAAGAAAGTATTTATGTAGGTCAAAGGTATATTCAAAAATATATAGATTGTGGCAAAAATTTCTCTTTTGCTAACGAAATAAAAAATCTTTATAGTCCTTTGCTAATTTACAATTATTCAACATATTATAGCAGATTACATTCTGATGCCGATTATAAATTTACCGATTCAAATGGGCATAGTCATCATATTTGGGCAGTAGACGGGAAGGATTTGACTGCAAATAATTCAATTTATATTTATTCTTACAATATAAATGTAGGACTTTGGTATCTCTTTATATTAATTTTTTCTATTGTTTTTGCTGTTATTTTGTATATTATTTTAGATTATAAAAATATAAAAAATAAAATAAAAAATATTAGATTTATAAAAAAACATTCAAAATAAAATATTTAATAAAAATCTTGGGAATAAATAATAGCCAAGATTTTTTTATATATAATAAAACTATAAAATAATTTAAATTTAATATTTTACCATTTAAGCAGTTGAAATTTATTAAAAATTGTGATATTATTATATGGTTAAAATAAAATTTATTTAAAAAAGAAGGAACAAACTATGACAAACGAAAAAATTAGAAATATTGCAATTATAGCCCATGTAGACCATGGCAAGACATCACTTGTAAATGAACTTTTAAAACAGGGCAGTGTTTTTAGAGATAATCAGGTAGTAGAAGACAGAGTAATGGACTCAAATGCTTTAGAAAGAGAAAGGGGAATAACAATTTTATCTAAAAATTGCTCCTGTGTTTATAAAGGTGTAAAAATTAACATCATAGACACTCCGGGACATGCTGATTTTGGTGGAGAAGTAGAGCGTGTATTGAAGATGGTGGATGGTGTATTATTAGTAGTTGATGCTTTTGAAGGACCTATGCCTCAAACTCGATTTGTGCTTGAAAAAGCGTTGGCACTGCAATTAAAGGTTATAGTTGTTATAAATAAAATTGACAGACAAGACGCACGAATCAACGAAGTTATTGATGAAGTACTTGAGTTGTTTTTAGAACTTGATGCAAATGAAGAACAATTAAATTCTCCATTTATTTTTGCATCTGCTAGAGCAGGTATTGCAAGTGCTGATAAAAATGTTTTAGGTGAGAATATGAACCCTCTTTTTGATAAAATACTTGAATATATACCTGCCCCAACAGGAGATGAAAATGGTAAATGCCAAATGTTAGTTTCTTCAGCAGAACATAATGATTATGTAGGTAAACTAGCAGTAGGAAAAATTAGTAGAGGAACATTAAAAGTAGGACAGAATGTCGTTCTTTGTAATTATCATGACGAAAACAAAAAAATTCGTTCTAAAGTCGTAAGTTTATATGTCTTTGAAGGATTGAAAAAAGTCCCAGTTGAGAGTGCAAGCATTGGCGAAATAGTTTGTGTAGCAGGGCTGGAAGGCGTTCAAATAGGTGATACAATTTGTGATAGTGAATTGGTCGAACCTATAGAATTTGTCAAGATTGCAGAGCCAAGCGTAGAGATGACATTTATGGTTAATGACAGCCCATTTGCTGGGAAAGAGGGAAAATTTGTAACTTCTCGTCATTTAAGAGATAGATTATATAAAGAAGCGGTAAAAGACCTTTCATTAAAAGTAAGTGATGGACAAACTGCAGAGCAATTCAAAGTTTGCGGAAGAGGTGAAATGCACCTTTCAATTTTAATTGAAAACATGAGAAGAGATGGCTATGAATTTCAAGTTTCAATGCCAAAAGTGTTAATAAAAGAGATTAATGGCGTTAAATGTGAACCTGTTGACAAATTATATCTTGATGTGCCAGAGGACTGCACCGGTGTTGTTATGCAGAAAATGGGCATAAGAAAGGGAGAACTTATTCAGATGACTCCACATGGGAATCGTATGAAAATGGAATTTTTAATACCATCAAGAGGATTGTTTGGATTTAAAAGTGAATTATTAACTGATACTCGAGGAGAGGGCGTAATAAACTCTATTTTCTATGAATATCAGCCATGGAAAGGAGAAATTAAGAGAAAGGAATATGGCTCTTTAATTGCTCATGAAACAGGTGAGGCTATAGTATATGGATTATACAACGCACAAGAGAGAGGCGATTTGTTTATAGGACCGGGAGTGCCTGTTTATGCAGGAATGGTAGTAGGGGAAAATCCTAAAGGAGAGGATATTGTAGTCAATGTTTGCAAGAAAAAACACTTGTCAAACTGCAGAGCCTCTGGTTCAGATGATGCGTTAAGACTTACTCCACCAAAGAAGATGAGTTTGGAAGATGCTATAGAATTTTTGGGAGATGATGAAATATTAGAAGTAACACCAAAGAGTTTTAGAATAAGAAAAATAATTTTAGACCACAATTTAAGAATGAGAGAAAGAGGGAAAATTCTTAGAGGAGAGATATAAATTAGATTAAATTGTAAAAATAATTTTGTATAAAATCATTTCATCAATTTAAAGAAGTGTGATAGAATAATAATTGAGGTTATATTATGTTAATGCCTAAAGAAAGCAGAAATTTAAGGAAAACGGCAAAACGATTAGGAATTTTTTTGCTAATTGTTTTCGTTTTTGATGTATTTATCGGCTTTCTTTTTTTTAAATACACTCAAATAAGTAGTGTGCTTTGTGGTTTTATTATAATATGTATTACAGCCGTTCTATACTTGCTCTTTTTATTAATTTGTGCTAAAATTGACAAAAAGAAAAAAGAGCGAATTGAAAAGAATAATAAAAAAGACCCTTTTACAAAGCAGTAAAATTTAAATAAAAAAGAAAAATTGTAAAATAAAATATAAATATTATCAAAGATTAAAACATAAGGAGGAATGAATATGGCTGATTATAAAATTATGCCACACAATATAGAAGCAGAGCAGGCATTATTAGGCTGTATTCTAATTGATGTACAGTCCCAAACTGATATTTTAGCATTAGTTACGCAAGAAGATTTTTATACGGAAGCACACAAAAATATCTATGGTGCAATGGTCAAAGTTTATCAGAAATCAATTCCTATAGATTTTGTAACATTAGCCGACCAACTTGAGAGAGATAAATTACTAGATAAAGTTGGCGGAATTGAATACATAACTGCACTTACAAATGTTGTTCCTTCAGCGGCAAATTTTAAATATTATTGTGATATAGTAAAAGCAGATTCTATAAGACGAAAATTAATCACTTCAAGTCAAAAGATTATTGAAGAAGCATACAACAATGAAGATAAAGACAAGAGTTTGCAATTTGCAGAAAAAGAAATTTTTGATATATCTGAAAAACAAGCACGCTCCTCTCTTGAGCATGTAGGTCAACCAAATGGTGCAATTAAAAAAGTATTAGACAAATTTAATGCGATAGCAAAAGACCCTACTTCTCTTAAAGGTATACCAACAGGGTTTAAAGAGTTCGACCAAATAACCAATGGTTTACAAAATAGCGACCTTATTTTGTTAGCGGCTAGACCGGGCGTTGGTAAAACATCATTTTCAATGAATATAATAATCAATGCTGCAGTAGAAAGTAAAAAAACTTGTGCAGTGTTTTCTCTTGAAATGAGCCCAGAGCAAATCATGCAAAGGGCGATATGCTCACTTGCAAAGGTTAGTATGGCAAAAGCACTTAATGGAACTATGAACGAAGAGGAGTGGAAGAGAATTTGGACGGCAACAAAGAAACTTGAACAAAGTAATATTTATATTGATGAGTCGCCATCTTCTCCAACGGATATATTGACGAAGTGCAGAAGATTAAAAGCAAAACAGGGACTTGATCTTGTTATGATTGACTATATTCAGCTTATGGAGTCAGATAAAACAAGAAAAGGTGATACAAGACAAAATGAAGTGGGAAATATTTCTCGTAATTTAAAGTTAGCGGCAAAGGAATTAAATATTCCAATCATTGTTCTTTCACAACTTTCGCGTTCGGTAGAAAGTAGAACAGAAAATGGGCATCGGCCTATGCTTTCAGATTTAAGAGATTCTGGTGCGATAGAGCAAGATGCAGATATAGTATTATTTTTATATAATCCTGAAAAATATAATGATGTTCCACAAGAAGATGAGCCAGGGACAATAGAATTAATAATAGCGAAGCATAGAAATGGTCGAGTAGGAACTGTAAAATTAAGATGGATAGGTGAATATACTACATTTGTTAATCTTGGAGAAAAGGTGTTTGCTCCTAAAAGAGAAACTATAGATTACAGAAATATTGAGGAAACACCAATTGAAAATGTTGACATTGATGTGTTTGGAGATGATGAATAAAAAGGAGGTAAAAAATGGCTAAAGCCAAAACAGAGGGTAAATCTAACAAGTCTAGCGGAACAAAAAAATTAGTTACGATTATAGGCGTTTTAGCATTTATAGCAATCATTGTTGTAATTATTGTTCTTAGTATACCAGCAAATACTTATGGTGCAGTTGAAAGATTAAACGAGGCAAGTCAATCATCATTTTTAGAAAATGAAAGCGAAAAAACTCGTTATGAAAAATCAGAGACAAAGATTGCAGGAAGTACAAAAAACTATTACAATCAAGAAGTTCAAGATATTAAAGTTTTAAGTGGTAGCATAAACAAAATTTTAGATTATTATAATGAATATCTCATTCTTGCTGACGATAACAAAGTATTTAGCAAAAATTATAAAATAATTAAAAATAATCTTGAAGATGCTAACACATATCAAGATGAAATGAATAATTATTTAATTGAATTAAACAACCTAAATGATAATTCAGATTCACATTTGCAATATCTTTGGATAGATTTTAGACAGACATTTTCAACTTATCTTTCAAGTATAACAAGTGCAATAGATGCATTAAATAATTGTTATCAAGGCTGTTTTAACAACACTTTTACAAATAATTTATCCTCAACTAATATTTTAAATACTGTTGATGACTTTTTAATTGTTATTTCAAATGAGTTTAATACGCTAGTTGAAACAGACTTAAAAAACTATACTCAAAAAGATTATAACTATCAAAGTCATGGTAAAATTATATTACTTGACAACTTTGTAAATAATTATATTGTCAATGATGGCGAAATTACAAGATATTATTTTGATGAATCTTTACAAACAAAATATAATAAAATCAATAGTTTTTATCAAACTTATAATTTAACTAATTTTACAACAGTTATTGAGTCAATAGAAGATGACGGGAAAATATCATTAACATTTCAGCAACAAGATACCGATGGCATATATAGTACTGTCAAAGAATTTTTAGGAGAGATGTAACATGAAAAAGAATAAAATATTATTAACAATTTTATCAATAACAATGTTTTTTACAAGTTTGACGCTTGTAGCATGTGGAGGGAATAATGAAGGAAATCCTTATCAAGACTTTCAAAATTCACTTACTACTTATTTAGCAGATGCGACATTGTTTAAAGACGGGACGACAGCAATAGGAAGTATAGAGACCAATTTCTATTTTAATAATTTTAATTACAAAAACTCTGAAGGTAAAATTGAGGGAGATAAAAATTATTTAGTACTTAATGCTTATGGGATGAATTATATACAAGATTACTCTGCCTATTTAGAAAACCTTGAAGGGAATTATAATTATTCAAATCTTCAAAATTCTCTTAACAAATTAAATGAAAGTTTTGAAAAGATTAAAATAGAATCAAAAAACATCTATAATGCTGACACAAATGCCAATATTGATATTTATAATGGATTTTATGCAAATTATTTAGATGAAGCAAAAAATTTTATAAATGCAGTTTATGATACAGCAATAAATATAAGCAATTTTCTAATAGAAGATGTAAATGTTTTAGAGGGATTTGGAACTGATAAACAAACAATAGAGCAAACTCAATTTTGTTTAGATACACAAGTTTTATATGTCTTTGATGATATTAGAAAACTTTTATTAGAAAGTGGTGAGGGGAAACAATTTATAGGCGAAAATCTTTATGACGGAGCAGTTGCAAATCTATCATATTTTGCAAATATAAGCACAAAGAATGTCAATTTGCTAACGGCAGAGATGGCAGATGAACTTTTAGAGAAAGCAGAACTTTTAGAAGGAGAGCGAGTTTATCTAAACAAAGCACTTGAAAGTTTTTCTTTATATGAATATGTAGAGGTTTATGAAAGTTCTATAGAAAGTTATCAAAAAGATGAAAGCAATGCTTTTGCATATTACACAGAGTTACAAAAATATTATAGTGATTCAAACAACTTTTTATATCAATATCAAAACTTCTTATCTTTAAATATATATGAGTAAAAAGTTTTTACAGACTGCTTTTAATAGAAGCAGTTTTTTTAAAAATGTATTATTATTATTTTTTATTTTATATTTTTTATGATAAAATAAATTTGCTTAATTAATGAGGAGTTATTATGAATAATAAAGATATCGCACAACTTTTATTCCCAAATGTGAAATTATCATTTGAAGAAATTTTAAAACGCTATCCAAAAAGAAATTTAAAGGAAAACCAAATTGTTACAAGGTTTGCACCAAGTCCTACAGGCTATATGCATATAGGTAATTTTTTTCAAGCATTTATAAGTTATAATTTAGCAAAAAACACTAATGGTATATTATTTTTAAGAATTGAAGATACAGATGAAAAAAGAAAAATAAAAGAAGCAAAAGAAGTTATCTATGATGTGCTTTCAAGATTTGGGATTAAATTTGATGAATATCAAACATTAGATGGGAAAGATATAGGCAATTATGGGCCTTATGTGCAGAGCCAAAGAGTAGAGATATATCAAACATTTGCAAAAAAACTTGTAGAAGAGGGGAAAGCCTTTCCTTGTTTTTGCAAAAAAACTGAAGGGAAAGAAGATGTTTTAAAATTAAGAGAAACAAAATTTGAAGATGATGATGAAAAAGAATATGACCCTTGTCGAAATTTAAGTTATGAAGAAATAAAAAAACATATTGATAATGGCGAAAGTTTTGCAATAAGACTAAAAACTCAAAATACAGGTAAAGAACGAATAAAATTTTATGACCTAATTAAAGGGGAACTTGAAGCAAAAGCAAATGCAAAAGATTTTGTAATTTTAAAAAGTGATGGCGTGCCTCCTTATGCTTTTGCACATGCTATTGATGATACTTTAATGGGAACAACTGTCGCAGTAAGGGGAGAAGAATATATTTCTTCAACTCCTGCACACCTAGAACTTTTTAATGCGTTAGGGTTTGAGCCAATTAAATATTGTCATAATCCTCTCATATGTAAAATAGGAGATAATGGGCATAGAAGAAAAATATCAAAACGATATGACCCTGAAGCAAATATGATGTTTTATTTTGAAAAAGGTTATCCTACAACAAGCGTGCTTGAATATCTGCTCAATATGATAAATTCAGGTTTTGAAATTTGGAGAAAAAATAATCAAAATACTCCATGGCAAGACTTTAAATTTGGAATAAATGACATAACTGCAGTAGCGCCAATCTTTGACATTGTAAAACTTAACGATATATCTAAAAATGTAATTGCAAAGATGAGTGGAGAAGAACTTTATCAAAATTGGCTAAATTATGCTCTCGAATATGATAAACCTCTTGCAAAAATATTGCAAAGTGAAAGCCAAAAATATATTAAATTATGTCAAATGGATAGAGATGGAACTCAAAAACCAAGAAAAGATATATATAATTATTCTATGATGAAAGAAAACTTTGATTATATCTTTCAATCACCAAAAATTTTTGAAATTGATGAAGATGATAAAGAAAAAGCAAACGAATTTTTATCATATTATTCTAAAAATTTCTCTATGCCATCAAGCAATGAAGAATGGTTTAATAGTGTAAAAGCAATAGCAGAAAAATTAGGCTATGCAATAGATAATAAACTTTATAAACAAAACCCTGAAAATTATAAAGGAAATATTGCAAAAGTGTGCGAATTTATTCGTATAGCAATAACAGGAAGTAAGAATTCTCCAACTTTATTTACAATTATGTCTATTTTAGGCGAAGAAGAAACAAAAAATCGTTTAAATAATAGGTTTTAATTAATAAAATATTTGTTTAAATTATGCGATTTATATTACTAAAAATTATTTTTATTATTAAATATATCTAAAAAAGTTGACAAATTTTGCATAAAGAGTAAAATATATGTATCTAGAAGTTTGTACTTTAATATTGATGTTGGTTAATATAAATTAATTCTTTATTAATTTCAAGTGAAGTCGAAAATTGTCAATATTTCGCATAAAACTTATTTTGTTTCACACAATAAATGTAAAAGAGTCTTGATTTGTATTAAAAGGAGAAAACTATGTCATTAAAAATTAAATTAATTTCAATGCTATCGGGGTTTGTACTAGTTTTATCAATGCTAGTTATTGGCGTTATAGCAGCAAGTAATCAAACTATCAATTTGAAGGGAAATGTTGAGTTTAGTTTAACAGATTCTTCTTTGTATGTAAAAGATATAAGATTAATGAATAGCATAACGGGTGGAAATACTCTAGAGAATTTTGTTCCGGGTTTTGTAAACGAAGGGTTTGACTTAAATATAGGGGATGTGTCAAGTACAACAGGTTCAATAACTTTGCAACTTGATTTGGTTAATACCACATCAACAAAATATATTGCAAGCACAAAGTCAACATTAACTAATGCTGCTATTTCGGTAAGCGGTGAGATTGCAGGAGATGAAGTACCACTTGCAGATGTATCAACATACGAGGGCGTTTCAGGCACAGTAACAATTACAATAACATTAGCAAGTGGGACATCAGCAAATATCAACCTTGACAATATAGTAATTGATTTAGAAGAATATAAAACCGTAGGTAATGTATCTTTAGACATTCAATATAACTATAGTTCTAATATTATAGATTTTTATTATTCTATTAATGATTCTGAAGAAATGATACCAATAACAGAGATAGGCACATTACAATTAGACTCAATTGACAATATAACATTTTATGTTAAAAATGGTTCTATGAGAGGTAACACTGTCACATTTACTTTTGAACCAGAAATATACTCTGAAACTATACTGGATAGCGATGAAGGTGCTTCAGGTTATAATGAAGTAACATTTGACATAACTCAAGATATTATAATAAATGTATATGTTTTAATGGGATGAAATTATTTTTTTAAATATATGTCAGTAATCGTTTGTTGTTTTCTATCAATGGCGGAGAATTTTCAGAATTAACAATCAATGGTACTCAATTAATTTTAACGGGAGTTAATACTATTCAATTTAAATCTGATGTTTCGACTACAATGTATTATGATTTTAGTTTTAATCATACTTACAATGAATATAGTTTAGTTGCAGGTTCTGGAGAAACATCTATATATGAGATTAATCAGGATATTATCATTAATATAAGTTGTAGTCATCATAGTGCTGGCAGTGGCAACTAATAGAGAAATTAAAAAAGTAATTATAAAAATAACAAGATTAAAATGTCTTGTTATTTTTTGTTATATTAATTTGTTATTAACTCTTGTCATAAAAAACTTTGCTTGTTTGTATATTAAATATGAGAGGTGGACAAGTGGAAGTTTTTGTTCTATGTCTACTTGGTCTTGTGCAGGGGGTATGTGAATTTTTGCCTGTTTCGTCAAGTGGTCATTTAGTTTTACTTTCTAGCATATTTGGTATAGAAGATTCTCTTTTTGTATCCATTATTTTACATGTTGCAACATTACTTGCAGTTTTAGTCGTTTTTAGAAAAGATGTATTAAATATGATAAGACACCCTTTTTCACTTGAAAGCATGAATATATATATTGCAACAATTCCAACTTGTCTAATTGTTCTGATTTTAATGCCTCTTGTAAATTTATCATTTAGTGGAAGTTTTTTGGCAATCTCTTTTTTAATCTCTGCATTTCTTTTAATGTTTAGCGAAAAATTTTGTAAAAATAAAGTTTTTAAAAACAATAATTTGAGATACAAAAATGCACTAATTATGGGCATAGCGCAAGGTCTTGCAGTTTTTCCCGGAATATCTCGTTCAGGAACAACTATTTCAGCAGGTCTTTTAAGTGGAGCAAGTAAAGAAGAATGTGCAAAGTTTTCTTTTTTAATGAGTGTCCCGATAATTATCCTTTCCTTATTAATGGAAATCTATGAAATTGGTTGTGGTGGCACTTATATATCAGTCAATACCATAGGTTTAATTCTTGCATTTATAATTGCTTTTGTTGTAGGAATATTATCAATAAAGTTAATGATTAAACTAACTCAAAAACTTGATTTTAAAATATTCAGTGTTTATTTGATAGCACTTGCAATTTTAACTTTTTTTATAATTTAAAATTTAATTAAAAGGAATAATTAACTTTGAATCAAGAATATCAAAATAAAAGTGTAAAAGAAACTTTAAATGATTTAAAAAGTTCGATTTATGGCTTAAATGAAAATGAGGTTAAAAACAGAAGCCAAAATTTATCTAATGTCAAAAACTACAAAAAAAATAGTATAGTAAGCAAATTTTTTCAACAATTTTTCGATTTAATGATAATAATTTTGTTATTATCATCTGCCGTTTCAATAGTTATAGGAGTTATAGAAAATTCAACAAGTGAAATAATAGATGGCTGTATAATTCTTTTCATAGTCATAATGAATGCAGTTTTTGGCGTAATACAAGAATACAAAGCGGAGAAATCACTTGAAGCACTTAATAAATTAACCCAGCCCGAAACCTATGTAATGCGTAATCGACAATTAAAAAAGATTAGCACACAAAGTCTTGTTATAGGTGATATTGTATCCCTTGAGGCTGGTTGTATAGTCCCTGCTGATTTGCGTTTAATTGAAACTCATCAACTTAAAATAGATGAATCTTCACTGACAGGTGAAAGTCATGCTATTGAGAAAGAGGCGGATATTTTATGTCCAAATTCTTGTCCACTTGGTGAACGCAAAAATATGGCTTATAAGGGCACAGTTATAACATGTGGAAGAGGATATGGAGCAGTTGTCGCCCTTGGAGAAGATACAGAACTTGGGAAGATAGAAAAAGTTATAAAAGACAATCAAAAAGAAATGACCCCACTGCAAAAAAGCATTAAAGATGTAGGCAAAATTTTAACATATCTTGTACTTGCTATTGCCGTTTTAACTTTTATCATAGAAATATGTATTAATCCTGCAAATATTATGGACGCTTTTCTAACTTCAGTAGCAATTTCAGTTGCAGCAATTCCAGAAAGTATGCCAGCAGTTATTACAATCATAATGAGTTTAGGTGTTGCAAGGCTTGCGAAGCAAAGAGCAATAGTAAAGCGAATGCATTCAGTTGAAACTCTTGGTTGTTGTGATGTCATATGTTCAGATAAAACAGGCACAATAACTCAAAATAAAATGACAGTTACTTCTATTTATGTAGATAATGATTTGCAAGAAAAAAAATTCGCATATGATAATTCAATGTCAGCATTTTTAAGTTGCATACTTGCTTGCAATGATACTTTATTATCTAACGGTTCTTTTTTAGGTGATCCTACAGAGGTAGCATTAAGCGAACTTGCAAAAAAATTAAAATTTGATAAATCAGAATTTGATAAAAATAATCATAGAATAGATGAAATACCATTTGATAGTAATCGTAAAATGATGTCAGTTCTTATAGAAGAAAATCATGAAAAAGTAATGTACACAAAAGGCGCACTCGATAGAATTATTGGGAAATGTAAATTTATTATGATAAATGGCAAAATATTACCGTTTAGTGCTGAAGAAAAATCTAAAATATTTAAAGCAAATGATAAAATGTGTAAAGGTGCTTTAAGCGTTCTTGCTCTTGCATATAAAAAAATAAATAAAGAAAACGATTTTAACGAAAATGATTTAGTTTTTATAGGGCTTGTTGGTATGATAGACCCTCCTAGAAAAGAAATCAAGGACGCTGTAAAAAAATGTAAGCGTGCAGGTATGAAACCTATAATGATAACGGGAGATTATAGTCAGACAGCCTTTGCCATAGCCAAAGAAATAGGACTTGCAAGTGATTATAGTGAAGTTATTACAGGCAGTGAAATAGCAAAAATGAGCGAAGAGATGTTTAAAGAAAAAATAGAAAAGTATAAAGTTTTTGCTAGAGTAAGCCCGGAAGATAAAGTTCGAATAGTTGAGGCATTTAAAAGTAAAGGACATATAGTTGCTATGACAGGTGATGGCGTCAACGATGCGCCTAGCCTAAAAAAATCGAATATTGGTATTGGTATGGGAATTTCAGGCACTGATGTTGCAAAAGAGGTTTCCGATTTAATTATTACAGATGATAACTTTGCCACAATTATTATTGCTGTAGAAGAGGGACGAAAAATATATCAAAACATTCAAAAAACAGTTAAGTTTTTGTTTTCAGCAAATCTTGCAGAACTTTTCTCGCTTTTTGTTGTAACATTGCTTTTCCCACAATATATATTCCTTTTCCCTGTGCAAATTTTATTTGTGAATTTGATAACAGATTCTTTGCCTGCTATTGCTTTAGGTGTAGAGAAACCTGAAAATGACCTTATGGATTTACCTCCACGAGATTCCAAAAAAGGATTGTTTTCAAATGGGATAGGTTGGTCAATAGTTATATTAGGGCTTTTCCAAACATTGTTTGTTGTGCTTGCTTATGTAATAGGTATAAAATATTACAGCGAAGGAGTTGCAGTTACAATGGCTTTCTATACTTTAAATATTATTCAAATGTTCTATTTAGCTTCAATGAGAACCAATAGTAGTATTTTAAAATCGAAACCATTAGAAAATAAATTTTTCTTGCTAGCAGTTGCTTTTTGTTTTGTTTTAATTGCATTATTTGCGTTTACTCCTTTGCAATATTTGCTAAATTTAAGAACTTTAAATTTATCTCAATGGCTTATAATATTTGGTTTTTCATTTGCAATGTTAATAGTAAGTGAAATATATAAAATTATTGAAAAGAAAATTATTTCAAGAAATAAAAATATTAATCATAAAAGATAGGCTAATTGTAATGATTAGTCTATTTTTATAATAAAAATAAAAAAGTGCTTGCCAAAAATAAAATAAATATGTATAATAGAAGAGTATCAATTTTTTTATTATGAAAAATGAATGATATTTAATAAAAAATATAAAATGCGGATATGGCGGAATCCGGGTTCCCTAAAATATTAATTTTAGGGTGAAAGTTCGGGTTCCCTAAAATGTTAATTTTAGGGTGGAAGTGGCAGACGCGCTGGGATTAGAAATCCAGCTTAATCAAGAAATTGATTAAAGTCTGACATTCCGCTAAAAAAATAAAGATATATAAAATGCGGATATGGCGGAATGGCAGACGCGCTGGATTTAGGTTCCAGTCCGAAAGGGTGCAGGTTCAACTCCTGTTATCCGCACCAAATGAGAGC
>CALVZG010000006.1 GCA_944372465.1 uncultured Clostridia bacterium
GGGCGATAAGAACTCTTGCAAGTGCAGAAATTGGAGCATTGAGAGTTCCGAGAAGTTTTGCAACAAGGACTTCCTTGCTTGGAAGTTTTGCCAAAGCTTCAATCTCATTGCTGTCAACTAATTTGCCATTAAGTAAACCAAATTTAACAGTCAATTTTTTAGTTTTTTCAGCAGTTTCGCAAGTGATTTTAGCACCACTTACTTCATCATCATAACTAAAAGCGACAGCAGTAGTGCCATGAAGAAATTCTTCAGCACCGTTAATACCAAGTTCGCTAAGTGCAAGGAGTATTAATTTATTTTTATATACTTTGTATTCGGCACCGTTTTTCTTGAATTGACGACGCATTTCTGTGTCTTCAGCAACGGTCAAAGCGTTATAGTTTGAAAAAGTAACAGATTTAGCTCTTGAGAGTTTATCTTTTATTTCTTCAACTAAAAGCTTTTTAGCCTCTAAGTTAGCACTCATGAAAGTTTTTTCCTCCTTTTTTGAATATTGTGTTTATTAAAACAAAATCTCTATGCCCTCGGAAAAAAGACATAGAGATAAAAATCAAACTATAACTTCTTTCCTCGGCAAGCACACGCTAGGTGTTTATGTTTGCACACTTGCTGTCTTTGGATAGATTTTATTTTAACATAGGTATTATACGCATTCTTCTTGCAGTTGTCAAGCAATTTTTGAAAAATAATTTATTTTTTTGACATTTAAAATCAATAGAGGAGATTTTTTAGTTAATTCACTTATTGAAGTTATATAAAAATGCAAAATATTTGACTTGTAAAAGAAAATGTTATATTATAATATATAAAATTAATAAAAATAAAATTTAAGATTAATTTAGTTCTTGAATGAAGGAGAAAAAAATGGATTACAGAGAAATTGAAAAGAAGTGGCAAAATATATGGGAAAAAGAGAGACGCTTCGAAGTTCCAAATCACTGCGAAGGGAAGAAGAATGCTTATGTATTGATAGAATTTCCTTATCCAAGCGGAAAAGGGCTTCACACAGGGCATGTAAGAAGTTATTCAGCAATGGATGCAGTAGCGAGAAAGAAAAGACTTCAAGGTTACAATGTTCTTTTTCCAATGGGTTGTGATGCTTTTGGACTAGAAGCAGAAAGAACGGCAATAAAGGAGAAAAAACTTCCTCAAGAGATAGTTGCAAGAAATATTGCTGTTTTTAAGGAGCAATTAAAAGAAGTTGGTTTAAGTATTGATTGGTCAAGAGCAATCAGTACATGTGATCCTGAATATTATAAATGGACACAATGGCTTTTTTTACAATTTTACAAACATGGACTTGCTGAAAAGCGATTCGCAAATGTGAATTGGTGTCCAAATTGTGGAGTACTTGCAAATGAAGAGGTTGAAGATGGGAAATGTTGTCAGTGTCATTCTGAAGTAATACAAAAGCCAAAAAGTCAATGGATATTAAAGATTACAAAATATGCAGAAAGACTAGATGATGACCTTGATAATACTGATTATATGGAGCATATAAAATTAGGTCAAAGACATTGGATAGGCAAAAGCAAGGGTGTACAAGTAAAGTTTAAAGTAGTTCAAGGTGGAGAATTTGAAATTTTTACAACATGTATAGAAACTATTTATGGTATAACATTTATGGTTCTTGCTCCCGAACATCCGCTTATAAAAGCTAATAAGGATAAAATAGAAAATTGGGAGGAAGTTGAAGCCTATATTAAAGAAGCAAGCAAAAAAAGCGAATTTGAACGAGCAGAATTAGTAAAAACAAAGACAGGATGCAAAGTAAAAGGTTTAACTTGTATTAACCCTGTAAATGGCAAGGAAGTTCCAATTTTTATAGGTGATTTTGTATTATTAAGTTATGGAACAGGTGCAGTAATGGCAGTTCCTAGTCATGATCAGCGAGATTTTGATTATGCTGTTGCACACAATATCCCAATGATACAAGTTATAAGCGGTCGAGAAACAGTAGATAGTGCTTTTGAAAAACAAAATTATTTAGGAAAAGGTTGTAAACTTATAAATTCAGAAGAATTTAGTGGACTTACAGTCGAAGAGGCAAAAGAAAAAATAACAAAAAAATTAGTCAAAATGGGTGTTGCAAAAGAAGTAGTAAACTTTAGAATGCAAGATTGGGTATTTTCCCGTCAAAGATATTGGGGAGAACCTATTCCTATGATTAATTGTCCAAAATGTGGTTGGGTGCCTGTTCCAGAAAATGAACTCCCAGTAATTTTGCCAGAAGTAGAAAGTTATGAACCAACTAAAGATGGTGAAAGTCCATTAAGCCTTATTGACAGTTGGGTAAATGTTAAATGTCCTAATTGTGGAGGAGATGCGAAACGCGAAACTGACACAATGCCGGGCTGGGCAGGTTCAAGTTGGTATTTCATGAGATATTGCGATCCACATAATGATAAAGAGTTTGCCTCTTTTGATGCATTAAAATCATGGATGCCTGTTGATCTTTATAATGGAGGTAACGAGCATACAAATAGACATCTTCTATATGCAAGATTTTGGAATAAATTTTTGTACGATATTGGTCTTTCACCTGTAAGCGAGCCTTTTAAGTCAAGAGTTTCGCAAGGCATAGTTTTAGGTTCAAATGGTGTTAAAATGTCTAAAAGCCTAGGCAATGTGGTTGACCCTAGAGATGTAATTAAAGAATATGGTGCAGATTCTTTAAGAATTTGGGAAGCATTTATGGGCGATTATTTTCAAGATGTAAATTGGTCAGATGAAGGCGTAAGAAGTGCAAATAAATTCGTAGGAAGAGTAGTCGCTTTAAAAGATATGTTGACAAATGGAGAAGAAGTATCACCTGAATTATCATATATAATAAATGCTACAATAAAAAAAGTTACAGAAGATATAGACAAAATAAAATTTAATACAGCAATAGCACAACTTATGACATGCGTAAATGAAATTTACAAAGTAAAAAAATTGAATAACGCAGAATATAAAATTTTATTAACTTTACTTAATCCATTTGCTCCACATATCACAGAAGAACTTTGGACTCTATGTGGATATGGTAAAGATATAACAAATGCTACTTGGCCAATATATGATGAAAGTAAACTTGTAAGAGATATGGTAGAAATAGCAGTTCAAGTCAATAGCAAGATTATAACAAAGGCCAATATAGATACATCAAAATCACAGGAAGAAATTTTATTACAAGTAAAAGAAGATGAAAAAATAAAAGAAATTTTAAAAGATAAAACAATAATAAAAGAAATATATGTTCCAAATAGAATTGTAAATTTAATAGTAAAATAAAATTAGAGAAATTTTCTCTAATTTTTTTTATAATATATTAGTTTTATTATTAAAAAATCAATTATATTTGACATTTTATTTAATAGATAATAAAATTATTAATATATAAAGTTTTGTGTATAATAATATATAACCTGTAAATATATAATTTTTAAGATATTAAGGAGATTTCGTATGAAAAGAATTAATATAATATTTTGTTTTTTATTATCATTATTCACTCTTGCAGGTGGAATATATATTTTATCAAGTATTCAAACAGGGGAAATAGAAAGTGATGCTGCAGCAAATTTTGATTTAAACATTGGATTATCAATATATGATAGTTCAGTTTCTTATTTTTCTGGGGATGCTACTCCTCCTACTAAGTTTGACGGAAGTTTTTTAATTAACTGGTATACAGAGAAAAAAGCAAGCGTAGAATTTGGTAATGGAAGTGATGATACATTAAAGGTAAATGGAGAATATTATAATGGGAAAGATGTTACTAATATTTACTGTAAAACTTTTTATTATGATTACAACGGCGCAATAAGCGTAAGGCGTATGGGACACATCACAATTTATGATGGTACTAGGTGGAAGTATACAGGGAATAATTATAATAATTATTCAAGTTTTTATATTTATACAGGAGATACAACTTCAACAAGTCAACCCAATTCAGATGATGTTACAAGCCAAATAAATATTACTTTAAGATTAGTTTTTAGATATCAATTTATTATTACATATGACGCTAATGGAGGGACTGGTAGTCCATCGAATACCATTGGATTATCTGGAGAAACATTTACTATTCCTAGCACAACACCAACCCGTACAGGATATGAATTTTTAGGTTGGGAATATAGGGGGGGTATTTATAAACCAGGTTTAGAATACAATTTATATTTAAATTCTGATGTAACATTTATAGCGAAATGGGAACCCATTGAATATACAATTAATTTTAATACTAATGGTGGAAATAGTATAAATGAAATGATATATACAATTGAAAGTTCATTTGTGTTGCCATCACCTACAAAAACGGCATATTCATTTTTATTTTGGAAAGCAGTAGAGAGTTCTGGAAGCTGGAATACATCAACAGATTATGATATAAGCACAACAATGACAAATATGTATGGAGATGTTACACTGATTGCTCAGTACAATCCGATAGAATATACAATAACATTTAATAGTGACGGAGAAGTTATAAGTTCTTTAGGATACAATATAGAGAGTAGGATTTCACTTCCAACTGCAACAAAGACAGGATATACATTTAATGGTTGGAAACCGACGATAAATATAGGTAGTTGGAGTAGCAGTACAACA
>CALVZG010000007.1 GCA_944372465.1 uncultured Clostridia bacterium
TGATTGCAAAACTTACCTTATACCCTTTCAAAACCAGCGAGGATTTTAAACAATATGTTGATAGAATGAGTGCAATCAAAAAACAAAAAAGTGAAATTGAAAGGCAAACAAAAATAATGAATACAGAGAAACAACCAAACATAAAAATGAAACTTAATGACGAGATTAAGCAAATGAAAAAAGAATTACAACAGTTGGAGGGATAATGAAAAAAAATAAGCAAGAAATCACAATTCGTTCTAGTACAGCTGAGTATTTAACTTATATTGCATCAGTTGGAGATGACGAGAAGACTATTGAGGTTCGCTATCAAGACGAAAATATTTGGCTTACTCAAAAAATGATGGCAGAACTTTATGGAGTAAGTGTTCCAACTATAAACGAACATATCAAAAAGATTTTTGACGACAAAGAATTAACTGAAGATTCAGTTATTAGGAATTTCCGAATAACTGCTAGTGACGGAAAATCTTATAGTACAAAACATTACAATCTTCAAATGATTATTGCTGTTGGTTTTAAAGTCAACAATGAACGTGCAGTTCAGTTTAGAAAATGGGCAAACTCAATTGTTAAAGATTATACTATTCAGGGCTGGGCAATGGATGATGAGAGGCTAAAAAAAGGTGGCTCAATTCTAACAAGAGATTATTTTGAAAAACAATTAGAAAGAATTCGAGAAATTCGTTTGTCCGAAAGATTGTTTTATCAAAAAATCACAGATATTTATGCAACTGCAATAGACTATGATCCAACTTCAAAAATCACTCAAAGATTTTTCTCTGCTGTACAAAACAAACTCCACTACTCTGTACATGGTCAAACTGCTGCCGAATTAATTTATAATCGTGCAGACGCTGAAAAAGAAAATATGGGTTTAACCTCTTGGGATGGCTCTCCAAATTCTAAAATTCATAAATATGATGTAGTTGTTGCAAAAAATTATCTAACAGAACAAGAACTATCACAACTTGGCAGAATTGTATCAGCATATTTAGATATGGCAGAAGCACAAGCAGAAAGAAATATTCCTATGACAATGGAAGATTGGGAACAAAGATTAAATGGATTTTTAAAACTTTGGGATAGAGATATTTTGCAAGACAATGGTAAAA
This sequence comes from uncultured Clostridia bacterium, assembly GCA_944372465.1. Taxonomy (GTDB): domain Bacteria; phylum Bacillota; class Clostridia; order Christensenellales; family UBA1242; genus Caccovivens. The sequence continues at coordinate 1,116 of CALVZG010000007.1, forward strand.
TCAGTGCCGAAATTGCAAAAGCTAAAGCAGAAAGCGAGTTCGAAAAATATAGAATCGTGCAGGACAGATTATACCAAAGTGATTTTGATAAACTACTACTGCAAGTAAAAAAGGATGAGGATAATAGTGAAGATTAAAAATTTCTTTAAAAAATATAAATGGTGGATTATTACGGGAATTTTACTATTAATTATTCCGATAATAGTGTTAGTTATTATGCATAAACTTGACTATATAAATAATTCAGATAACGCTGAAATTATAGGTGGTTGTTTAGGGTATTACGGAACAGTTATTTTAGGTATTGTGGCGGTTATTCAAACACAAGTATCATTAAAGCAGAATGCTGAAACATTTATCTCAGAAAAATATGCATTAATTAAAATTAAACCCGAATGCTCATTTCAATTACTAAAAAATACTGAGTTATACTATAAAAATATTCATAATTTTCCAGTAAACCAATATTATGTAGGGTTAGATAATAATTTTGATTTTAATAAAAATTTAAATCTTTTAAAATTAAAGATACTTTATTATACAGATAATGCACCTATTAATAAAATAAACTTAAAAGCCATAAATTTTAACTATCAAAACGATTTTTATGTTGATAACCTTATAAATACTAGTTTATGTGAAAATTTGAAAGAGAACTGTGGGCAAATTGAAATAATCTTTAGATTATCAAAAACAAATCTTAAAGAGCTTGAAAAAAGTATTAATAAGGGCACCTTTATATTGATTTTTAAATTTGAAATAATAAGTGGTTTTAATGTAGTAATGTATGAAGACATTGAAATCAATTTAAGCGATTTAGAAATTGGTGATATTCCAATGAGATTTTCGAAAGAAGAGAGAGATTGGACTATAGAAACGACAAGTTATACTTATTCAAAAGGAGATAATTAATATGGGGAAAAGACTTTTAGATGGCTTAAGTGCAAAACAATCACAAAAAACCATTGTGAAACTATCTGGCACTGATAATCGAGGTCTAAAAACAAATCAATTAAACAAAAATATAAAACCTCTTAATGAATCAAAACAAATAAAACCACCAAAAGGAGAAAAATAATGGAAAAGATGAAAATGCAGAGTAAAAACTTGGTAGATGAAAATGTTGAGAAAATAGCAAAGCTATTCCCTAACTGTGTTACTGAGGGTAAAAATGAAAACGGACAAGTTGCTAAACTTGTTGATTTTGATTTGCTTAAACAGGAACTCAGCAAAGTTGTGGTTGACGGAACTGACGAAAGATACACTCTTAACTGGGCAGGCAAAAAGCAAGCAATTTTAACTGCCAATTCACCAATCAATTCAACACTTCGCCCTTGCAGAGAAGAAAGTGTTGACTTTTACAATGCAAAAAATCTTTACATTGAGGGAGATAACCTTGATGTTTTAAAGCTTCTCAGAGAAACATACCTAAATAAAATCAAAATGATTTACATTGATCCACCTTATAACACTGGTAATGACTTTGTTTATAACGATGATTTCGCTAGTTCTGCTGACGAATATCTTCAAAATAGCAAAAGTTACGATGAAGATGGTAATC
>CALVZG010000008.1 GCA_944372465.1 uncultured Clostridia bacterium
TAACACCATTTTTGCTGTTTTGAAATACAATACCGCTTACGTCCCTCAATTTAAATAATCTTTTTATACCCACTTATCCATCGACTTGGACTTTTTGTTCAGGTCTTTTTGTCTTGCATATTTTTTCTTCCCTTATTCGTTATTTTTTTATTTTTCCTATTGACTTTTTATAGTTGGTCTTTCCTACTAAATTTGGAAGCAATTTTTGATATTCCTGTAATTCACTTAAACCGGTCTTAAATTGTCCGTAAGAGATGCAACAATCGCCAAAAAATATTTTGGCCTGGCCGTAATACCATTCATTTACTTCTACATTGGTAAGTGAAGAATTAATTGTTGTTACAGTACTTTTTAAATACTGTGCTCCCTCGCAAAGTCCACGAAGATATGCCTTCATAATTTGTAAAGATTTTATATGTTTCCCAAAACAACATAAATTTTCATCAATTTCATTTAACCATTGCAGGCGAATGCTACTATTAGCTCGTTCCTCACTTATTGCCCTAATAAAATTGAAAAGAAATTTAAAATTATCATTCTGTTCAAACCCCATAATTTCAAAACAATCAAAAGGTATGTTAGCCTCTTTAATTACAAAGAAAATATCAAGTAATGCTTCATTATATTCTTGCGATAGAGTTATATCAAATTTAATGAAAAGCGTAAGAATGTGTTTAAAAAGCATATTTGTTTGAATGTCGCTGTAAATTTTACACCCACGTAAATGAATGTAACTTAAATAGCTTTTTAACACTCGTTCTCTATAAAATTGATTTGCTATAATTGAAATGTTGTCACTTACAATATCATGTATTTTGTAAAAATAATTATCATTTTCAAGATTCCTTATTAATGTTCGATTGCAAATTGTATCATATTCCAGCACTTCAATTTGTAAATTTAAATCTTTAATAAGATGTTCAAAAATCAAATCGTCAAATATTTGCACAATTGACAGCACCATTATAGACTTTTGCTCTTGTTCACTTAAATGAGCCAAAAATTGCTGAATGATATCCTTTTTTTCTTTGAAAAGAATTTGATTTTTTGAAATCCTTTTTTCACTTATTTTATTGACAGTTTGAATAGCCAAATCTAAGTAGATAGGTATGCAATTGGTAGTTGTAATAATGTTTTCTACAAGTTCAGGATATTCTTTAAATTGTTTGAGGAGTTCTTTTTCAACTTCCTCTTCCGGCAGTTCAGAAATTTCTCTGCAAACAGCATATTTTTTTAAATCTTCCGGCAAAATTATTTTTTCGCGGCTTGTTATTATAAACAACCCATATTGTATATTCTGTATTATAGAAATCAGCCAACTTGCTGTGTCAGTTATACTTTGCGAATAATTTTTAAATGCATCAACAACCATAATTAATGATTTATCAAGAAATACTCTGTGTATATCTTTACCTAATAGCAAAGGAAGATTTTGAAGCAAATCATATGTCTGCATATTATTTATATTATCCAGAATTTTATTCACTTGATGGCAACTATATATTTTTTTAAGCTTATTATAAGACCTGAAAAACAAATCAATAACTGATGCTATGGACAACCCTGTTATTGGACTTAAGGTAGCATCTAAAGCTGTTTTCAGAAATTCTACAATGTTGTTTTTTGTAAAGCTTAGAAATTCGTCATTTAGTTGACTTACATTAAGATTATTCCATAAAATAAGCATAGCGTAGTCAAATAAAGGATAAAAATACTTTTTAGGCAAAGCCTTTCTGAATTTTATGAGTATATCTAGCAAATCATCACGATGTGTTATTTCTAAAGTAATATATATCGGCTTAGCCTTAGGTATGCACATATTTTTAAGATTTTCTTTTAATATACGGCTTTTACCTATTCCGCCTATTCCATAAAGACATATAATTTTAAAATATGTGCTATCTCTAGAAGCCTCACTATAGGCATTTTCTATTAATGAGCAAATATTATTTCTATCAATAAAATCGATTTCTTTATTATCTCTATCGTAATTTGACAAAATACTATAACCCTTTCCATATTTTATTTTCAGGAGGAATATTATGCTAATTTCTTTTTCGGGTCCCGACGGTGCAGGAAAAACAACACAAATCAAAAAATTGCTATCATACTTTAGCGAAAGAGGATTTCGCATTGGTGCAGTACAAGATATTAATCCAAATATACGTTATAATATTGGTGATGATTTATCATCATATTACAATTACTTAAAACAATTTGATGTTATACATACTCGATTCAGATTGCATTCAAAAGAAAATGTTGAAATAATGGATCTTGTTCAATTTATTTCAACAGGGAACAAATGGCTGACATCTTATTCTGCTTATACATCATTCTATGACTCTGAACAATGGTACAAATTTGTAACTAAGCCATTACTTGATGACAACAAGATTTTGATTTCTGACAAATATTTTTTTGATGATGTAGCATTTAAAACAGCTTATGGATGTGAATATTCATGGCTTAAAGCATTACATAAATATAGCAGAATTCCTGATATAGCATTATATTTGAAAGTTAATCGAAAAACGATATTAAAACATAATGAATCAAGAAAAGATTTGAAGAATGTACTTTATCAAAAAGAAGAAAACACAAAAAATCTATTGGATTCTTTTGAACGACTCACTAAAGATTATCCTCTTCATGCTATTGAAGCAGATGGAACGCCTGAAGAAGTTCATAAAAATATTATGGATTATTTAATGTCACTATCTCCATTTAATGAATTATTTGATACCTGTGTATATGACACATAAGAATCAATAAAATCACATTATCAAAGATAACTGTATATTATCCTTTATTTGTTAATATTCGCCACAATCGTTATGATTGTGGTCTTTTTATTTTTTATTCAAAACATTAATACTATATCTCCCCCTATGCAGTTCCGACTAATGAAGGATAACTTAGAATTATCCGCTATTTGCTTAACAATTTAATGATAATTAACGTAAATATAAAATATTGTGATATAATACAAAGGGGTGATATTATGTCAATTACAGGAGAAAATATACATAAGTTTAAGTACATAGATTTTGAAACAAATAGTACTCTGCCGAAAGAAATAGAAGTTTATATAACCAGAAGAATCATAAGTGTTGAATCAAAACATGTTGCGGATTTACGAGATAACACTGAGAAATTTTTTGAATATTCTAAAAAAGTCGGTTACATGAATACGATTTTGGGAAACCATAGAAACTCAAGTATAAAAAATGAATATGCACGTATAAAAAATATGAGTGCGTCTGAATGTGAGAGAGCTATTCGTTTTGTGATTACTAAAGACGAAAGATTATGGTCTGATAATACACATTGGGCATTAGCATATTTATTAAAATACGGTTTGGAAACTACATTATTAGATATCCCAGCTTACATTATTGATTTTAGGAATTCAACACCTGTAGTTTTTGACAAAAGTGGAGTTGTATTTGATAGTGTTTTTGATATCAAAAGTTCCATTGCGTCAGCTAATAGAATTCAAGAAAGATTAACCATAGGATGGAGACCTTTAGAAGTATCTTATACATTAATGGATTTATATAATGATATTCTATCTATTATTAGTTTGGAGTGTTAATATGTCAAAAATTTACATAGATTCTCTAAAACATCTATATAGGAATGAGGAAAAAGATATTCTGAATTATGTTAATGGCAATAATATGAAAGGCCATATTTCTATATTTGGATTATCCGGTTCCGGAAAAACAGAAACAGTTTTTACTTCATTAAATAATATTAAACAAAACAACTTGTATTCTGCATGTACCGTTTTACACTATGACTGTTCTCCTCTTACAGAGGGTTGCTCTAAAGATCTTTTCTATAATCTGTTAATTTATAAACTTTTACAAAAGAGCAATCCTAATCAATTTAATAAAACATATGTTACGAGTGATTGTAGCTTTTTATCATTTTTAGATAGAGAAAATTATAAAGAAGAAATTAGATCAAATGCTAAAAAAGCATTAATCGCATCTCTTTCTTTAATTCCGACAATCGGACCTTTAATATATAGAATACTAAACACTAATGATGATAATCTGAAAAAAGAGTATTATTCTAATGAAATTCTTTTTAACGATTATTTACGCTATTTAAGCAATACAACAGGAATTATTATTTTTGTTGATAATATTCAATGCCTGCCTCAAGAGATAACAAAAGATTTCTTTGAATTAATTCGTCAATTAGATGGAAATGTGTTGTTATTCACTTCTTATACATTAAAAAACGAAATAGATATTACCAAAAAGTTAGTTCAAGACCAAAGATTAGATAGTGAAAGTTTAACATTAAAATTAAGCTATATTACAATTGAGCAATTTGAAGAAATATGTAATAAAAACCTAAATTCACAGCAGTTTTTTTATGTAAAAGAACGTATAAAGTATTTTTACACATTAGTCCAATATGGCAATATGAGAGAGATAGATGAATTTATCTTTCAGATAAAACAAAATGGAACAAATAACATAACTGATATACCTACGTTACATGGAATAAAAGCACTTGATGAAATTAAGAAAGACATAGTTAATCTAGCTGCACTATTCCCAGAAGGCATAAAACTATCTTTCATAGAACGTATAGTTAAATATAATCATAATTGTACCAAAATGCAATTTCAACAAAGTATTTCAAATCTATGCAAGATGAAATATATCCTGATAGGTGACAATGAAACCCTTAAGATAGAACACGAAAAAATATCACAAGCCAGCAGAGATAATTTAGAATCAACTGAAGAAGAAAGGTTTATTGAGCTATTACAATCATGCAAAAAAGTATTTTCAGATATTCTATACGAACAAATAGATGATAGTGATTTCGTTTTTTGCATTAACGGATTACTTGAACTTGAAAAACAATTCAACTTTTTACAACACTTAGGCGCACTTGAAAAGTATATTAACATATTATATGATAAATTTAGGTACTTCCAAATATGCCAACTATACAGAAATTTATCAAGTCGCATAAATGATAAGAGAATTATTTTACTGTTTTCGGTCAGTTCTATTTTAAAAATACTTGATTCATTTCAAAAAACAAGTTGTTTTTCTGAAGGACTCGAAATAACAGAGCAATTAATTAAATATTACAATGTTGAACTTTATAAAGCGAAATTTTTACTACAGTCATATAAATATGAGAAAACTATAAAAGTATTAGCAAACAGACTTGATAATTATGAAAGTTGGAGCATTTATTTGAACGCTTTACAACATTTAAGAAGAGATAGTTTGGTAAAAGAGAAGGTAATAAATTTAATTAATAATTACAATGAATATGTCGATATTGAGTATTATTATATAATACTTAGAAATTCAGGACATCTTTTCGAATTTAACCAAGCAATAAAGAATCTTGAAGCTTCTTTAAATTATTTCGAAAAAAACAATAATGAATTTGTAAAGTCTACTTGCTTGAACAATATTGGAATTCTGTATCTATATAGGGGCCAAGATAAAAGAAATATTCAAACTGCGCGGAATTATTTTAAACAAGCACAAAAGATAATGTCTATGTTAAAGTCTAACGAAGAATATCAATCAAATATAAATCTAGGCGTAAGTTATTTTTGTGAAAATAATATCCCATTATCTCTAGAATATTTTGAAAATGCACTAACCATCGTACCAAAGAATCTAACATTTGATATTATTAAATTAAAATGTAACATTTTGATATGTAAATACATTTTGAATTTGAAAAATTTAGTTGATATACGTAAAGAACTATTGAATCTTTATTCGGAGGCAGAAGATTTACCTGATCCATGGATAAAGTTATTATGTATATATAACTTATATATCATTGAAGATAAAGCTATTTCGAAAGATAGCGAAATTTTAACAACGTATCCAGGTGATATATATACATACGGATTAATAGTAAACTACCAAAACAGCAAAAAATTTATGCTGGGAATATCGCCCCATTGGAGGTATTAATTTTTTATATGTGATACAAATTATTGCTATTGAATTATTTTCGCAAATTGCAATAGCAAGTTGAAACAGTTTTTTAAGAATATCATGTTCATTGAAGTAGATATTTGTAAGTCACCACAGTAAGGAATGTTGTATCAAATATTTAAGCGGCATATATTCTATCTAACT
>CALVZG010000009.1 GCA_944372465.1 uncultured Clostridia bacterium
CATAGGAGAAAGGGCATTCGCTGATTGTAGCAGTCTAACAAGCATAGAGATACCAACAAGTGTAAAAAGTATAGGTAATCATGCATTCTATGGTTGTCTTAGATTAATAAGTCTAGATTTAAGTGGCTGTACAAGTTTAGAAAGCATAGGTGAGTGGGCATTCTATTATTGTAGCAATTTAACAAGCGTAGATTTAAGTGGCTGTACAAGTTTAGAAAGCATAGGTGATAGGGCATTCATGTCTTGTAGTAATTTAGAATGTATTAAGATAGGAGCGACAACACCACCAACATTAGGAAGTTATGCATTTGATTTTTGCGATGCCCTAGCAACGATATATGTTCCAACGGAAAGTGTTGAAACATATAAATCTGCAAGTGGTTGGAGCAGTTATTCAACTAAAATTTTAGGATTTTAAAAATCAATAAATAAAAAATCTCTTATGATAAGTTCATAAGAGATTTTTGTTGTATTTATGTTTTTATATAGTTTAAATTTATTTGATTTTTAATAAATTTATATAGTAATTTGTAAGTCTTACTTTAACAACTCTTTAATATATTCTTCGGCTTTTTGAGCATTTGCTTTGCCTTTTGTTTCTTTCATTACCTGTCCTGTAAACCAGCGGAAAACTTTTTCAGGTGTATCTGATGTGTGATAATCTTCAACGGCTTTAGAATTGTTTGCAATGATTTTTTCAACAATAGATTTTAATTCTTCGCCATCAACTCTTCCGCCATATTCCTTTTCAAGAGAAGAAATATTTTCATCATTTTCCCAAATGCGTGTCAACATCTCTTTTGCATTTGTTCTAGTAACCTTTTTATCTTCAACTAATTTTAAAAGTTTAGCAAGGTCGCAAGGAGATATTTTAATTTCTGCACTCTCTTCATCTTTTATTCTATTTAATACTTCAGTAAGTATCCAGTTTGTAACCTCTTTAGGATTATTAAAATGTTCTACAACCTCATTGAAATAATCTGAAAGTTCTTTATCTTTTGTAAGTATATCGCTTTCATATTCGCTTAAACCATATTCATTCATATAAATTGATTTAAGTTGGTCAGGCATAAGAGGCAAAGATTTTTTTATTGTTTCCACATCTTCTCTAGGGATTTCTACAGCGAGTAAATCTGGGTCAGGGAAATATCGATAATCAGAAGAAGTTTCTTTTTTACGCATTGAGATACTTTTACCATGATTGTCGTCCCATTTTCTAGTTTCTTGAATAATTTTTCCGCCATTTCTTAAAACTTCCATTTGTCTATTTGCTTCATAATTAATAGCACGAAAAACGCTTTTAAAAGAGTTAAGGTTTTTCATTTCAGTTCTTTGTCCGAGTTTATCACTACCTTTAGGTTTTACTGAAACATTGACATCACAACGCATTCCACCTTGTTCCATTTTACATTCAGCAACGCCTGCATAAATCAATTTTTGGCGAAGATTTGTCAAAAATTCCACTGCTTCTTCAGCACTAGAAATATCCGGTTCTGTAACAAGTTCCATAAGAGGAACACCGCCTCTATTATAATCAATTAAAGTTCCAATGGCTTGTGTTCCATGCACAAGTTTACCTGCGTCTTCTTCAAGGTGAATACGATTTAATCTTACACTTTTATCTTTAAGGTCTATATGACCTCCAATACAAATAGGGCGTACAAGTTGGCTAATTTGGTATGCTTTAGCAAGGTCTGGATAGAAATAATTTTTTCTTTCAAAAACTGCAAGGTCATTTATTTCACAATCCATAGTTAGACCTGCTTTAATAACAAGTTCAACTGCTTTTTTATTTAAAACAGGCAAAGCCCCTGGAAGACCTACGCATACAGGGCAACAGTTTGTGTTAGGTGCTTGACCAAATTTATTTGCACAAGAGCAAAACACCTTGCTATTTGTTTTTAATTCACTATGGACTTCAAGTCCTATAACAATATCAAAATCTTGCATAACTACACCTCCCTAAGATTTTGTTCAATAAAGTCTGCAACATTGTATATTACCCCTTCATTCAAATTATCAGCGATTATTTGAAGTCCAAGAGGCAGACCATTTTTGCCCTTTCCAAAAGGGATAGAGATGGAAGGAGTTCCTAAAATATTTGTCAATATTGTAAACAAATCTTCCTTATACATGCTTACAGGGTCGCCCATTTTTTCACCAATTTTAAATGCTTCGCCAGTGGTTGTTGGCAAAATAAATACATCACATTTTTCAAAAACAGTTTTTGCTTCATTTTTTAATTTTTGTTGTAATTTTTTTGCTTTATTATAATAGGCATCAAAATAACCAGAACTAAGAACAAAATTACCAAGCATTATTCTTCGTTTGACTTCTTTGCCAAAGCCTTCACTTCTGCTTTTTATATAAATTTCGTCTACATCTTTTGCGTTTTGACTTCTTTTTGAATATTTAACGCCATCAAATCTTCCTAAATTAGAGGTTGCTTCAGCGGGAGCAATTATATAATAACAAGGTAAAGCAAGTTTAAAATCAGGGATTGATGTTTCTATTATTTGAGCACCATTATTTGCTAAAAATTCTTTAGCATCATTATATGCCTTTTCAACTTCAAGTCCTTTTACAGCATCTTCTATTTCCTTTAAAACTCCAACTTTTAAACCTTTTATATCACCTTTAATTTGCAAAAGAAAGTTGCAAGAATCCATTTTTAAAGATGTTTCGTCATGTTCGCTTCCGCCTGATAATACTTCAAGCATATAAGCATTATCTTTTACATTTTTAGTTATAGGTCCAACCTGTTCTATAGAACTTGCAAAAGCAACTACGCCATAACGAGAAACACGACCATAAGTTGGTTTTATTCCAACAACGCCGTTATAAGATGAGGGTTGTCTTATAGAACCACCGGTATCAGTGCCAAGAGCCACAGGACACATTCCAGCAGCAACAGCACAAGCAGAGCCACCACTAGAGCCTCCCGGTACACGACTTTCATCAAGAGCATTTTTAGTAATACCAAATGCAGAATTTTCTGTTGAGGAGCCCATTGCAAATTCGTCCATATTAGCACGCCCAATAATTACAGCACCAGCATCAAGCATTTTTGTTACTACATCAGCGTTATATTGTGCAACATAATTTTCTAGGAATTTAGAACTGCAAGATGCAATTTTTCCTTTATACAAAATATTGTCTTTTATTACAACAGGAACACCTGCCAATTTCCCTTCAAAACCATTAGCAATTTTTTCGTCCATAATTTTTGCATTTTCAAGTGCGTCATCATAGATTTCTAAAATAGCGTTTAAATGAGCATTTTCTTTGCATTTTTCAATATAGTATTTTGTAGCATCATATGAAGAAATTTTTCTTTCTTTGATTGCTTTAGCAAGGTCAATAAGAGATAAATCTTTTAAATTCATTTTGTCCTCCTTTAATCCAGCATTTTAGGCACACAGAATGAGCCTTTTTTTGTTTTTGGACTATTTTTTAATATTTCTTCTTGTGGCAAACTTTCTTTAACTTGGTCATCTCGTAAAGAGCAAAGTAGATGTTTAGGATAATCTATCTGTCCATCTCCAACATCACAATTTTTAACTTCATCAACAAGATGTAAAATATTTTCAAATTCTGGAATAAACGAAGCAAGTTCTTCATCAGTAAATTCAAGAGCGGAAAGGTCAGCAAGCCTCTTAACTTCTTCAATTGTAATTTTTGTTTTACTCATATTTATCTCCTTTTAAAATAGAGTTTAATAAAATTTATTTTTTATAGAAATGTTTTTATTAATATTTAAGTTTAATTCTTTTAATTTATTTTTATTTAAGCAAATTTAAAAATTAATATTATTTTTATGGATTTAATCTATCAGGGCCACGGAATACAAACATTGCCTCTTTTATAGTAGGAATATCAAGCATAAGCATTGTAAGCCTGTCAAGCCCAATACCAAATCCGCCATGAGGAGGACAACCATATTTAAAGAAATTAATATAATTTTCCTCCATAGTTTTAGGGTCAATGCCTTTATCTGCAATTTGTTTTGCTAGAATATCAGGTCGGTGTTCACGCATAGCCCCACTTGTTATTTCAACATCTTTATAATATAAATCATAAGTTTCGCTATAGTCAGGGTCATCTTGTTTATGCATAGAGTAGAAAGGTCTAACATCACTAGGATAATCTTTGATAAAGAAGAATTGATGATTATTTTTCTTTAACATATAACTAGCAAGCAAGTTTTCTGCTTCGGTATCAAGGTCAGCGCCCTCATCAAGAGGATAATCACATTCTTCTTCGAGGATTTTGTAAACTTCTTTCATAGTAACTCTAGGGAAAGGTAGGGTTGGCACAATAACATCAACGCCTAACATTTCTTTAATTTTCTGTCCATATTTTTCAGACACCTCTTTGAGTCCTGCGTGAATAAGTTCTTCTTCAACTTTCATAACATCTTCAACAGAAGAAACATTAGCAAATTCTAGGTCAAAACCTGAAAATTCAGTAGCATGCTTTCTTGTATAAGATTTTTCTGCACGATAAATTGGTGTTGCAATAAATACTTTTTCAAAACCAGCAGCAATAGCCATTTGTTTGTAAAATTGTGGGCTTTGAATTAAGTATGCTTTTTTATCAAAATATTTAACTTCAAACACCCCTGAACCTGATTCACTTTCGTTTTTAATAGTTGTAGGGCAGTGGACCTCTATAAAACCATTATCAATACAATAGTTTCTCATACCTTGAGTAAGAGCGGTCTGTGCTTCAAATATGAGGCGTTTTTTAGGATCACGCAAATCAATCCAACGATAGTCAAGGCGTTGGTCAATAGAACTTTCTCCGTCAATAGGTGATATATCGGCTTTGGAAAGAACTGTTAAATTATCAGGAATAAGTTCTTTTTTGCCTAACTTAACATATTCATTTTCTACAATAGTACCTTGAACTTTAACATAATAATCTTGAGTAAAGTGAGAAACAGTTTCAGCCATTTCAGGTAATTTTGCTTTTTCGATAGTCATTTGAAGCATTCCACTTCTATCTTTTAAAATAACAAACTGCATACTCTTTTGATCACGAACCTTTTCAATCCATGCCCAAACTTCGACATCACCTTGAGCAGATGCTAGGTCGCTTCTAATATAATCTTTCATTTTAACCTCCTTAAAATCAATAAAAAATTATACATATAGACATACATAAACAAAAAGTCATTCGCCTAACGCATAAGACTTTTATGTCTATGTGTTAGGACGAATGACTCGCGGTGCCACCTAACTTGTAGCGAACTGCTACCTCTTAATTAAATTGCTATAACGGGCAATTCCCGATTTTCCCTAATAATGAAAATTTTTACTTATAAATATGATAAAAATTTTACTTTCGAAAAAATTACTCCGAAGTGTTCTTTCGCATGGGCCTGATAGCAAACTTTCAGCCACGATTTGCCTCTCTTTTAACAAGACTTACATGTTACTTTTCTTCATCAACGCTTTTCTAAATTATAAAACTAAAAAAAAATATTGTCAATAAATTTTTATAATAAAATTAAAATTTTTATTTTTTATTCATGTTAATTTTTCTTGTCTTTATTATAAAAATAAGGATAATTAATAAATTCTTTATTATTAAGATAACTCAATACACCTTTTAAACCAGAAAATTTCAAATAGTAACTATGAAGTCGTTGGTATTTTGCTTTGAATTTTTTATTGTCTATGTTTTTTCCATATTTGCCATCACCAATAATAGGAAAACCGAGAAAAGCGAGATGGGCACGAATTTGATGAGTTTTGCCAGTAATTAAAGTACATTCTACAATACTAGAGAATTTTGAAGATTTTATTGTTTTAAATATAGTTTGTATTTTTACAGAGTTCTCAACCTTTTTATTAAAAATTTTTACTATACTCTTTGTTTCGTCTTTTTTCAAATAAGCACTTTTTATTTCTCCATCAAAGTTTGCAAGCCCAACCACTTCAGCGAGATATTTTTTAGTCAAAAGCCTTTCTTTAAATGCTTTTTCAAGTTCGATTTTAGCATCTTCATTTTTTGCAAGGACTAATAAGCCTGAAGTATTTCTGTCCAGCCTATGAACTGCAAAACAATGTAAAAGAGAGGCAACACTATTTTCACCCTCAACTTCTATCCCACAAGGTTTGTTTAAGACAATTATATTATCATCTTGATAAATAATATCAAAAGTTTTTTCTTTTAATTTTTTTTCATTAAAAAAAACAGATATTTGATTTCCTTTTTCAATTATAAGGTTATCATTTATTTTTTGTCCATCAATTCTTACATCTTTATTACGAAGAATTTTGCAAGCATTATTATAAGAAAAACCTTTATTCATTAAAATATTTATAATTTTGTCTTTTTTTTCGCAAACGAAATCTAACTTTTCCATGTTATAATTTTACTATATTTTTGTTCGTTTGCCTATCATTTTTATTAAAATTTTGAATATATATATTTTGTAAAATCTTTTTCTTTTGGGGGAATTATGAATTTTTTGCATTTAGAAGGTCAAACTCTTGTAATAAAAGGTGTTACAAAGGTGATTTCTTCATCTGAAACACAAACTGCACTTCAAACAGGGGATACCTCATTAATTTTGACAGGGAACAATATTGAAGTAAAAAAACTCAATCTTGATGAGGGCGAAGTTTGTTTAAATGGCAATTTTACTACAATCAAACTAAATCAACCAAGCCTAAAAAAACAACCACTTCTTAAAAGGATTTTTAAATAGTTGCTTTATCCTACTTTATCACAACCTATTGTATTTTTAGTAATTTTGTGTGCGGGAATAATAGGAGGAATAATTTTTGACATCTTTAAAATTTTGACCTTTTTAAGTGGAAATGATAAATATTCAAAAATATTTTTTGATTTTTTAGCAACTATATTTTCTTTTGGTATTTTGTTTGTAATCAATTTGCAAATAAATTACGGGCAATTTAGAATTTTCATCATAATAACATTTTTGTTTGCTTTAATATTAGAACGCTTTCTTTCTAAAATTTTGTGGACAAAATGTATAAAAAAGTGGTATAATTCTTTCAAAGAGAAGAAAAATGCAAGAAGAAAGAAAAAAGAAGACAATTAAATGGTTAATTATTATAGGACTAATAGTCCTTGTTACTTTTGTAATTATAACATCAATAATAATCTATAATCAACAAAAAAAATTAGATGATTTAAAAGATAAAAACGAGCAAATTATTCAAGAAACAAAAAAGGATATATTTGAAAAAGATTACAAAATTCAATTAAATATTGACGATTTTAAATTAAATTAGATAAAATTTAATTAAAAGAAATTGTGAAAAAACAATGTGGCGACCATATAAAAAGTATATGCGACCACATTGTTTTTTATTTAAGTTTTTTGGTGTATAAATTTGTAAAATTAAAATTTTTTAATCTATTTTTATTGAATCTTTTATTATTTTTCAAAATTGGAACATCTGTTTTTAGTTTTATTTTATTAATATTTAAATTTTTAAAGTTTTCACTGTAAGTTAAAAGTTTTATCTCTTGTGATTTTGTATTTTTCTTTTTAGAGAACTTATCCGCTAAATTTGTTACAAATTCTTCAATTTTAGGCTGATATTTTACACTTAAATAGAAAATTATTATTGCAATAATTATAAGCACTATCCAAACTGGTATACCCCAGCCACTAAATGGAATTATTTCTCCGCTTCCTAAAAAGCAAGTCAGTCCTATTGAAATAGGTCTAGTTATAATATTTGTAACAAGAAAGAATTTCCAATTCATTCCAATGCAACCAGCAACAATACACAAGATATCATCAGGGAAAACAGGGAAAAGCATCATAAGAAAATATACATATTTCCCTCGCCTTAATTTTTCTTCCCATTTAATAGCATCTTTCTCTCCTGCAACCCAAATTACTAATTTTCTGCCAATTTTTCGTCCAAGATAAAAAGCAAAAATGCTTCCAAGCATTACCGCAAGAAGACTTAATCCAAAAGTTATCCATGGACCAAAAACTAAAGTTCCAGCAACAGTTGTTACTGCTGCAGGTAAAGGTAAAAATGTTACCTGCAAAAATTGTATAAAGACAAATATAAAATAACTATATCCTCCACCTGCAAGAATAAATTCTTTTAATTCTTCTGCACTATCAATTTTATCAATAGTTCCTGTTAGTTTTAGTGGAAGATATATTGCAAGAGCAATAACTATCAAACTGATAACAATTATAAAGATTTTAATTATTTTTGCTTTTTTTTCTTTATTCATTTTAGTCATAAACTAATTATACCATAAAATTAAAAAATAAATCAAATAATGGTTTATAAATTTAATATGATAACATAAAGATATTGATAAATAATAAGATATTATTAAATTAATAAATCATTAACAATAATTACATAATAAAAATTAAAACATATTTTTAAATTGATTAAAGACATTTTTTCTTAAGATTAAAGATAATATTTTGTTAAGAAATATATTTTATTGTCTTATTTTGATTTGCATTGAAAACGGCAGTCAAAAAAGTTAAAAAATTTTGTAAAATTAGTTAGCAAGTCATTCGGAGGACTAGAGGTAAATAAAAAATTAGTTAAAATGATGTTAAAAATAAGAAAAGAATTTGTTAAATTATTAAAATAACTTGACAAACCACTAATAAAAAGAACATAATATATCTGAAAGATAAATGTTAAAAAAATATTTTAGTTAACAATAAATGCGAAATATGTCGAGATATCGTATATAAAGAGAACTATTAAGCATAATAAAAAGAAAAGATAGGAGGCAAAGATGTCGTTAAAGATAAAATTAATTTCAGCAATTTCAATGTTTGTATTGATGTTAGGAATTGTCATCATTGGAGTGTTTGCCGCAAGTACACAAACCTTGACTATGACTGGAAATGTTAACTTTGTTGTAGCAGATAAAAGTTTGTATGTTAAAGATGTTCGTATAAAACAAAATAACAACGCAGATGCCCCAGTATCTGTATCAAATTTTATGCCAGGATTTATAAATGGAACCTTTGATATGAATTTAGGAGATTTCCAAAATACATACGGTTCATTTGCCTTATATTTTGACATAATAAACACAAGCAATATTGCATGGGAAATATCAGAAGTAACAATATCACAAACATTACAAGAAGAGGGAGTATCGGTAAATTATAGTGGTATTATTTCAACAGGAGAAACAACTGTTGACACACCAATAACTTCAAGTACCCAAATAGATGGAACGCTTATCGTAACAATAATAGCCCCAAATTCAACAGCAATAGATTTAAGTGGGATAACAATAATATTAAACGAAGCACAACCAAATATAATTGCAATATCATCTAATGAAAATTTAGGACAAGCACAAGGTGCTTTTGCGTCAATAGGAGATGAAGTAACAATAAGTGCAGACTTTGTAGGAAGTACTGACGCTGACTTTTTAGGTTGGTCAACAGATATAGAAGGCAATACATTTGTATCAACCTTACCAGACTATGCATTCACATATCAAGCAGATAGTCCAACAACATATTATGCGATATTTAAAACAGCAAACACAGGTATAACTTATACAACATCATCAGGAGAGGCAACATTAACAACAGTAGCTAACAATGCCTTAACAAATGGTTATGTGCATATACCATCAATGATACAAAGAGATAATGGCATAAAATATATAGTTACTGAAATACTAGATTTTAGTAATGTTAGTTCAACACTTATAGGTGTTAAACTGCCAGAGACATTGGAGAGCATAGGTGGCGGGGCTTTTTGGGGATGTGTAAGTCTAACAAGCATAGAAATTCCAGCAAATGTATCAAGTATAGGTCTTGAAGCATTTTATTGGTGTGAGGCTTTAAAAGGAGTATATATAACCGATATAGCAAGTTGGTGTGAAATAAATTTTATTGGATCTTATGCGAATCCGTTAAATAATGGAGTAGACTTATATTTAAATAATGAATTAGTAACAAATCTAATAATTCCAGATACTATAACCAGTATATGTGAATATGCATTCTATAATTGTAGCAGTTTGGAAAGTTTGGTAATTCCATCAACTGTAACAGATATAGGAGGAGAAGCATTCGCTGCTTGTAGTAGTCTAACAAGCATAAAAATAGGAGCTACAACACCTCCATCCATAGGGCTTACTGTATTCGATGGTTGTAGTGCTTTAACAACTATATATGTGCCGTCTGCAAGTGTTGAGACATATCAATCTGCAAGTGGTTGGAATAGTTATTCAATAGTTGGATTTTAATAATTAATTATAAAAAATCTCTTATGATTAATTTCATAAGAGATTTTTTGTTTAATTTGATTTTACTTTTTGTTATTTTATGGTATCCTTAAAGTAAGGAGTTAATAATGTTTATAGCAATATCTGGAATATCAGGAAGTGGCAAAAATACAATCATGGCAAATCTAGTAAAAGACAAAAAAAATTTTTTTATTTTAACGGGTGCTTCTGCCACTACAAGAGAGATAAGGGAAGAAGATAAAAATTATAATACTTATGTTAATATGAGTGAAGAAGAATTTAAGAAAGGAATTGTTGATG
>CALVZG010000010.1 GCA_944372465.1 uncultured Clostridia bacterium
TGAAAAAGAAGAAACATTATTTAGAAATGTTGATGACCTTGAATTTAATGAAGAATTACCAGATTATTTAAAAGGTGAAGATGTGCAAAAGATAGAGGCAGATGTAGAAATAGAACAAGATATACAATCAAAATTAAATGATATTAATAAATCATTAAATAATAATCAAAAAGAAGAAGATATTGGTTAACATATTATTTTGCAATAAAAAATGAAGGGATAACATCTCTTCATTTTTCGTCAAAAAGCATGTTTTATAAATTAAAAGCATAATTATAGATTATGCAAAAAAGAATAAAAAGTTATGGACAAAGGTACGCATTAGCGAAGGTAAGATTTAAAATTAATTTGTTAAATATATTCAAAATATTGTTTTTATTTTTAATTATTTCAGAAATAATTTTAGGTGTGTTATGGGCGTTAGGTTATTAAATTTCAGGAAAAAATTAAAAAAATTACCTTTGCACCCATCTTTCATCATTTTATTTTTGTGGTTTGTTTTTACAAAAGATATAACAATTTTTTTAATGTTCATATGTGTTGTTTTATCGCATGAATTAGGACATTATTACATGGCAAAAAAATTAGGATATAGACTAGATAGTTTTTTTATTGCCCCGTATGGAGTTAGTTTGAATTATAAAGAAAAAGCATTTGATAGTCATGATGAAATTCTTATAGCTCTTGCTGGTCCATGTGTCAATATTGTTTTAAGTTTGGTTATAGTATCGTTATGGTGGGTAATTCCAGATTTATATAATTATACAAATAATTTTGTAACTCAATCTTTTATGCTTGGATTATTTAATCTTCTTCCTTGTTATCCTTTAGATGGAGGAAGAGTTTTAGTAGGTGTTTTGCAAAATTACACATCTAGAGATAAAGCAGTGAAACTTACAAGTAAATTTAATTATTTATTTTCAGCGATATTATTATTGGCTTTTTTTGTTACAATATTTATAGATTTTAATCCGTCATTATGTTTGTGTGGTTGTTTTTTGATAATGGGAATTATAGATAGTAAATATGAAAGTAGATATCAACCAATACTTTTATATAAAAAACGAAACAAAAATTTTTCAAAAGTCAGTTTTTATGCAGTTGGACAAGAAGTTGAATTATCAAAATTGATTAAGCATATAGAAGTAAACAAACTGACAATTTTTATTGTAACATTAGAAAACGGGAAAACAATATTTTTAGACGAGCAAAAAGTGAAATTCTTATCATTCAATAATCCAATTAACTCTAAATTAGAAGATATAATTAAATAAGAAAAGGCATTAAAGCGTCAATATTTTTTCTTTCCAATTCTTTTAAATTAGAAAGAATTTCATCAAGTTCTTTAGAGACACCATTATGGTCTGCTTGGTCTTTAACGCAAGTTATGAACCCCATAAAAGTACCTAAAAGCATAAGTTCGGCAATATGTCTAGTTGTTTTATCTGTCATGGTAGATAGATTGATTGAGCTCCAAAGTTTAGCTTTTTCAAGCCAATTATTATCTTTAATTCCCTCTATTTTTTCAGCTTTTGCAAAAAGTTCACATTCTTTTTCAAGTGCTAGGTATTTATCTTCCTCTTCTGCAAGTTCTTTTTGTAATTTAATATCTTTAACTTTAGGCAATATATCTTCAATAGATTGCACAGCTGTTTTAATATTTTGATATATTGCATTCATATACTCAGTGAGTAACTCATTATTTTCCATTTTATCCTCCTGTTATTTTTTGTGCAAAAATGATAAAATTATTCAAATATGAATACAAATTTTTACTTTGCAAACAATATCAATATGAAAAAGTCCACAAAGATATTGTTAGTATTATATGTATTGATATTGATACCTTCTTTATTTTTAGGTAATTCAATTTTTTCTGGCATTAAAGCGACAGAAAATGGTTTTGAATTTAATTTTGATGGCAAGGGAATAGCAGGGTTAATATTAGTAATTATCTCTTTAATTTTAGGCATAATATTATTTATAAGATTTTTGTTATCTTTAAAATTAGAGCAAGCAGTATTTTTTTCAAGTGTGCCACTTGTGGTTTTGTATGGAGCAATAATTTTTTTAATTGCTGATATGTCGAATATCAACACAGAGTTTTCAAGGTCAATACAAACACTTCTTAACTTATCACAAGAAAATGCTTATAATACAATTCTTTGGGCAGTACTTGTAACTTTAATTTTTATAATACTTTTATATCTAAATTATTTTATCATCTGCAAACCAATGAGCAAAGTAGAGCATATAGTTTCTAGACTTGGGGACGGTAAAATAAAGGGAGATAAACTTTCTATAGGTGGCGGTCGACAATTCAAATCAATAGAAAATGGATTAAACAAAATAAACAATAATTATAATATAAAAGATAATTCTTTCAGGACTAAATTAATTGATAAGAATAAGAATATTTCCAAAATGTTAGTAAAAATTTTAGGAAGGAATAATATCAATGAACTTGAACTTGGCAAATCAATAAAAAAACGAGTTACTTTAATGTATATTTCTATTGATTATAAAAATGATGATAGAAAAAATTTAGAATTAAATTATAATCTTTTAAATTCTTATTATAAAATCATAGCGCCTTTAATAAATAAGTTTCAAGGTTATGTAGACAGATATGAAAGTGGTGGGATTACAGCAATTTTTGCATATTCCGAAGATGCTTTGACATGTTCTAAAGTTATTTCTAGGGCAATAAAAATAAAAAACAAATCTAATAGAAATAACGAAAACATTTATGAGAGAATTTCATTACTTTCAGAAGAAGTTACTTTTAAGGTGATAGGAAATGAAGATGACAGAAAACCAACAATTATTTCTGATGAGTTTACTATTCTTGATAAATTTGATAAAATTGCTGAATTTATGAAAGTCAAAATAATATTTTCAAAGTCAGTCATAGATGAATTACCATTAAGTTATAAATTTGCATACCGTTATATAGGTTCAATTGACATAATAAATCATAAAGAAATTTTGCTATTTGAAGATTTAGATGTATATTCAAGAAAAGAAGCAGAAAGAATGATAAAAAACAAAGGCATTTTTGAAAGAGGGGTTTTAGAATATAACAACGGCAATTATAGGCAAGCTTTAACTTATCTTGAAAATAATATAAAAAGCAATCCAAATGACCATTCAGGGTTTGTATATTATAGCAAATGTAAAGATAAAATTGCTAGTTTAACTCAATTATAATTATAAAGTCAAATATAAATATGGCTAAATAAAAAATCAATATTTCAGTATATAAATAAAAAGAAAAAGATACTTGACAAATTCTAATTATAAGTGTTATAGTTTTTTCATGAAGTGGACGCAAAATCATGATAGGGCACAATATTGTCCGCGTTGTGGTCTTAAAAGCTATGAGGGCATAGAAAGTTGCCCAGATTGTGGCTTTATTTTTTCACGCTTAAAAATAGCAACAAACAAAGATGCTAAAAATAAAATATTGCGTCATGATAGAGATTTTATAGTTAAGACGAATATTATTCCTAGTGATGTAAGTTATATCAAACTTTTGCTTTATTGTATTTTTTTTGGTATGTTTGGCACTCACTGCTTTTATGTAGGCAGATACTTAAGAGGTTCATTTATTCTAGCCGATTTTGTCGCTATGATTTTATTAGTGGTATTTAATGGAAAAATTTCAAGTATTAATGATGGTGCTTTATTAAATGTTTTATCAACAATATGTGGATTAATAATGCTTGCATGGATGTGGGATATATTCATGATTATTTTTAAAAAGTTTAAAATACCTGTTGCTATTGATATAGATAGAGTAAATCAAGAAGAATTATCAAACATAGAAATTTTATCTAAAGAAAATAATTTAAAAGAAGATTTTAAGATTGAAAATAAAGATGTAGTTATAAAAAAGGTAAATAATAATCTTAAAAACGCAAAGTTAAATTTTATAAAACAGATACAAACAGGAAATTTTATATATAAAAATAATCATTTAAAATTTGAAGAAGATAAGGAAACTAAGAAAAGTCAAAACTCTAATAAAGAGGTGGAAAAATGAGGATTGTAGTAGGAATAAGTGGAGGAGTAGATTCTTCTGTTGCGGCATATTTATTAAAAAAACAAGGACATGAAGTAATTGGTCTATTTATGATTAATTGGGAAGAAAAAGACGGAAATTGTACAGCAGAAGAAGATTATGAAGATGTAAAAAGAGTTTGTAATAAGATTGGTATTCCATATTTTTCAGTTAATTATTCAAAAGAATATTATGATAGAGTGTTCAAGTATTTTTTAGATGAATATAAACGAGGAAGAACGCCAAACCCTGATGTATTATGTAATCGTGAAGTTAAATTTGGACCATTTTTAGAACAAGCAAAAAAGTTAGGTGCTGATATGATTGCAACAGGTCATTACGCAAAAAAAATAGAAAAAGATGGCAAATATTATTTAGCGAAGGCGGACGATTTAAACAAAGACCAATCATATTTTTTAAACCAATTAAGTCAAGAGCAACTTAGAAGCGTCATTTTTCCACTTTCAAACATTGATAAACCTAAAGTGAGGGAGATGGCGCATATGCTAGGCCTCTCAACAGCAGATAAAAAAGATAGCACAGGGATATGTTTTATTGGTGAAAGAAATTTTAAAAAGTTTTTACAAGAATTTTTACCAGCAAAGAGCGGTAAAATAATGGATTTAGATGGTAATGTTGTAGGCAGTCATGATGGTCTTATGTATTATACTTTAGGGCAAAGACGAGGACTAAATATAGGTGGACGGAAAGATGGAAACGGACAAAGATGGTTTGTTATAAAAAAAGATTTAGAAAATAATATTTTATATGTTTCTCAAGGGGAAGATGATTTATTATATAGTGATTATTTATTTGCTAGTAATATGAATTGGATACCACAAATACCACAAGAAAAAACCTTTAATTGTTTTGCAAAGTTTAGATATCGTCAACCAGACCAAAAAGTTAAAGTAACTATAATAGACGATAAAAACATAAGGGTAGATTTTGACGAAAAACAGAGAGCAATCACACCAGGACAATTTGTAGTTTTATATACGACAGAAGGGATTTGTCTTGGTGGCGGAATTATAGAAATAAGTTACAACAAAGAAGGAAAACAAATAAGTTAAAAGAAAATAATTTTTAATATAAAAAATAAGAATAAATTTAATAAAATAAGCCAACCTATAAGCAGGAGGTAAGATATGATTATAGCAAACTATATTGCATTCATTATCCTATTAATAGGTGGATTAAATTGGGGACTTATCGGTTTACTTAATTTTAACCTTGTTGCATGGATAAGTATGGGCAATAAAATGGTTGAGAGAATAATCTACATTTTAGTATTAATTGCAACAATTTGGCTTATAATCTCAGCAGCAATAGACGGCGGAATAGTTCTAACTAATGCACTTTATAGAAATGTCTAAAAAATAAAAAGGTGGTAAATAAACCATCTTTTTTATTGTTTTATTTTTCTTCAAATAAAGATTTTTAATCGCAAAAGTAAAAATTTTCAAGTTAAAGATTTTTATAAAAACATCTATAAATATTGACAAAACAAGCATAAAATGATAAATTAAAAATGTGCAGAGGTGGTCGAGCGGTTTAAGGCGCACGCTTGGAAAGCGTGTGAGGTGATAAGCCTCCGCAGGTTCAAATCCTGTCCTCTGCGCCATAAACAAAAATAATCAATAATTATATAATTAAATTTAATAAAAATTATAATGGATTATGTTGAAATAATATAATATCTATAATTAAGTCAATATATTTAAAAGACCACTTTTGATAGTAAGTGGTCTTTTAAAATTAATTAGCTATCTCAAATTATTCTTCGTCCATTTCATAATGAGAGCCAGAATGTTGAGTTGCAGGGAAGCGTTGACCTTTTTCAAGGTAGCAACTTCCACCACACTTGCCATCTTTGTCATAGCAAGAATAGCTACCAGATTTTGGTGCTTGTTCACCAGGTTTCCATTGTTTACTCATTTTCAACCTCCATTAGTATTGTGTGCAGAAAGAGATTAAATATACAAATTTATGACAAAAAATATTGATATTTTTGATAAATGGTTTGGCGAAAATGTAGTAAATAGATATAATAGAATTATAGATATAAAGGAGATTTTATGATTAGATTGTGCACTGATAGTTGTGTTGATATAAACAAAAACCAATTAGAAGAAAATCAAATAGTAGTTTTTCCATTGTCAATTATTTTAAACGACAAAGAATATTTAGATGGGGTTGATATAAATCCAAAAGAGATATTTAGTTATGTAGAAAAAACAGGTCAACTTCCTAAAACAGCGGCAAGAAGCATAGAAGATTTTAAAAGTTTTTTTATGGACCTATTAAAAGATGGCGATGAAGTTATTTACATGGGTATATCAAGTAAATTGTCATCCGCCTTTAATTATGCAAGTCAGGCACAAAAAGAAATAAACAATAAGAATTTACACATAGTAGACAGCAAATCTCTTTCTTCGGGAATAGGTCTTTTAATATTGTATGCGGCAAAATTAATAAAGCAAGGGCTTTCATGTGAAGAAATTTGCCAAAAACTTACTAAACAATCACAATTAAATCAAACATCATTTGTTGTAGACACACTAGATTATCTGTATAAAGGCGGAAGATGTTCTGCAATGGCAAGATTTGGGGCAAACCTATTAAAAATAAAACCAAGACTTGAATTAGTAGATGGAAAAATAGAAAATACAGGAAAGTATGTAGGCAAATTTAAAAGTGTAATTTTAAAATATATAGATGATATGTTAAAAGTTCATAATAATTACAAAGATGATATATGTTTTATAACACACACTTGTCAAGATGAAGATTTTGTTAAAGATGTAGTAGATTATGTTAAAAATAAAAATATTTTCAAACAGGTTGTTTCTTCGGTTGCAGGCTCTACAATTTCCTGCCATTGTGGGGAAAATACATTAGGTATATTATATTTGTTAGAAAATAAATAATTAAACATTATTAAAATAATATAGATAAAAATATAAAATAAATGCAAAGTTTTTAAGGAGGTAAAATGCAAGATTGTATTTTTTGTAAGATTATAAAGGGAGATTTGCCATCATATAAAATTTATGAGGATAAAAATACATATGGATTTTTAGACATAAGTAATGATGGGAATGGACATATTTTAGTTATTCCCAAAAAACATTGTGAAAATGTATTAGATGCAAGTGATGAAATATTGACAGATATCATAAAAACTATAAAAAAAATTTCTAATCATTTAGTCAAAAATTGTGGTTTTGATGGAGTTAATATTATAAATGCTAGCGGAAAAGAAGCAGAGCAAAGTGTTTTTCATTTACATTTTCATATTTTGCCAAGAAAACAAGGCGATAGTATGAATGTGTTTCCAAAATTAAAAAAGAGCGATATGACACTCGAAGAAATGTGTGAAAAACTTAAGGTAAAATAATGATAAGGTGAAATAATGAAAGATATTATTTTATATACAGATGGTGCATGTTCAGGTAATCCGGGTAAAGGTGGCTGGGGGGCTGTATTGTTTTACAATGATATAAAGAAAGAATTATCCGGAGGTGAAGGGAAAACAACTAACAATCGTATGGAGTTAACTGCAGTAATTAAAGGTTTAGAAGCATTAAAAGAGAAATGTAAAGTAAAAGTTTATAGCGATTCAGCATATGTTGTCAATGCTTTTTTGAAAAATTGGGTAAATAATTGGCAAAATAATGGTTGGAAGACAACAAAAGGGGTAGTTCAAAATAAAGATTTATGGCAAAGATTGCTAGAACTAACACAATATCATGAAGTTAGTTGGTATAAAGTTAAAGGACATTCAGATAATCAGTTTAATAACAGATGTGATAGTTTAGCAAGAGGGGAAATTGAAAAAATCAAAGATTAACAAAAATAAAATAAAAAAACAACTATTATTAAGTAGTTATTTTTTTATAACATAATAGATTTCATTAAAAAGATTAAAGCAAGTTAAAAATATAAAACAATTATAAAAAAGATGTTAGATTTATTAATCAATATTGATAAGTTTGTCATAAATATATTCATATATGCTTGGTGCATTCAATTTCCATTTATGGATTGCTTCATTTGCAGATTGCCTAGAAGGTGCTTTTATATTAAGAACGAACATAGGATGCGTAACTAGTGGTTCAAATATTTTAAGTTCAACATTGTAAGAGCCATCTTCGTTTTTAGAATAAGTTGCACTATATTCTTGAGATGATTTTACATTTAACCTATTTGCTTGAAGATAAGCTGAAATTTCTTCTCGCGTTGAAAGCGGTATTCGTCTATAAAGGTGAGAAAGACATTCTCTTCCCTCATATGTTAAAGAAAAAAGTTCATTGCCTACACTAACATCGCCAATAGAATAAAGAAGATTGCTATCAACAAGGTCATGAATGATTGCTTTACAATCCATATAGTTTTCAATCCAAATATTTTTCACACTACAAATGTCAAGAATGGAATCTTCTGTTAAAGGGATTTCCATCTTGTCAATAACAAATAAAATAATTAACTTATCTAAAACTATCTGTTCTTTATCTGAAAGTATTTTATCCATAATTATAACTATTATATCATGTTTTAGAAATAAATCAAATTTTTTTAAATACCTAATTAAAATAGTTTGTTTTTTTGCGTCAATATGATAAAATAAACAATAAGAGGTTAGTATGGATAATATTAAATTAAGAGAATTTTTTAATTCTTGTGATGATTTTATTAATTGCAAGCTTTTGGTTGCGGAATATAAATTGCAAAAGATGTTGCAAATTTTATCTCAAAATGAAGAGATTTGCAGTCTTATTGGCGAATGTTTAGAACAGTTTAATAGGGATAGAGAATTTGCTAAAGCATTTATCCAAGATAGTCAAGGGGATTATATTTGTGATTTGCCTAATGAAGAATATAAATTAATTAGCTTTGTTTTTTGTACTCTAGTAGATATTGACAACAAAAAAATTGATTTATTTGATTTTGTTAAAAAATTCTATGGAAGAGAAGAAAATCCTTTTAAATCTTTTATTAATCATATGGTTGTACCATTTAGAAATTTACTTGCAGAAGCTTTTGGTTTTGAAAAACTAACCACAGAAAAAAAAGATTACAATGATAATATTGAGGAATTAAATACAGAATATAATGAAGTAGCCGATGATGAAGATGATGAAGATAATAAATTCAAACAAAATTCTGCTTTAATTAATGGAGACGAAGATGAGTTCATACGCGTACAAAAATTAGCAGTACAAATTATAAGTGAATTACAATATTATAGTTCTCAAAACAATTTAGACGCAATCACAATTTGTAAAGCAATAATAAAGACAACAGATTTAAGAGATAGTGATATTACATATTCGTTAGCTTTAGCATTAAAAGAATGTAAAGCCAAACAAGTTAAATTTTTAATTAAAGAGATTTTAAAAATTTTAAAAATATGAAAAGCCAAGAAAATGTGTCAACTTTTTAAAAAAATATTAATACATTTGACAATGTTGTTTATAATATATGACAATAACTCTATAAAGTAGGTATAAAATGAAAACTTTATTAAAAAATCAAAAATTAAAAACTGCTTTAGTAATTATGCTTGCGGTGATTTTAATGGTTCCTGTTATGTTTTTAATGACTGCTTGTGGACAATCAAATAAGGTAACTATTTACAATACAAAAGATATGACTGATGAACAAATACTTGAATACTTTTCAGAAAGTGTTCTTTCTGATGTAAAGAGTGATGTCAGAAATAGAACTATTGTTATTTATGAAGTAGGAGATGATGTCGCTGAAGGTGTTGAAGTTAAATGGAATTTGAAAAATGAAGCTGGCGATATAATTTTAACAGATGAGGATTTAGAAGGTGTTTATGTTGATGAAGATGCTCCTCAAATTGACACAAGAATTGAGAAGGTTATGATTAGCTGGGATGAAGCCGATTTAGACCAAACATGGAGTATAGTTTTCTATTATCAAGATAATGCTGAAGACATACAATTAGCAGAAGCTACTATAGATGTTACAACTGCAGAATTTGTAAAATAAGTTTAAGTGTAAAATAAAAAGCCATCATGATGATGGTTTTTTTAATGTTTTTAAAATATCAGGATTAGGATAATAGATATAGTGGTTGCAAAAATTGCGTGAGTGAATTTTTGAATCACAAATAACTTTATTGGCATATTTAATTGGTTTAGCATTGTTATTGATTGAAGTATTGTTGATATTCCTCCAAAACTAATTATAAAAGAGCATGCAACAACAGCCCAAATGCTATTTATAGATGTAGAAATATCAATACAACCTTTTGTTATTTCTATAAAACCTTCAAAAAAACATGAGATGGAAGAGGGAAAAAGATTAAAAACGGGCGAAAGACTAGTAATAATAACAAAAAATATTGCGATAATTGCTCCAACAGAAATTATGCTTAAAGAGGAATCAAGTATAATACTAGAAAGGTCATTTTTATTATAGTTATTTTCATTTTTATTAATTTTTAATTTTGTATCATTTTGTAATTTTATGTTTCGATAAATAATACCATTAATTAAAGCACCTAAAATATGCGAAATAAGAATAATATAACCAAATGTAGCATTTTTTAACATTCCAATTCCTACTGATCCAATTATAAACATAGGCCCAGAAGTTGAACAAAAACTTGTCATTTTAAACGCATCGCTTTTAGAAATTTTACCAGATTGATATAAATCTGCAGTCATTTTTGCACCGACTGGATAACCAGAAATAATACTTGTTAAAAATACATAAGAAGATATGGATGGCGTTTTAAATAATTTTTCGCAAGGTTTTTTAAAAATTATAGAAAATTTTTCAATACTTCCAAGAGATGAAAGGATTTTTGTGAAGAAAATAAAAGGGAGAACACTTGGTAAAACATTAAATGCCCAAGCCGAAATGCCATTAAGAGTTTGCTTGATATATAAATCAGGGTATATTACCATATTGATAATTATAAAAACTATAAAAATAGATAAAAAAATAGTATATTTTTTCATTTATAACCTCAAAAATTTGACAAAAATAAATTAAATAATTATAATAAAATAAGATTATTCTTTTAATTATTTTAAAAATGAAAATATCTAAATAATAAAATAATTAATAACCGAAATATTAAAATAATCTTATACTTGTCCAAATTATAGTTATATTTTAAGATATTCATTATCAATTTTTTTTAGAAGGGGATTTTAATGAAAATAAAAGATATTTATAAAAAAGCTAAAGAATTAAAAAAAACTATTGTATTCCCTGAAGCAGGATTTAGCGATAGAACAATAGAAGCAGTAAAAAAAATACAGAAAAAAGGTATTGCTAGGCCAATCTTAATAGGAGATGAGAGTGCTATAGTATTAAGAGATAAATCTTTAATTGATTTTCAAATTATAAATCCTAAAACTTTCCAAAATAGAGAAGATTTAGTTAAGAGATTATATGAAAAAAGAAAGGATAAAGGATTGACAATGGAAGAAGCTGAAAAGTTGGCTTTAGATCCTTATTATTTTTCAACTTTACTTGTTGATATCGGAATGGCTGATGGTATGGTCGCAGGAGCTGAAGCTTCAACTGCAAATACAGTAAGGCCAGCACTTCAAGTTATTAAAGCGAAAAAGAAAGGTGGTATAGTTTCTTCTTGTTTTCTAATTTATGGCAAAAATAAATTTTTAAAAGATAAACCTCTCATAATTGCGGATTGTGGAGTAATTATGCATCCAAACGAAGAAGAACTTTATCAAATAGCATGTCAAAGTGTTGAAACTTATAAAAGTTTAGGGTTTAATGAACCAAAGGTAGCGTTTTTGTCTTTTTCAAGTAAAGGTTCAGCTAATGACGATAGTGTGGAAATAGTTAAAAAGGCTTATGAAAAATTTAAAAAGACAGGAATAATTTGTGATGGGGAACTTCAATTTGATGCTGCTATGGTAAAAAATGTAGCAGAAAATAAAGCGCCTCAAAGTCCAATTAAGGGTGATGCAAATATACTTATTTTCCCTGACTTAAATAGTGGCAATATTTGTTATAAAGTTATGCAATATATAGGAGGTCTGAATGCTGTAGGACCAATTTTACAAGGGTTAAAGAAACCAGTAAATGATCTTTCAAGAGGTTGTACAGTAGATGACATAATTACAGTTACGGCAATAACTGTTCTTCAAACAATAAAGGAGGAAAAGTAGATGAAGATTTTAGTAATAAATGCGGGTAGTTCATCATTAAAATTTCAATTATTTAATATGGACAATGAAAAAGTCATAGCAAAGGGGAACTGTGAAAAAATAGGATTAGATGGTTCTTTTATAGGTTATAAAACTATAGGAGATAAAAAGGAGATAGCAGTTAAGTTACCTAACCATAAAGTAGCAGTTGAAAATGTTTTTAAAATATTAACTGATGAAAAAGAAGGGGTTATTAAAGATGTTTCAGAAATAGATGCTGTGGGGCATAGATTTGTTCAAGGTGGATGGATATTTGATAGAAGCGTAATATTTGATAAAGAAGTAGTAGAAAAATTAAATCAATTGACAGACCTTTCTCCACTTCATGCTCATGCCAACATGGCAGGATATTTAGGTTGTGCAGAACTTATGCCTAACACACCACAAGTTGCAGTATTTGATACTTCATTCCATGCTACAATGCCAGCAAAAGCATATATGTATGGTATTAAATATGAAGATTATGAAAATTATCATGTTCGAAAATATGGTTTTCATGGAACAAGTCATAGATATGTTTTGGGTGAAACAGCAAAGTTATTAGGTAAAGACGCAAAAGACATAAATATAATTACAGTTCATTTGGGAAATGGCTCATCTATAACGGCTATAAAGAATGGCAAAAGCGTAGATACAACTATGGGACTTACACCATTAGAAGGGCTTATAATGGGAACGCGTTCAGGAGATTTAGACCCTACTGTAGTTAGTTATCTAGGTAACAAAAAGAATATGAGTGCAGATGAAGTAGTAAATTATTTAAATAAACAGTGCGGAATATTAGGTGTAAGTGGTGTATCAAGCGATATGAGAGAATTAAATAATGCTATTGTTAATGGAAACGCTAGAGCAAGACTTGCGTTAGATATGTTAATATATAGAGTTAAAAAGTACATAGGTTCATATATGGCTGTTCTTGGTAAAGTTGATGCAATAGTATTTACTGGCGGAATAGGGGAAAATCAAGAAGATTTAAGAGAGGAAGCTCTTGCAAATATGGAAATGTATGGTATTGAAATAGATATAGAAAAAAATAATAACTTGCCTAGAGGAACTACAGAGGAGATAAGTACTAAAAATTCGAAAATAAAAGTATTTAGAATACCAACAGATGAAGAACTTTTAATAGCAAGAGATACAGCACAATTAATCAGTAAATAAGTTAATGTAAAATGTTGATGAGTAAAATTTTTTTAAAAAATAAAGATTTACACATAAATGAAGGTTTTACTTTTTAAAAAATTAAAAATGTGAAAATTTTACTTAATTAAAAATTGTTTATTATATAAAAATACTTGACAAATGCAGATAAAATAAATATAATAAAAAAGCATGATGTATTTTATTTAATTTAAGGAGGATAAGATGGCAGTTCCAAAGCATAAGGTTTCTAAAGCAAGAAGAAATTCAAGACATTCTGCAAATTCTAAAGCAGTTATGCCAACACTTGTTGAATGTCCACAATGTCATGAGAAGAAATTACCTCATACAGTATGTAAGAAATGTGGAACATACAAAGGTGAAACCATAATAGAAAAGAAAGAAGAAAAGAAATAGAAAAATTTTATTTTTATCGACATATTTTTGGTTATAAATAAAGACTCTTTTTTTAAAAAGGTCTTTTTTTATTTGAAGTTTAAAAACTTGAAATGGAGTGATATATAATAAGTATGAATATATCATAAATAATTTAAACACTATAGTATGACTATTATGTTTTGCATAATAGCATATTTAGTATTTTAAATGTTAGATATAACAGTATATAAGCATATAAAATAATTTAAATTAAAATATGCTAGAATATTTGATTTATTGTATTTTTTTTGGTATTATAAAACATGAAAATTAATTAATATTTTTAACAGCACTATAAATAATTTAACATTGCAAATTTACTTTTGTTACAAAGACAAAAACTTAATAATTGTTACGTTATTTTGTAGATTTATTTAGTTGTTGTATTGTTAAAAGTAAATGAAATTATTTAATGATTTTCAATATAATGACTATTTAAAAAATATTATATATAATTTAAAAATTAAAATATGAAAATAATGTTTGCAACTTTAATATTGTTAAACAAAATAGTTGCTAAATTTTATAAAATACCTATCGTTTTTAATATAATGTCTATCTTAACTTAAAAAACAAAAATATAAAATTAAAAGTTAAAACTTATGAAACTGAAATTATAACTATAGTATTTAATAAAATTTAATACAAAATCTTAATTAAAAA
This sequence comes from uncultured Clostridia bacterium, assembly GCA_944372465.1. Taxonomy (GTDB): domain Bacteria; phylum Bacillota; class Clostridia; order Christensenellales; family UBA1242; genus Caccovivens. The sequence continues at coordinate 14,521 of CALVZG010000010.1, forward strand.
TATTAGTTAAAAGTAAGGAGGAGTTTACTATGAAGGTAGTGGTTGATGCTTTTGGGGGAGATAATGCTCCATTAGAAGTTGTGGAAGGTGCATTGCTTGCATTAAAAAAGCATAAAGATTTAGAAATAATTTTATGTGGGAAAGAAGACAAGATAAAAGAAATACTTAAAGGCAGAGATGAAAGAATTGAAATAGTAAATGCAGATGATGTTATTTCTAATGATGATATTCCTACAAATGCTATAAGAAATAAAACTAATTCGTCGCTTGTAGTTGCTTATGATATTTTAAAAACTCGTGAAGATGTAATAGGTCTAGTAAGTGCAGGCAGTACGGGGGCTGTGCTTGCTGGTGCAATCATGAAAATAGGAAGAATAAAAGGTATTTCTCGTCCTGCACTTGCTCCTATTTTGCCTACTAAAAAAGATAGTGATGTTATTATTATTGATAGTGGAGCAAATATTGATTGTAAACCTATAAATTTATTACATTTTGCATTAATGGGGTCTGCTTATTATTCTATAATTTATAATAAAAAAGAGCCACGCGTTGCTCTTTTAAATAATGGAGCAGAAGAGGAAAAGGGGAATGAACTTGCAAAAGAAACCTATCCACTTCTTAAAAAAGCACCTATTAATTTTATAGGAAATAAAGAAGGGTGCGATTTTATGAGTGGCGATGTTGATGTTATGGTAACAGATGGTTTTGCTGGTAACGCTTTATTAAAAGGAACAGAGGGGGCTGTTGCTGCTGTTGTGTCTATATTAAAGCAAAGTATTAAATCGCATTTTTGGAGCAAGATAGGTGCGATATTTATGAAAAAAACTTTTAGTGATATCAAAAACAGAGTTGATGTTCAAAGTAAACATGCAGGTTCGCCTCTTTTAGGATGCAAAAAATTGATTGTAAAAAATCATGGAGGCTGTGGAAGAACAAACATTTCAGCATCTATTAGTCAAACTATAAAACTTTACGAAAATAAATTAAATCAAAAAATAGAAGATGCGATAAATCAAATCAAATTAGATGCAAGTAATTGAATGTAATTTTGTTAATTATTTATTTAAGTCAAAAATAGTTTAATTTAATTTTATCGGTTTGTTAATAAAAGTTAAGTAGCTTAATTTAAAAAATATTATTTTGTTTTCATAATTTAAAAGTCCATGTAGCCTTTAAAAAATAAAGACAATTAAAATTATATGATGCGAGGTGATATGAATTTAAAATATAAATTTAAAAATAGTGAATTACTAGAGCGAGCATTAACACATGCTTCAAAATCAGAAAAAAATTATGAAAGGTTGGAATTTCTAGGGGATAGTATTTTAGATTTTTTAGTAGGTGAGTACTTTTTTAAAAATTGCAGTGATGATGAGGGGAAACTAACTGTATTAAGAAGTCATTATGTATCTGAAAATTATTTAGCAAATGTATTTGATTTATTAGAAATTGAAAAAGATGTTAAACTGGGAAAAAGTTATCAAGGTAAATTGTCAAAGGCTATAAAGGGTGATATTGTAGAAGCCTTATTAGGAGCAATTTATTTAGATGCTAAAAATAATGGAATTGAAGAAGCAAGAAATTTTATTCTTGAAAATTTTGCTTTAGATACTTATAAAAATATTGTAAATGATAACTATAAATCACAGTTACAAGAATTAGTACAAGGAAGTTTTAAATGTAAAATGCAATATGTTACAGAGCCTATTTCAAATGGGTTTATTTCTAGTTTTTATTTAGATGAAGATAAAATCTCTTCAGCAACAGGGCAAAGCAAGTTGGAAGCTGAGCAAAAAGCAGCTAAAAAAGCAATAAATAAATTGTTTTTAATAAATAAAATTTAAAACAAATATTTAATTAAAATATCTTTGCAAAAATTGACAAAGTTTGATATAATTTAAGTGATTAGTTAAAGTTTGGTTGATAGAAATTTTTTTCTAATTACAAAAAACTTAATTATTGTTATATTTGATAAGAGGACTTTATGATTTTTAAAAAAATTGAAATGGTTGGCTTTAAATCATTTGCTGACAGAACAACTATTGTATTCAATGATAATTTCACCGCTATCGTTGGGCCAAATGGTTGTGGAAAAAGTAATGTTTCAGATGCTATTAGATGGGTTTTGGGAGAGCAAAGTCCAAAGTCTTTGCGTGGGGATAGTATGCAAGATGTCATTTTTAATGGAACAGAGAAAAGAAAAAGTCTTTCTTATTGTGAAGTTACATTGACATTTGATAATACAACTCGTTTTTTTAATTTTGATTATGACGAACTTGCTATTACAAGAAAATTGTATCGTTCGGGAGAAAGTGAATACTTAATAAATAGAAATACCTGCCATCTGAAAGATATCACAAATCTTTTATATAATAGTGGACTTGGTAAAAATGGATATTCTGTTATAAGTCAAGGGAAGGTAACAGAACTCGTTGACGCCAAACCCGAAAATAGAAGGGCAATGTTTGAAGATGCAGCAGGAATTTCTAAATATAAAAACGATAAAAAAGATGCAGAGCGTAAATTAGAAAGAACTACAGATAATTTAACTCGTATCAAAGATATATTATCAGAAATAGAAAGACAAATGGGACCATTGAAAAAACAGGCCGAGAACGCAAAAAAATATCTTGAATATAAAGCAAAACTTAAAGATTTAGAAGTAAACGCCTATATTTATCAATACGAAAATGCAAATGATGTTAAAGAAAAAATAAATCAAAAATTAGATGCTTTAAATAGACAAATTGATATTCGTCAACAAGATTTAGATAAAACTTCTAGTGAATATGACAATGCAATGTTTGAACTTTCTAATTTTGATAAAATATTATCACAATTAAATGAAAAAATTTTACAACTTACTGTTAATTTAGAAAAACAAGAGAGTGAAACAAAAATTGCTAGAGAAAGAATTAACTATACATATAAAGAAAATGATAAACTAAATTTAGACAAAACAAATAGTCTAACAGCCATAGAAGTTTGCGAAGAAGAAAAAGCAAGTAAAGAACAAATCGCCAAAGAACTTAACAGTAATCTTGAAGCACTTGAAAAATCTTTTGACGAATTGTCAGAAAAATATTCTTTAATTGCAAACGAACTTACATTAAGCGAAGATGAAGCGGGACAAGGTCAACAAAAAATAATAGAAACTCTAGGTTCGTTAAGTGCTATAAAAAGTTCTGTATCTAGACTAATGGCTGAAAAAGAACTTTTGACAACTAATTTAGGTAATCTTAAAAGTGATTTAGTTTCTTTAAATAATAAAAAACTTGAGAACGAAAAACTTTTAAATGAAAGTAGTAATATAATAGATTTAAAAGAAAAACAACTAGTGGAAATAAAAGATAAAACAGAAAAATTTGCAAGTCAAAATTATATTACAGAAAGAAGAATAAAAGAACTTGACAGTGAAAAATCAAATATAAATACACAAATTAAAGTATACGAAAACAGAAAAAAACTTCTTACAGACCTTCAAAATGAATATGAGGGATATTCCTTTGCTATAAAAAAACTTTTAAGAGAAAGTGATAAAAATATAGCAATAAAAAAACATATAGTTGGTGTAGTAGCTTCACTTTTAAAAGTCCCAGAAAAATTTGAAACAGCTATTGAAGTTGCTTTAGGAGGAGCTGTTCAAAATATTGTTACTTATGATGAAAATGGTGCGAAAGAACTTATTAATTTTTTAAAAGAAAATTCATATGGTCGGGCAACATTTTTGCCTATTTCTTCAATGAAAAGAAGGTCTTTCGATGAACATTTAATAAATGGAAAACAAGGTTGTTATGGATTAGCAAGCAAACTTGTTGATTATGACAAAAAGATTGAAAATGTAGTAAGTAATTTGTTAGGCTCTACAGTTATAGTTGATAATTTGACTACTGCTATTTCTCTTGCTAGGTCAACAAATTATGCTTTTAGAATTGTTACATTAGACGGGGAAATTATCTCACCACAAGGAGCATTAACGGGAGGTAGTAAGAAAGCAGAATCATCTAATTTAATAGGGCGAGAAAGAGAAATAGAAAGTTTAGGTATTGATATTATAAAACTTGAGAGAAGAGTTGAAGAAATTAATAATGAATTATTGAACCTTAATAGCAATTTTACAAGTCAAAAGAAAGAATTTGAAATTTTAAGTGAAACAAAGAATAATTTAGAAATTGAAATTGCTTCAGAAAAAGAGAAATATAATAAATTTAAATCTATAATTGAAGAAACTGAAGATAATTATAGAGTTGAAGAAATGGAATCTATAACAGTAGAAAACAAATTAAAACTTATAGAAGAAGATTTATCTCGTTCTGAAAAAATAGAGAGCGCCCTTTCTGGTAACAAAGTAGATGCAGATGAACTTATAAAAGAGAAAAAAGAAAAATTTGAAAAATTAAGAGCAGAAAGAGATGAAATAAATAACAATATTTTAACTGTAAAAGTACAAATTGCAGAAGCAAGAACAAAGATTACTTCTATAACAAAAGATATAGAAAGAATAGATGTTGATTTGGGAAGATATAACATTACTATTGTAAATTTAGATGAACAAATCAATAAAAACAATGAATTCATTCAGTCTTGTGAGGATATGATTAAACAGAAACTTGCATCTGCTCCGTCTTCAGAGAAAAAAGTTGAACTTGAAAACCAAATAAAGAAGAGAGATAATATTGAGGCAGATAAAACAAGATTATCAGATAAAATAAAGCAACTTGATAATTCAAAAACTGCAATTATGGCTGAACTTTCTTCCCTTCGAGATAAAAAATTTAGAGAAGAAATGAATCTTTCTAAAGTTGATACCGAACTTGAACAAATGCAAGAAAGAATATATGAAGAATATTCTCTATCATATAATACTTGCCTTGAACTTAGACGAAATGATTTTGATATCAATATTGCAATGCCAGAAATTAGTAAACTCAAAAAAGATATAAGCTCTTTAGGTTATGTAAATGTCAACGCTATTGAAGATTGCAAGGCTCTTTTAGATAGATATGATGATTTAAATGGGCAAGCTCAAGATTTGGAAAAAGCTCAAGATGACTTAAACAAAATTATAAAAGACCTTTCTGGTATCATGATTGAAAAATTTAATAATGAGTTAAATCGTATCAATGAAAGTTTTAAAATTACATTCAAAGAATTGTTTGGCGGTGGAACGGCAAAACTTGCACTGTCTGATGAAAACGACCCTCTTGAATCAGGAGTAGAAATATTTGCACAACCGCCGGGTAAAAAAATTCAAAATATGACTTTGCTTTCTGGTGGAGAAAAGTCATTGACTGCCATGGCTGTAATTTTTGCTATTTTAAGAATAAAGCCTTTGCCATTTTGTCTATTTGATGAAGTGGAAGCAGCGTTAGATGATACTAATGTCGAAATTGTAGATAAATATTTAAAAAAACTTTCAGGTGAAACACAATTTATACTAATTACGCATAAAAAACCGACTATGGAATATGCTAATGCTTTATATGGTGTTACTATGGAAGAAAAAGGGGTATCTAAAATTGTATCAGTGCTCCTTTCAGATGCTATTAAACATGCTCAGGAGGGCTAATATGGGGTTATTTAAAAAAATAGGAAATGCTTTAAAGAAAACAAGAGAAGCTATTGCAAGACGAATAGATTCTTTACTTAGTCATGGAGAACTTGATGATGATTTTTATGATGAATTGACTGAAATATTAATTTCTTGTGATATAGGTGTGCGTACAAGCATTGATATTGTCGAAAGTTTAAGACTTCGTGCTAGAAAAAATAAAATTAGAAATGCAGAAGATGTGAAAAAAGAATTGAAAGAAATTCTAAAGGAAGATTTTTCAACTTTAGAACATATAGATATTAAATATCCTGCAATTATAACCATTATAGGTGTCAATGGCGTTGGAAAAACTACTACCATTGGCAAAATGGCAAAATACTTTAAAAATGAGAAGAAAGAGGTAACTTTAGTCGCAGGAGATACTTTTAGAGCTGCTGCTTCTAGTCAGTTAAACGAATGGGCAAATAGAGCTAAAACTCGTATTATTAAACATTCAGAAGGTGCTGACGCTGCTGCTGTCGTCCATGATGGTATTTCTAGTGCAAAAGCAAATAATACTGATGTTTTGTTGGTAGATACAGCAGGAAGACTTCATACAAAGACTAACCTTATGGAAGAATTAAAGAAAATAGATAAAGTTATAAATCGTGAATACCCATTAGCAAATAAATATAATTTTATTGTTCTTGATGCTACAACAGGACAAAATGCTTTAAACCAAATTAATGCTTTTAATGATTTTGTAAAAATTGATGGAATTATTCTTACAAAACTTGATGGTACTGCAAAAGGTGGAGAAGTAATTGCAATTGAGAAAGAGTACCATTTGCCTGTTGTTTTTGTAGGTGTTGGTGAAGGTGTTGATGACCTTGAACTTTTTGATTATAATGATTTTATAGAAAACTTATTCTAACATTGTTTAAATTAAATATAAAAAGGAGAAAAATATGGACGAAGAAGAATTTGATGAAATTAATTTTAAATTTGACACTCAACTCTTGATTGAAGGGAAAGATTTGTCAGATGATGAAGTAAGAGATTACATTACTAAAAATATTGAGGGTGATTGCCTGCTTGTAGTAGGTGATGATGAACTTTTAAAATTACATTTTCACACAAATACTCCTTGGAAAGTTTTAGAATATTGTGCATCACTTGGTGAAATTTATGATATTGTTGTAGAAAATATGCCAAGACAAGCACACGGACTTAAAGGTTAGATTATTAAGAATTGTTTTTGTGATTTTTCTTCATACAGTTTATTGTATGATTTTATCTTTGTGCTATTTTTTATAATAAAAATTGTAAAAATATTATAAATAGGAAAATGTTAAATTTAATCTTCTTTATTTTTATAAATAATGGTTAGTATTTAACTATTGAAAATATTTCTATAATTCAAAGAACTATAGAAAAAATGAATGAAAAATTTAATTTTTTTTCCTTTACCATAATTAAAATATTGAATTAAAAAAATAAAATAAAGATTTTGTTTTATAAAACTTTTTGTTAGTTTTATGAATTTTATATTTTGTCTTTTGACTGAAACATTGAGAAAATATTTTCTTAATGTTTTTTTTATTGTAATTTTAATTATTTTTATTAGACAAGCAAATTTCGACAGTTTTCAACATATACAAATACTATTGTGATGTTCTTCACTTTAAAGGGCGGTGTATATGATTTATGAAAGTTTTGCTAAATTTATAAGCAAGATTTGCTGTTTTACATCTTTTGTAAGCAGTATTCAAGGATTTCCCAAACCACTCTCTAAAGAAGAGGAAATTGAATATGTTAAAAAATTGCAAGATGGCGACAAACAGGCTAGAGAAACTTTAATCAATCATAATTTGAGGCTTGTTGCTCATATTGTAAAAAAATATAGTAATTCTCTTGAAGCAGACGATTTAATATCAGTAGGAACTATAGGTTTAATTAAAGCTGTAGATAGTTATGATGAAAGTAAAGGAGTTCTTCTTTCTACCTATGCTTCAAGATGTATTGAAAATGAAATTTTAATGCTTATTCGAGCAAATAAGAAACATAAAGATATTATTTCTTTAAATTCTATGTTATCTCCAAAAACAGATAGTGATGAAATGGAACTTTCTAACCTTATACCTGCGGAAACAGAAGAAGATGTTTTTCATCAAGTTGAAATAGGTTGTCTTATGCAAGATATAGAAAGAACTATGCAAAAATATTTATCACCTATGGAACAAGAAATATTAAAGTATCGTTATGGAATTTGTGGATATGAGGTTAAAACTCAAAAAGAGGTTGCTGAAATTTTTAATATTTCAAGGTCTTATATTTCTAGAATAGAGTCTAAAATAATTAAGATATTGCAAAGCAAGTTAACAAATAATAATGAAAATGATAATGAAATTCAAGAAAGAAATAGTTAATATAAAAAAATATTTAAAAAATTTTTAAAAAATATCTTGTTTTATAAAAAAAATAATTATATACTAATAAAAAATTATAGTTAATAACTATTTAATTTTATATTATTTTTGAGGTAATATATGGAAAAGTCGGAATTTTATAAAGTCGTTAATAAACTAATTTTACCTTTATTTATTGGCTCATTTATTGATGGGGAAGAGGAGTCATCTTCTCGTGATAGTGAAGTTGCTTTTGGCAAAAGAAATTCACTTCTCATAAAAGCTTCCAAAACTGACGAATATAGATTAATTTTAAAAAGAGGACAACCATTTCAAACATTTGAAGTCAATCTTTTAAGAAATATTTTAAGTGAAATAGATAAAATATCTTTATTAAATTTAGAAGATGAAAGTTATATTTCAGTTCTTCAAAATAATGCGATAGAGAAATCTATATGTGGTAGTATTTGTGATAATGAAACAACTAATGTAATGTTTGGAATTTTATCTGAACTCGAAAAATGGGCTGTAAGAACTTATGAAGGAAAAAAAATAGCAATAGGAATTATTTTAAATATATCTGCAGATAATTCAGAGTTGCCCGAATCTACATCTTATTTAGATATAATGAATAAAGACTTTTTTGCACTTTTGTCTGATGGTTTGGATTCTTATGTTGAATTTGATAGAAAAGGCAATCTAATGGGCTACTTACAAATGGCAAGAGTAAAAAAGGTAAATAGTATAGCACCTTATGAATATGAGATGCTTGCAAGATTTTGCAATGAGAAAAGGATAGGAATAGTTCTTACAAAAAATGGAGATTTTCTTATATTTAAAAATAGAGAACTTCTTTTTTCAAAAAGGTCTGGCGGTTGGAATGTTTATTCTCATGAAGAGGTTATACAACTTTTATCTTATAGAGGAAATTATTCATTAAAAGATATAAGGCGTTCTGTTTACTATACGGCTCTTGATACATCTTTTGCTTATAGCGGAGGTTGTATAATTTACTTAAATAAGGATACTGTTGAAGGAGCTTTAACTCATATTAATGCACATGATATTCTTGATGAAAAATATTTTGAAATAAAGAAAAGACAAGAACTTGAAAATGCTGGGAAATTGTATAATCTTCAAACGCTTTCTTCAGTTGAAGCCGTTTATAATGTGTCATATCAAACATTTTTAGAACAGCAACATTGCGTCAAAGCAGAATGTTTAAGAAAGATTATATCAGGTAAACCATTTCATGAACTTAGCCGAAAATTACGACAAGAACTTGTAAGTATGGACGGAGCAACTGTAATAGATAGTGATGGAACAATAATTGCAGTAGGAGCAATACTAAAAATAGAAGCAGGTAGTGAAGGTGGAGGGCGTCTTGCGGCAGCAACAACACTATCTAAATACGGAATATCTGTAAAAATATCTCAAGATGGAATTTTAAAAGCATTTTATCCTGATAGAAAGAATGGTAAAGTCAAAGTATTGTTTACTGTAGGTTAATATTATAAATGTTTTATATTTTTATATAAAAAATTTCCTAACCAACATAAAATTTGGTTATATTTTAATTTGCAATTATAAAGAGGGGAATAAATGTTTTTTATAAAAATTTTAAAATCTTAATAAAATAACTAAAGATTTGACAATGAAATTGTTGTATGATATAATAATTCTAGTTATGCAGGCAATCGCGTCTTTTAAGATGAGGAAAGTCCGAGCATCAAGAGAACTGAGGTGCTAGTTAACGGCTAGCGGAGGCGACTCTAGGAATAGTGCAACAGAAATAAACCGCCTATTTTATAGGTAAGGATGGAAAGGTGGTGTAAGAGACCACCGCTTAATTAGAGATAATTAAGGCTCTGTAAACTCCACCTGATGCAAGGTCAAAAGGGCAAAATGTGCTTGTTCTCTCACGCCCTGAACGAACCGCTTGAGCTTGCTAGCGATAGCAAGACTAGATAGATGATTGTCTAATACAGAACTCGGCTTACAGCATAGCTAACCAGCTTTTTTGGGGCTGGTTTTTTTATTTAATTGATTAAAAATTAAAATGCTGGCAATAAATTTTATATGACAAAGATTGAATATAGAGAAAAAATAGAGAATTTAATAATTAATCGTATTAAATATCATGCTCCTAATTTGATTAATGATAATGTTGACTATAGTTTATTAGATGCTGTTGGTATAGATGTAACATTACCTATTTTTATATACAAAAAACCTTTAAACAAATTATTTTTTAAAGCATTTTATAATGTAAAAAAAAGAATAGATTTTAATTTAATATTAACGACTAAACCTCAAATAAGTGAACGAAAATTAAATTCATTAAAAAATAGTTTTGTGATTTTAGAAGATGAAATAGGCAGTACTTTACAAAGGATTTTAGAGGCTTTAAATATAAATTATATTTCACATAGTGATTTTATAAATAAATTAGAAGATGAATGTATTATTTTTAATGGAAATAAAATAGACTTTGATTATAAACCTTATTATTTTGATAAAAAAATAGTACAGGAAGGAGTAATTTTACATGCTCAAAATTATATCTTAAATGGTAAAAATTTTTTATTAAGTTTTACAAATACAAAAAAACAGATACAAAGTACTTCTTTTGAAATCAACATTCCTCTTCCAAGAGGATATTATGTATTTAATAAAAGTAAAAATTATATTGAAATTGAAAATCTTACCACAAAACAAAAGGCATATTTCAATTATAATCTTAAGAACGCGGAAATTTATTTTTCTAATATGAATGGTATAGAAAGTTGTACTTTTGCATGTATTCATTTAATTGGGAAATTAGAACTATTACCATTACAAAATAAGAAATGCTATTTTAATTTTGGTGAAAATAAATATTGTTTAAATACTCCATCAGAAATGAAATATTTTTTTGAAATTTCACAAAACAAAATGAATGAAATTTTTGATATAAAAGTAACATCACATGACAAACAATTTGACCAACTTTTTAACTTCTCTTTGCCTCGTAATATATGGGAAATGTGGCAAAAATGGGGTGTTGACGAAAAGAGCGAAAATGACTGGTTAAAAATGAAAAATCAAATCATAAAAAAATGTGATAATGGACTACAAATTAATGAAAATTTTAAAGGCTTAAAAGAAGTTAAAATCTTTAGGAATTTAGGCTGGAAGAGAGTTTTTATAGTTCATAAAAATGCTCGCTATATGTATGTAGATAAAATCAAATATTTTAACTACACCTTGCTCTCAAAAGAAATTTTTAATAAAAATAATGAAATTTACTTGTCTTTTGCAGATTCATAGTGTAAAATTATATTGGCATGGATAATATACGAGTTCCTCTTGCAGAAAAAATGCGTCCTAAATCTTTTGAAGATTTTGTTGGACAACAACATATTGTTGGGAAAAATAGTTTACTTTATAGAGCTATCAAATTTGGCACTTTAGGTAGCTGTATTTTTTATGGACCTCCCGGGACTGGCAAGACAACATTAGGTAATATTATCGCAAATTCATTAAAAGCAAATTATGTTAAAATTAACGCAGTAACAAGTGGAGTAAGTGATGCTAAAGCAATAATAGAAAGGGCAAGACAAGATAAAGCTCTTCTTGGAACAGATACTTTTTTAATATTAGATGAGTGTCATAGGTGGAATAAAGCACAATCAGATTGTGTATTAGAGGCAATAGAAGATGGCTCAATATATTTTATAGGAACGACAACTGAAAACCCTTATACTTCAATGACAAGAGCAATTGTTTCAAGATGTAGAGTTTTTGAATTTAAACCATTGACTACTAAAGATATTATAAAAGCATTAAAAAGGGCTATTATAGATAAAGAGAACGGACTAGGTAATTTACCTGTAGAATGTGAAGATAAAGCTTTAGAATATTTAGCAACGGCATGTGGAGGAGATTTAAGAGCAGCTTTAAACGGACTAGAACTCGCTGTTATGACTTCTCCTGTTTCTAAAGATAAAAAAATACATATTGATTTATTGACTGCTTCTCAATCTATTGATAGAAAAGCTCTTTCTTTAGACGAAAATATGTATTATGATTTTCTTTCAGCATTTTGTAAAAGTTTAAGAGGTTGTGATGTAGAAGGAGCTTTGTATTATAGTCAATGTCTAATAAAAGCAGGTTGCGACCCAATGATTATTGCAAGAAGGCTAGTCGCTCATGCTTCGGAAGATGTTGGCATGGCAGATTCCAATGCACTTTTACTTGCTACAAGTGCTATGTATGCTGTGGAAAAGATGGGTGCACCTGAAGGACTTATTCCTTTAACTCACGCTATCATTTATGTATGTGAAGCAGAAAAATCAAATTCTGTAGTTAAAGCATTGCATATGGCAGAAGATGATGCATTAAATAATAGGGACAATAAAGTTCCAAATCATTTGAAAAATCATCCTAGCACAAATAAAGATAATCATGGCAGTTACAAATATCCGCATGATTACGGTGGATATGTGAAACAGCAATATATGCCAGATTCACTGAAAGACAGAATTTATTATATTCCAAGCAAGAATGGGAAAGAAAAGAATTTAATAAGAAAAAAATTTAGAGATTATAAAGGAGATAACTGATAATGTTTGGTTATAGATGTGATGGTAAAAAAGTCAAAGGTATGAATATAATTGATAAAGCAGAACCATTTTTTATGCCACAAAGGATAGATGCTGTAAATTATGTAACTGTAAAGGTTCCTTGCGACAAACTTGATGAATTTATAGCAAGAGAGCGTAGAAATGGAAATAGTTATAATTATATGCATATAATTATGGCAACGCTTGTCAGAGTTTTATATACAAGGAAAAAACTTAACAGATTTATAATGCGTGGAACTATTTATCAACGAAATTATATCAGTATTTCAATGGATATAAAGAAAAAACTTGAAGATGATGGCGAAAATGTAACTTTAAAGATGATGTTTACAGGAAGAGAAAGTATAAAAGAAGTTAAAGAAATAGTTGATAATGAAATTGCAATAAATATGCAAGAAACATCAGTACATAAAACTACAAAAACTGCAGGGAAATTTGTTAAATTACCAGATTTCTTATTTAGATGGGCAATGGCATTTGTTAGATGGCTTGATAGACATGGAATGCTTACAAAAAAACTTATTAATGCAAGTCCATTTCATACAAGTTGTTTTTTTACAAATTTAAAATCAATAAAACTCGGGCATATATACCATCATTTATATAATTTTGGTACTACAACTATGTTTGTTTCTATGGGAAAAGAAAAAATGGAACCTTATGTTGAAAATAATAAAGAACTCAAAGTTGGCAAATTTTTAAATTTGGGAATGAGTCTTGATGAAAGAGTTGCTGATGGGCTTTACATGGGCAAAAGTTTAAAACTTTGCAATGACCTTCTTGCAAATCCTGATACCCTTCTTGAAAGTATGCCTGATGATGGTAGCATACCTAAAAAACTTGTTAAAAAGAGCAGAAAACTTAAATCAAAAAAGATAAAAAAGTCAAAAAAAAGTAAAACAAAAAAGATAAAACCACTAAAAAACAAAGAAAAACATGATGCTAGGATGTTAAAAATTAGACTAAAAAGAAATAAACAAAAAGAGGAAAATATAAACGAAAATAAAGATTAATCTTTGCATATAAATTTTTATTATGTTTAAATTATTAAATAAAGGAGAAAGTAAAATGAAATCTATAGCATATTTTATTTTAGCAGTTTTTACAATAGTGTATATCGGATTCTTATGTTATGTCAATATTGCACAACCTGAAGGTGCTGTGATTGAATATATTTCTGTTTATGGAGGTTTAGCAATTGCACTTCTTTATGCGGCAATTAATTTTTTTGGAAATCCTTTAAAAATTGTGTTTTTTATTTTGTTAATTCTTGCTACAGTAGTTTTGATTTTAACTATAGTTATGCCAGATGTATTTAGAAATTTATTTGGTCTTTTGGATGAAAATAAAACTCAAAATGCTATAAAAACAATGATTAAATTATTAAATTAAAAATAATTGAGGGCATATGAATAAAAAGTTATTGATAATAGATGGTAATAGTATTGCAAATAGAGCATTTTATGCTCTTCCTTTTTTATCAAATCACAATGGACAACCTTCAGGAGCTGTTTTTGGATTTGCAAATATATTAATAAAATTAATACAAGAAGAAATGCCGACTCATATTGTAGTTGCTTTTGACCATGCAAGAAAAACATTTAGAAATGAGATTTATCCAGAATATAAAATGCAGAGAAAAGCCACTCCAGAAGAACTTATTATTCAATTTCCAATAATTAAAGAAATGCTTAAAATAATGGAAATAAAAACTATAGAGCACGCTGGGATAGAAGCAGATGATATTATCGGTACTATAGCAAAAAATAATGATTGTAAAAAATTTATTTTATCAGGAGATAAAGATTTACTTCAGTTGATTGATGACAATACAACAGTTTGGCTAACGAAAAAAGGTGTTAGTGAAGTAGATAAAATTGATAAAAATCGACTTAAAGAATTGTATAATATTTTACCTAATCAGGTTATAGAATTAAAAGCATTGATGGGAGATACATCAGATAATATACCTGGAGTAAGGGGAGTTGGTGAGAAAACTGCTATTTCGCTTATAGATGAGTATGGAAATATTGATAATATTTATAAAAATATAGATAATATTAAAGGCAAATTACAAGAAAAATTAAGGACAGACAAGGATATGGCTTATACATCTAAAATTCTTGCAACAATAAAAATTGATTGTAACTTTGAATTTAATTTAGAAGATTGTGCAACAAAGTATCCTTTCTCATACAATACATATGAATTTTTTAAAAAGATGGATTTTTCTTCGTTAACAAAGAATGTCAATCTCTTTAAAGATATTAGTTTAGAGACAATTGATGAAAAGAAATTGGAAAAAGTTTTACTTAATTACGACAACTTAAAAATATTTGATACCTTTAATGAAAAAATTTTTTGTTATGATTTAAAAAAAATCAAATTTTTAATAAATAAAAAAATTTATTTTTTGGATAAAAATATAAATTTATTTGATGATTTGGTAACTTTTGAAGATATTTTAAAAAAAATCAAACCAATACTTGAAAATGAAAATATATTGAAAATAACATATTCATTAAAAGAAGATCTCTATATTTTAGAACAATTTGAAAATATTAATATAAAAAATTGCTTTGATTTATCCGTAGGAGAATATATTATAAATGCTGGTTTAAAAATAAATGATAATATTGATTTAGAAAATTATTATAGTCAATATGTAAAAATAAAAGAAAATTTAGAAAGCAATAAACTTGATTTTATTTATAATAAAATTGAAAGACCTTTAATAGATATTTTATATAATATGGAGAAAAATGGGTTTAGAATAAATGAAAATCGTTTAGATGAACTTGATAATGAATTTTGTGAAAAACTAAAAAAACTTACTCAAGAAATTTATAATGAAGCAGGAGAAGAATTTAATATAAACTCACCAAAACAGGTGGCTTATGTGTTGTTTGAAAAATTAGGCATTAAAACATACAATAATAAGAAACAGTCTACAAGGGCAGACATTTTAGAAGAACTTAAATACATACCTTTAGTGGATAACATATTGACATATAGGAAATTTGCTAAATTAAAAAATACATATATAGATGTATATAAAAAATTGATAAAAGAAAGTGGAGATGTTATACATACAACATTTAACCAAACATTGACTAGTACCGGACGCTTATCAAGTAGCGAGCCAAATTTACAAAATATTCCAACACGAGATGATTATGGGAAAAATTTAAGAAAGATTTTTGTTTCAAAGTTTAATAAAGGAAAGATAATTTCGGCAGATTATAATCAAATTGAATTAAGATTGCTTGCAGATATGTCTGATGAGCAAGAACTTATAAATTCATATAATGAAGGTAAAGATATACATACTTTAACGGCATCTCAAATATTTAATGTTCCAATATCTGAAGTTACTTCATTACAAAGAAGAGAAGCAAAAGCCGTTAATTTTGGAATAATTTATGGTATTAGTGATTATGGTCTTTCACAAAATATTAAATCTTCAGTAGAAAGAGCAAAAAATTATATTAACTCTTATTTTTCAAGGTATCCCAAAGTAAAAAATTTTATGAACAATAATGTCTTATTTGCAAAAGAGCATGGATATGCAATAACAAAATTTGGGCGTATAAGAAAAATTCCAGAATTAAGTTCTTCAAAATATTTTACTAGGGCATTTGGAGAAAGAGTTGCAATGAATATGCCTCTTCAGGGAACTGCGTCTGATATCATAAAACTTGCAATGATAAAAGTATATGAAAAAATCAAAGAAAAACAATTAAAAAGTCAACTTATATTACAAATTCATGATGAGTTGATTGTAGACACTTTTCCAGGCGAAGAAAATATTATAAAAAACATTTTAAAATCAGAGATGGAAAATGTTACAAAATTAAAAGTTCCATTAGTGGTAAGTATGGGTGAGGGAGAAAGCTTGTACGACTGTAAATAATAACTGTAAATAATAAAAAACAGAAAACAAAAGAGGTATACAAATGAAAACAAAATTAATAATATTTGATTTTGATGGAACGCTAACTAAACCTAATATTTTACCTAACAGTTGGGCAAGGATTTGGGATAAAATAGGTAGGAAAAAAGATGATGATATACTTTATAACAAATTTTTAAATAAAGAAATAGATTACAATCAATGGGCAAATGAAGTAATATCCATTTATCGAGAAGAAAAAGTTAGTAAAAAGTTATTAAATGAAATTGCTGAAAATACAAAATTATTAGAAAATACTAATGAAGTTATAAAATATTTACATAATGAAGGAATAAAGATAATTGTATTATCAGGTGGAATAAAAAACATAATAGAAGATGTTCTTCATGAATGTTTAGAATTTATTTATAAAATTGAAGCACAAGAATTAATTTTTGATAATTTAAACATTGTAAAAGATATTACTATTTTAGACCATCAAATTGAAGACAAAAGTCAATATGTAAATTTAATTTTAAATAATTTAAACATAAAAGCACAAGATGCAATATTTTTTGGGAATGGCAAAAATGATGAAGATGTATATAAAACAAATGTAAAGACTATATGTATAAATCCTGACGATGCACATTATGATAATAAAATATTTTGGAAAGAAGTAGTTATGAAAACTAATGATTTAAAATCAATTTTGCCTTTTATTTTATAAAAATTAAAAAAATTTGTATTTTATTTGACTAATTTTTTTTATTTGAGTATACTCATTATGGAGATGTAATGCAAAAGCATAGGAAAATGGGTATTGATTATGGAGATAAGCGTATAGGAATAGCATTAAGCGACCTCTTATGCATAATTTCAAGTCCTTATGAAGTATATCCAAATCACGGGCAAGACGATGCAATTAGACATATTGATCAAATTATAAAAGAAAATAATGTAGATGAAATTGCTTTAGGCTTGCCATTAAATATGGATGGTAGCGAAGGAGAACGCGCAAAAATCCATCGTGAATTTGGAAAACTATTAGAGCAATACTCTGGTGTAAAAGTTTATTTTATTGATGAGCGCTTAACCTCGGCAGAAGCAGAAGATATCTTAATTTCAAGTGGTGTCAGAAGGGAAAAGCGAAAGGAACTTATTGATAAAATAGCGGCACAATTAATTTTGCAAACATTTATGGAAAATAAAAAAGGGGATTAAATTATGGAAAATAAAAAAGAAGAATTACAATCTATTGATATTCTTGATGTTCTTTTGGATCAAGACAATAAAGATCCTATTATACTTGTTGATGAAAATGACAAACAACTTTCGTTTGAACAAATTGCTGTAATTCCTTATGAGGTTAGAAAAGAAAAAAGGTTATATTGTGTATTAAAACCTTTGGATAAAATCGATGGAATTGCTGATGATGAAGCTATTGTATTTGTTGTTGACCAAGATAAAGATGGAAATTCAATAATTAAAGTTGAAGAAGATGAAGAAGTAGCTATAGCAGTTTTTGATAAATACTACGACCTTCTTGAAGAGGCTCAAAAGGAAGAGAAAAAAGAGGCAAAAACTAAAGTTGCAACTAAACCAAAGTCTGATGAAAAAACAAAAACAACAACTAAAAAGACAGCATCTACAAAAGTTGCAGGAAAACCAAAAAAAGATTAATATAAAAAATAAAAAGGCGTTAATTAATAACGCTTTTTTTTATTTATATAAATAATTTTTGTTATAAAAATAAACTTGTTAATAAAGATATGTATAATTTTATTTATTATAGCCATAATTAAATTACAAGGTATTAACCTTGAAAATGGGAGGTGAAAACTATGTTTGGTAGAAATTCCAAAATGGGAAAAGAGGCCAAAAGCAAGATGTCAAAGACTGCAAAGAGTGCAGAGGCATCTAAAGAAGCTAAAGGTTGCGGTTCAAAATCTGGTTCAGCTAAAGACTGCAAATAGTTTTCAGCAAAAAAAGAAGGCATTGTCCTTCTTTTTTTATAACATTTTCTATTCAATTATTCGCTAAACATTGCTTTGTTCAATTTTTTAAACGATAAAATTATGTCAGAATTTGAAACACTATCAAATATAGTGATACTTGTTAAATTTTGGCCATTAAAATAGCCATTATTAATTAATTCTTGACTTGTAAGTGAATAATTTGTTTCTGTGCCGTTTACATCTATTGTAGTAATATTAAGTTTAAGTCTATATTGATAGTTATTTACTGAACCAGCACCACCTAAATATAAAACTTTGTTATGACTAGAAGAATAGGTATTTTCATTTGTAAGTGTTCCATTTTCAAGAGTAATAAACATATCACTACCACTAGAAGTTCTTGAATAACTTAAATCAAAAATAAGACTATTTATATTAGATGGTAATTGAAAAACAATATTAGTTAAAGACATATACATCATTGAATTAGGGTTGGTTTCTTCAAACAATGCGGTGTATTTTCCTTCATTTTGACTATTGTAAACAATATTAATAGATAAGTCAGTTGATACAACGCTACTATTATCCTTTATCCAACATACAAAAGAATTAGTTGAAGGGTAATTTTCTTTAGCGGTTAGAGTCATTGAAGTTCCCTCGGCTTGAGTTGTATTATTTAATGTTCCAAGAACCGAGCCTAAAACACTAGAACTAGTTGAAACTGTAATGTTATAATAGGAAGTAATACCACATGCTGAAAGCAGGATAATTGGACATAAACATAATATAAATAACAATGTTTTTATAGATTTCTTCATATTTATCAACCTTTTATATAGTATTATTATCAATATTTTTATAATATTTGTCAAATTATTTGCTTTAAATTTAAATTTCTAAGTGTATTTTTTTTAACCTTGCATAGAATATCATAGTAAGGAGTAAATATGTGGGAGATTTCACTTAACATTAAAAGCGAAAATAAAGCTATTGCAAATCTTTTATATAGTACACTATTAAAATCACTTCAAGATATAAATGGCATAATAACTTTAAATGAAGAAAATGGTTATGTTTCAATATTGGTAGGGGTTGATCTAAAATTTAAAGAACAAACTAAAATGATAATATCATCTTGTGTAGTCGAAATTATTTGTACTAGTTTTAAAATGAAATTTTTGGATAATTACTTAATATTTCCTCGTCAAGATAAAATTGGATTAATGGCTTTTAAAAAAGCTCTTTTGAATTTTGATAAGGAAACAGATAAATATATAATAAAAAAGAATATTGTTTTAAATCATGATTTATTTTTAGAGTCATTTTATCATTTTAAATTGAAAGCATTACGAGAAAAATGGGCAGAACTAGTATCACTATCAAATGAAAATAGTGATTATCTATTATCATCTGACAGTTTTATAGATTTATTAAAGTTTCTAGTAGATAATTTAGATATATGCGAAGACGAAATAAGTGTAGTAAAAGAAGATGAAGGATATAAAATCTATACAGTTGATGAAGTACAATATCAAAACAAAATTTTTACCGAAGAGTCCATTGTGTCAAATGTTATAGACCTTTCACCACAAAAAATAAATCTTTATTTTAAAGAAACGAGTAGTGCAATAAATCTTCTTGAGCGTATTTTTGAAGAAAGAATTACAATTAATAATACTTCAATTAAAAATAATTATGGCACGATAAGTACAATTTATAAATCTTAAAATGAAAATATAATTTTGACATTTATATTTTTTCTTATATGTGATTTTTAACCATATAAGGTAATTAAAATTGTCAAATTTTATCGACAAGAATAATTATTGATATAAAATGTTAAAAATGTAATTAAATTTGTTTTGAAATTAAATATATTTATGTTAGACTTAAAACAAGTCATATTTAAATTTAGGAGGTTTAATGGACGCAACGCAAATTATATTAATTGTTTTTATAGTTTTATTGATAATAATTTATCCTATCATGATTTCTGCAAGAAATAAAAAAGAAACGCAAAGAATGCAAGAACAGACTAATTCGTTAAAAAGAGGGGATAAAATTTTAACTACAAGTGGGGTGTATGGTACTATTGTTGACTTGCATTTAGAAGATGACAAAAAAATTGTAACTATTGAAACAGGTATGGGTAACAACAAAGGCTATTTATCAGTTGATGCTTATGCTATATATACAGTTTTTAAAGATGAAACAAATCAAGTAGGAAAAGAAAATATAGATTTGAAAAAAGATGAAGATAAAAAACAGGATAATAAAATAGCAGATAAAGAAATCAACAACGAAAAATCTAAAGAACAATCAAACAATGAGCAAACAGCAATGGATAGTACGATAACTGAAGAAAGTCAAAAAAAAGATAAATAATTAAAAAAGGGCTAAATCTGCTCTTTTTTTATTTTATATTTTGTCGTAATTTGTCAAAAATATTTTTTTGATTAAATCGATAAAAAGAAATCATTGACTTGTTTTGTAAAATTTAATATAATACTATAAATGGAAATATATAATTCGGAAAAATTCCTTAAGGAGAGATTAAAAGAAGAAGCGTTATATCCCTTTAATTTTAGTAAAAGAATAAAATCGCAATCTTTAAATAAAAGGGAAGTTTTATGCTTGCAATTACATACATTTTGTAAAAATTTGTATGAAGGAAATCCATTGCCAACAAATGATGACAAACAATATTTTAATAAAAATTTCATAAAACAATCAAACGGTTGGTACTTAATAAATAAGCCATATGCAAAAGGTATGTTTATAAATGCAAATGCTTTTTTAGGAGACAAAATTTATTGCGAAGAAGAAAAGTGTCATCTTTCAGCATATAATTTTGCTCTTCATTCTTCATTTAGCGTAGATTTAAGTTTTGGTACCATAAATCCATTCAATATTGCTAATGGTTTGTTTCATTCTATTTGTATTTTTAATTATGATGGGAAAGAAATGGTTTTTGATGGGGCGAATTATTTGATAATTGAAAAAGAACTATTTGATAAAATATTTAATTACAAGGAAATACAAAAAATTTCAAAATTGACCTTAATAAAAGACAGGAAAAATTTGGCTACAAAATCTATAATAAAAAATAATTTAAAATACAAGTTAGTAAATTATAAATTTCTTTATTCAAGATTTTATGGACTTGGTTTTATAACATATTTGTACAATAGAGCAGATTTTTTAAAGAATACCGAGAAGCAAATAAAAAATATTAAACAGATTAAAAAGGATTTTGCTAAATTTGAAGAAGAAATTGATAAAATAGAAGAAAAAATATAATAGATAAAATATAAAATAATATTGGAATTTGATGATTGCTTTTAAATTTTTTTATAAATAACTTACAAATTGAAATAGTAAGTTATTTTTTTTAAATTTTAATCATATCTTTTTATTAAGTTAATGTATAAAAATAAAAAAAGGAGTCAAATATGAAATTGAAGACAAAAGTCAATATACAAAACGCCAAGAATAAAAATCCTTTAATTGGATTAATAGCAAAAGGAACATTGATTGCATTGTGTATATCATTAGTTTTAGTATTAGTATTTGCTTTTTTATTGAAATTTACTAATATATCTGATAGTATTATCAGTCCAATAAATCAAGTTATAAAGGGTGTAAGCATATTTTTAGGAGTTTTTATAGGACTTAAGAAATGTAAAGAATTAGGGCTTGTAAGTGGACTTTTAATTGGTTTTGTATACACAATTCTGGCTTTTTTAGTATTTTCAATATTAAGTGGAAGGTTTAATTTTGATATAACATTATTAACAGATTGTGTATTTGGAGCAGTTATTGGTGCGATTTGTGGAATAATAAGTGTAAATATTAAAAAAAGTACAAACTAACACTTAAATTTAATTGACATAGTCCTTTTAATTCTTTATAATTATGAAAGTAAGTTTAATATCAAATTTCATATTTAATGGTTAAAAGGATTATAGATGTTAAAGAAATACTCAATTATAAATTTCGTTTTATTAATTATTATCGCAGTTTTGGGCATACTTTTAAGTGTATGTCCTTTTAGCGTTCCTTATAGCACTGACAAATACAATGGCTTTGTAGGAGCGATACAAAAAGGTATTGATTTAGGCGGTGGTGTGTCCGCTATTTATGAAGTGGAATTAAATAATAATCAATATAATTTAGATGAAACTATTGATCTTGCAATTAATAAAATCGAAGAAGGATTAGATCATAATGCAGATTATTATCAAACAAATGTTATAAGACAAGGTGATAATAAAATTAGAATTGAAGTTGCTGACACTCAAGATACCGACTATAACTTCGGTTATTTAGAAGATTCTATACAAATTTTAATTACTATAGATGAAGTTTCTGACACATTAACAAATCCTAATGTCTATTTAGAAAGTATTGATGTGCAAACTGCATACATTGGTTATGACTATGATAATAGTAGTTATACAATAGTAATGGAATTGACAAGTCAAGGGAAAAATAAATTAAAAGATTTAAAAGATGATGCTAACGAATCTAATAAGAGTAGTGCATATATTTATATCAACGAAACTACAAGTGATAATTTACTGTCTACTATTACAATAAGCGACATTGGAGATTCAATTACATTCACAAGTTCACATTCAGATTATAGTTCTTCATCTTCTACAAGCACATTAAAGCTTGCATATTCAATTATAAGCGGTTCATTGGGATTAAACTTAAATTTGCTTGAAACAAGTTATATTAGCCCTATTTTAGGTCAAAATTCATTATTGTTTATAGGGATATCATGTATTATATTTATTTTATTAAGTTTTATTTTATTATCTATTCGTTATAGACATATGGGACTTATTGGCTGTTTATCACTTACATTCTATTTAATATTATTTGTATTTTTTATGCAGGCAATTCCATTTATTGTTTTAAATCTTGCTTCAGTGTTTGGTTGCATTTTTGCATTTATACTTGCAATAATTGCAAACATCTTTATATTTGAAAAGATTAAAGCAGAATATGCTATTGGAAAGAAGATTCATATATCATTTAAAAGCGGAATAAAAAAAGCTCTTTGGCCTATATTGGATAGTCATTTTATTGTTATATTTGCTAGTGCAATGCTTTGGATTTTTGCTCCAACAGTGTTAAAAGGTTTTGCAATATCTTTAATGTTAGGTGCAATTATATCAATATTTACTTCTTTAGTAATTTCACGATATCTTTTGAAAATATATCTACCTTTGAATAGTACAAAAGCAAAAAAACTTAATTTATATAGAGATAAAAATGTAAAAGAGATAAAAGGAGATGAGGTAGTAGAGTCTACCAAAGTTACCAATACTGTTGAGGGAGGTAACAACAATGGCTAAGATGAAAATAAATACAAATTCTTTTAAAAATAAGATTATGAACTCTAATTTTAGTGCTACAAAAAATTTTCTATATCTTTTAATTGCCCCTGCATTAATATTATTAGTTGGAATAATTTTATTATGTACAATAGGTTTTAATCTTGGTACTGATTTTACAGGTGCAAGTACATTTAAAGTTTATGTCAATAATGAAAATACTTTTGGCGAAGATTTAGTTAGTTATAATTTAGATAATACTTCAGATTATAATGAAATTTACAACAAGATCAAGATTGTTCTTGAAGAAAATGGTTTAACAATAAGGGAATATAAAACTACAACTATTAACATAACAAATTATCATATATATAGTGGTCAAGCAATTGAAGTATTGTATCAAAATACAGTAAGTGATGAAAATTTAATAGAAGACCAAAATAATGATATAAGGAATAGCATTATTTCTGCTTTCGGATATAACAACTTTGATGATGCGGTTTCTTCTGTAGATTTTATACCTGCATCAAGTTCGTTTGGTTGGATTATTGGTATTATAGCAGGAATAATATTTTCATATATTATAATAGCAGGTTACATGGCTTTTAGATATAATCCATCAATATTTATTGTAGGATTGTTACAAATAGCATTAGACATCTTTTTAGTTATTGCTTTAACACTTATTTGTAGATTGATGATTAATCTTTCATTTGGGGTTGTTTTATTCGCAACATTAATATTAACTATATTTAACTTATTCTATTATTATTTAAAAATTAAAGATAATGTAAAATCAGGTAAATTTATAAATATTAAAAATAGTGTAATTGCTGATACAACAAACAAAGAAATAACTTTAAATAGGGTGGTGATATATATTATTTTATTAATATTTTCTTTAATATTCTCTTTACTTGCAGTCGAAGGTGTGAGGGAAGTTGCACTAGGAATTTTATTAAGTGTTATAGCAACTTTTTACACTTCACAGTTTATAACACCTACTTTATGGGCTACTTGTAATAAAACAAAGAAAACAGCACCTAAAAATAAAAATCCTAAATAAATTGTTAGGATTTTTATTTTTTGTTATTATTTTTATCATTATTTTATTGACATAGTTTTTAATATATGATATACTTTTTAAGTCATTGGACAAATAAGCACTTATAGAATATTCTATTGCGGTTGCCTAAAACTTGTTGCACTTTAAAACTATACCATAGTGTAACTTAAAAGAATTTTTTCTGAGGTCGCAAATAGGAGCTAGAAAACTATAAGGAAGGACAAAAACAAAAGGAGGATTAAAATGTCAGTAATTTCAATGAAACAACTTTTATAAGCAGGGGTTCATTTTGGACACCAAACAAGAAAATGGAATCCAAAGATGAAAAAATACATTTTTACTGCTAGAAATGATATTCATATCATCAATTTAGAACAAACTTCTCAACAAGTTGATAAAGCTTATTTATTTGTAAGAGATGTTGTTGCTTCTGGGAAAAATGTACTATTTGTAGGTACAAAAAAACAAGCACAAGACGCTATTAAAGAGGAAGCCGAAAGATGTGGCATGTATTATATCAATACAAGATGGCTAGGTGGTTGTTTAACAAACTTTAAAACTATAAAGTCAAGGATTGAAAGATTAAATAAACTTAATCAAATGGAAAAGGTTGGGGAATTTGACCTTTTACCAAAAAAGGAAGTTACTCTTTTAAAAGCAGAAAGAGATAAGTTAGAAAAAAATCTTGGTGGAATTAAAGAAATGAGAGATCTTCCAGGAGTAGTATTTTTAGTAGATCCTAATATTGAACATATTTGCGTAAATGAATGTAAACTTCTTAATATTCCTATGGTTGGACTTGTAGATACAAATGGAAATCCTGATTATATAGATTATGTGATACCTGGAAATGATGATGCAATTCGTTCGGTAAAACTTATAGCAGCCGCAATAGCCGATGCTGTTATTGAAGCAAAAGAAGGGGTATCTTTGAAAAAGGATGACTCTCAAGATGAGGATATTGATATAGAAAAAGTTTTAGCAGAAACAAAACCAAATCTTGAAATAGCAGAAGCTGGAGAAGAAAATCATACAAAGAAACAAAACAAGAAAAAGTCATCAAAGAAAAAACCTGAATCTAAAAAAGAAAATAAAGAAGAAAAACAAGTTGAAAAAGCAAGTATTTCTTCAGACGAAAAAAAAGAAGATAAAGGAGAGTAATTATGAATTTTACAGCTAAAGATGTTGCAGACTTAAGAGCGAAAACCAATGCAGGCATGATGGACTGCAAAAAAGCATTAGTTGAATGTGATGGAGATTTTGAAAAAGCTATGGTATGGCTTAGAGAAAAAGGTATTGCAGCAGCAGCAAAAAAACAATCAAGAATAGCATCTGAAGGTATAGTTTCTTCTTATATTCACATGGGAGGAAAGATTGGTGTTCTTGTAGAAATTAATTGTGAAACAGATTTTGTTGCTAAAACAGATGCATTTCAAGAAATTGGTCATGATGTTGCTCTTCAAATTGCTGCATCAGCACCTAAATATGTTTCAAAAGAGGAAGTTCCAGCAGAAGAACTTGAAAAAGAAAAAGAAATATTAAGAAATCAAGCGCTCAATGAAGGAAAACCTGCTCAAATTATCGATAAAATGGTTGAAGGAAGAGTAAAGAAATTTTATCAAGATGTATGTTTGTTGGAACAAACATTTGTTAAAGATCCTAGTATGACAATTCAACAATATATCAATGAAAAAACTCTTCAAATTGGAGAAAAAATTTCTATTAGAAGATTTGCTAGATTTGAAATGGGCGAAGGATTAGAAAAGCGTCATGATAATCTTGCAGAAGAAGTTGAAAAACAAATGAACGGGAAATAAATTATGATAAAAAAAGATGTGAATTTCACATCTTTTTTTATAAAATATCATTTAAATTATTTGTAAGATATTATGTGAAAGAACTCAAAAAATAACTCATTTCATATATATATATTATTTTCATATGTAATAAATAAGTTATATTTTCAATAAAAAGCCAAATTTTTAGTATATAATAACAAGATGTAATAGATATAAATTTATTCTTCTTATGATGTTAATTGTATTTAACTATATTTTTATTCATTTATAATTTTTAATGTAAAATCACCCATACAAAAGTTTGTTTTAGCAATTTTAATAAGTTTATCCCAATCACTATCTTTTTTTGTAAAATTGCAAACTTTTGTTAAATCATTTCTTGAATTATCTATCCACATTTTAAAATCTAAAAATATTTCTTTAGATTTTTTATTAATTGAATTATATAAATGATAATCTAGTAATCCCAGTGTTTTTTCTTTTATTTTTTTTTCATTATTTAAGTTTGAGTTGTATACAAAATTGTTATCTATAAATTCAAGTACTCCAAGTTCCAAATTTCTATAATTATAAGTAAGTTTCATTTTCTTCCTCCTCTTGCATATTATTTTCATTAAGTTTTTCACTTGCCTTTTCTGTTAAAAATTTACATCTTAATTTAAAAATTAAATTTGCTTGTTCATATAAAAAATTAGGTAATCCTTGATATTTTTTATCAGCTTCGTCGAAAGCATTTTTTAATATTATATTATCTTCAGTAAAATTAGAAAAAACAAAATCTTGAAGTTGTTTTGAATTTACTATCATTTCAATTAATTCTTTTTCTACAGTATCCATAGATATATCACTTTGTTTTAATTTCAAACTTTTTTTAGGATTATTAGGGTCTATTATAGAAGTAGGTGTTTTAATCCCAAGTGCAATAGTTTTTGATTGTAACAACTCATTTAAATAACTTATTTTAAATTTATTTTTAAGTACTTGAAGTTGATGCTTTATGATACTTTCTTTATGATTCCAGCAAAAAATATTTCCATTATCAAATAATGGTGCCATATAAAATTCACCACTTTTTTCATCATATAAAAATGAAATATTATACCAATTTCTATCTGACTGTGCAGATAAATAATCAATAATAAACATTTTTTTTAAATTAAGCATTAAATCTTCTATATTTATTGACAAGCCATTTGTAGAATTAGCAAAACATATTAAACTTTTTTGATAATTGTCTAGTGTATTTTCAACATTTATTTGTTTACCATTATAATTATCGTAAATAAAATTTTTATAAAAATCTAGTATTGAAAATCCTGAAAATTCAATATAATTATTAGGGTTATAATCTTTAGTAATAACACCTTCAAAATCTTCTTCATTTGTATGATTGGTTGCCAATTCATAATATGCGCATGGGACATTTATGCTCTTGCATATTTCATAAAAAACTACTTCACCAATATCTTCATATGTTCTAATTTTATTTTTATCATCAATATTTGTTTTTTTAAATAGCCATTTTTCTGATGTGTTTTCATTAAAATAGAACCAGAATTTATCTCTTGATCCTCTTAAATCTCTTGTGAAAATTTTTATATTGTTTTTGTCAGTAGTGTCTATTATTCGCCTTTTCATTTTTCCTCTCAACATTAATATAGTAATATTATAAAATATTTATATATTGTTGTCAATGATTGTAAAAAGATAAAATAATTATATTAATTAAATAATCTTTTGTTGATAAATCATTTGGAAATTTTAATAATTTATAGTAAAATTATTTTAGGAGTGTATTATGAATGAAATGGTAGAAGAAATTAAATTTTCTTGTCAAGAAGAAATAGAAAAAGCTCTTAACCATCAATTAAATGAATATTTAGTAATAAGAGCTGGGCGAGCAAATCCTCATATACTTGATAAAGTATTTATAGATTATTATGGAGTTCCAACTCCAATAAAAAATATGGCAAGCATTACAGTCCCTGAAGCAAGGATATTAGCAATTTCTGTATGGGATCAATCTCAAGTAAAAAATGTGGTAAAAGCAATTTCTGCGGCAGATTTAGGAGTTACGCCTAATGAAGATGGTAAAATAATAAGGCTTATTTTCCCAATGCTTACAGAAGAAAGACGCAAGGATTTAGTTAAATCTATTAAAAAAATTGCAGAAGAAACCAAAATAGCAGTTAGAAATGCTAGAAGAGATGCTTTAGATATGATAAAAGGTTTAGAGAAAAATAGCGAGATATCAGAAGATGAGCGTGATGTATATGAACAAGACATACAAAAGCTTGTAGACCAAGCCTGTGATAAAATTGATGAGAATTATAAAGTCAAAGAAAAAGAAATTATGGAAGTTTAATTACATTTTTGGTACATGAATTCCATTAATTTTCGTATAATGTAATTAAAAGGAATTTATATAAGTATGACAATAAAAATAAAAAAAGTACCAACTCATATCGCAATTATCATGGACGGGAACGGCAGATGGGCAACAAAAAGAGGGCTTCCAAGAAATTTAGGGCATAAAGAAGGAGTAAATGCTATTGAAAGGACTATTTTGGCGTGTCTTAAATATGGTATTAAATATTGCACTTTTTTTGCTTTTTCAACAGAGAATTGGAAAAGAAGTAAGGAAGAAATTGAAGGCATTTTCAATTTATTGAGAGAATATATAAAAAAAGATGATAATTCTTTTATTAAAAATAAAATAAAGTTGACACATATAGGTGTTATAGAACCTTTTCCAGAAGATTTAAAGAAAGAACTTTTGCAATTAGAAAAGCAGACCAAAGATTTTGATAAATTAATTGTAAATCTTGCAATTAATTATGGTGGTCGTGATGATATAACGCGTGCAGTCAATAGTTTAATAAATAAAGGTTATAAAATAATAACAGAAAAAGATATTTTAAATGAATTAGATACAAAAACTATGCCAGAGCCAGATTTTGTAATAAGAACAAGTGGAGAAATGCGTTTATCCAACTTTCTTTTATATCAAATGGCTTATAGTGAGTTATATTTTCCTAAAGTATATTGGCCTGATTTTAACGAGAAATATTTTTTAAAAGCACTTAAAATATACGAAAAAAGGAATAGAAGATTTGGAGGTGTTAATTGAAAACAAGATTACTTACATCAATAGGAATAATTTTAGTTTTAGCAATAGCATTTATTTTAAAATTATTTGTTAGTAATTATTTTTTTGATGCATTAATATTATTGATTGCATGTTTTGCAACTTATGAGGCGTCAAAAATTTTTACGAAAATGGGTAAATATAATAATATATTAATAGCAACTATATTCCCTGCAGTTTTAATGCTGGCTTTATTGTTATGTGTTGCTTATGACTCATCAATAGGAATAATTTATACATTGGTAATTGCAGTAGCTGTAATAGTATTATTTTTTGGAATTACTTTCTTATTACCTATTTTAAAATATAAGTCTACTAAATTAGAAATGAAAACAAGGGGAATGGACAAGCAATCAGTTGTAAAATATTCTGTTATAAAAGCATTAAACACAAGTGTTGTTTTTATTTATCCTGCATTTTTATTATTATTTTTAACATTAATTAACCATTTTGAAGATTTATCAACATCTTTCTCAAACTTAAATGACTGCGGTGGTTGGATTTCTTTCTTTGTTTTATTATTTGCATTTTTAATACCAATTTTTACAGATACATTTGCTTATTTAATGGGAAGTTTGTTTGGAGGGAAAAAATTAGCACCAAAAATAAGTCCTAACAAAACTATATCAGGGGCTATAGGTGGTTTGTTGTGGTGTGTAATCTTAACTATCGCAATATTCTTTATTTTTGATTCAGTTCCTTCATTAAGTTCAATTTTAAATAGTGCTGGTATAACAGTTTGGAAATTAGTTATTATTTCTTTGATAGGTTCTATAATAGGGCAATTTGGTGATTTATTTGAAAGTTATTTAAAACGCAGTGCTAAAGTTAAAGATTCGGGAAATCTTTTGCCAGGACATGGAGGAATGTTAGATAGATTTGACTCTTATATATTTATGGCACCTTATTTATTTTTAGCATTTAGTATATTATTTTTAGTTTTATAATAAATTAAAAAAAATAAAATATAATAAATTTGAGAGGTTAAATGATTTTATTATATATTGTTTTGGCTATTGCTATACTTTTATTTATGGTTTTAATACATGAATTTGGACATTATGTAGTAGGCAGAATGTTAAATTTTAAAATAACCGAATTTTCTATTGGCTTTGGAAAAGCCATCTTTTCTCGTAAAAATAAACGGGGAGAAATAATTTCATTAAGAATTTTTCCTTTAGGAGGTTATTGTGCTTTTGCTGGAGAAGATGAAACAAATGTTGAGAAAAAAGATGCTTTTACAAATCAAAAACCATGGAAAAGGATTTTAGTTTTTTTAGCTGGTGTAACATTTAATTTTGCTGCTGCAGTAATTTTCTCTCTTATATTACTTTGTACAGTAGGTTATGATATTCCACAAGTTTCTAGTTTAATGAAAATTGATAGTTCTACTATTGAAAATATGGTTGAAGGAAGTGTTATTACTAATCTTGAAAATATTCCAGAAGAAGAAAGATTACAAGAAAATGATATTATTATTTCTATTAATGGTGAAAAAATAGATTTCGCATATGGCTCAAATTACAATGATTTAATAAACGAAGAAATAGACAAATTAAATAATTATTTAGTTACTATAAGGGAAAATGGAGAAAATGAAGTAGAAGCATTTAAAAATTATTCTACATTTCCAGCAGTTGTAAAGAGAAATGGTGAATATGTAAATGTTCAATTAGGATTTTATCAAGTTCAAGTAGAGAGTAAAACGACTAATAAAGAAGGGGAAGAAGAAACAAATTTAGTATATAGTTATTATTGGAATATCAATGTTCAAGCATATGTTCACACATTTGGGGAGGCTCTTGAAAGAGCAGTTCCTTTTGCTTTTGGACTTGCATGGATAGTATTAAAATCTCTATGGTTACTAATTACTTTTCAACTTCCATTATCATCTATAGGAGGACCAGTTACAACTATAGCAACAATTGCTTCTTATACTCAAACAAATTTATCTAATATTTTAATTTTAATACCTTTAATTTCGGCAAATCTAGCAATATTTAATGCTCTGCCAATTCCTGCACTCGATGGCTCACATGTATTATTTACAACAATTGAAGCAATCAGGAAAAAGCCTATAAAAAGAGAAACTGAAAATTTAATCCATACTATAGGTCTATTTGTACTATTTGGTTTTGTAATTTTAGTTGACATATTACATTTTCTATTATAAAATATTTAATATGATAGATATTATTGAAGAAATAAATAAAAAATTTAATAACAAATTTAACTATTTAAAAGTTTTAAATATTGTGTACGACTATAGTCAAAAAGCGTGCACAATAACTTTTTTATATCCGTACAAAATAATAGAAATATCAGATACAGATAAAACTTTAATAAATGATTATTTAAAAAAAATAATAGATATAAAAGGGGAGTTAAAAATAAAATATAAACGCAGTTTTCTTGACTCTAAATTAATAATTGATGATGTTGTAGAGTTTTTTAAATTAAATATGAAAAGTCTTATGCCTTATATTTCTAGGGATAATATTACTTCAACGCACATAGAAGAAAATGTTAATATAGATATAACACTAAATCAAGACGTACTAGCGCTTATAAATGATTTAGAACTTCGTACTAAACTAAAAGAATTTTTAAGCAGATTATACATAGCAAATTTCACCATAAATATTTTAGAAAATGAAGAAAATTTGCCTGAAGAAATTAATGTTGATGATTTATTGCCAACACAAACAAAAGCTAGACGATATCAAGTAAATTTAATTAAAAAAATAATTGGTGGGGATATAATTCCAAAGCCTGAATTTATTAAAGATAATAATAGACCTAAAATGTCCGTTATCTTTGCTGGTATAATTACTAAAAAAACTCAAAAAAAATATACCATAAAAAAAGGCAAACGAGCAGGTGAAGAAAAAACATTATATAACTTTAACCTTAAAGATATTGAAGGAAATATTGATTGTGTATATTTTTGTTCAAAAACTCATGAAAAGGATATGGAAGCATTAGAAGAAAATACTATGATTTTGTGTGTTGGGGACTTAAAGATGGGAATTAATGGAAAATTAAATTATTATATAAAAAAATTATCACTAGCAAGTCCTTATATAGAAAATATAGAAGAAATAAAAAAAATTAGCGTAGAAGATATAATAAAAAATCATAAACAGGTTGTTTTTCCAGATATTTTATCAAGAAATACTCAATCTTTTCTATTTGACCAAAAAGTTGAATATAATGATTTTATTTTAAAAAATAATATTATAGTTTTTGATATTGAAACTACTGGACTTGACCCAGATACATGTGAAATTACAGAAATAGGAGCTGTTAAGATTGACCATGGAGAAATAACAGAAAGATTTTCAAGTTTTGCAAAGCCTAAATATCCTATTCCTATTGAAGTCCAACAGCTTACTAATATTACAAATGAAATGGTTGAAAAAGCACCTAAAATTGAAGATGTTATCATTGATTTTTATAATTGGACTAGAGGTTGTGTTATTAGTGGATATAATATTGTTGGTTTTGATTTAAAATTTGTAAAAAAAATAACAAATAGACTTGGATTGCCATTTGATAATACAGTTATTGATGCATATATTGTTGCAAAGCAAGCAAATATTTATCCAAGTAACTATAAACTAGCGACTGTAGTAAAATGTTTGGGGTTAAAACTAGAAGGAGCACACAGAGCTTTTAATGATGCTTATGCAACAGCGCAAGTTTTAATGGAATTAAATAAAAAGAAAACAAAATCGGAAAGTAATTAATAAAAATATCAAATGAAAAATTAAGTATAAATAATTATTTTTACAGAAAAATTAAAAAT
Organism: uncultured Clostridia bacterium; assembly: GCA_944372465.1. Taxonomy (GTDB): domain Bacteria; phylum Bacillota; class Clostridia; order Christensenellales; family UBA1242; genus Caccovivens. Next base: position 48,103 of record CALVZG010000010.1, read on the forward strand.
ATACTTGATTTATATAAAATAGTTTGTTATAATATTAATGACTTGAAAGTGGGGAGCGAGCATTTTGCACGCTCCCTGCTTCGTAAAATGGAGGAATTAAATTTGGCAAGTAAAGTAAAAGCAATTTGTGAAGAAAAAGTTGTGCCTATAATTGAACAAATGGGTTATGATGTAGTAGAAGTAGAATATACAAAAAAATCTGATGGAATGAATTTAACATTCTATATAGATAAAGAAGGAGGAATTCAAATTGAAGATTGTGAAAAAGTTTCAAAGGAAATTGACAATTATTTAGATGAATTAAATCCTACTGATGATAGTCCATATATTTTAAATGTAAGTTCTCCGGGACTAGATAGACCTTTAAAAAATGACAAAGATTTAAATCGAAATATCAATAAAGAAATTTCAATAACATTGTTTTCAAAAATTGATGGGAAAAAGAAATTTGAAGGTAAATTAATTGCATATAATGAAAAAGAAATTACAATTAAAACAAATGAAAAAGAATTAAAAATTGAAAGAGACAAAATAGCACATATTGTGCAAACAATAAAATTTTAAGGAGATATAAAAATGATTAATAAAGATTTTTTTCAGGCATTAGAAGATTTAGAAGCAGAAAAGAAAATAGACAAAGAAACATTTATTTCAACTTTAGAAACAGCATTAACATCAGCTTATAAAAAAATGTATGGGCAAGCAAAATTAGCAATGGTAAAATTAAATCCAGAAAAAGCAACAATAAAAATTTATTCATACAAAACTGTTGTAGATGAAGTGCAAGACGAAGATAAAGAAATTTCTTTAGCAGAAGCTAGATTAATAAAAAAATCATATAAAGTAGGAGATATTGTTCAGACTGAAGAATCTACAAAAGATTTTGGAAGAATAGCGGCACAAACAGCAAAACAAGTTGTTATGCAAAAATTAAAAGAACTTGAAAGACAAATGGCATTATCTGAATTGTCAGAAAAAGAAGATGAGCTTTTAACTACTATTGTAAAAAGAGTAGATAGTGCTACAGGAACAGTATATGTTCAAATATCTAATTCTCATACTGAAGGAGTAATGTTGCCGAATGACCAAATTCCAGGTGAGAAATATAATGTTGGCGATAGAATAAAGGTATATGTTAAAAAGATAAAAGATTCATTTAAGGGTACTCAAATCCAAGTTACAAGAAGTAATATAGGTTTTGTTAGAAAAATATTTGAATTAGAAATACCTGAAATTTCATCAGGCGATATTATAATAAAAAACATTGCAAGAGATCCTGGTAATAGAACTAAAGTTGCAGTTTATACTGAAAAACCAAATATTGACCCAATAGGAACTTGTGTGGGTTTCCATGGACAAAGAATTGATACCATAACATCAGAACTTAATGGAGAAAAAATTGATTTAATAGAATATAGCGAAGATCCACTTGAATATATTGCAAAGTCTTTAAGTCCTGCAAAAGTAATCAGTGTAGAAACTAATGAAAGTTTACATTCTTCAAGAGTTATAGTTCCTGATGATAAACTTTCACTTGCTATAGGTAAAAATGGTCAAAATGTAAGGTTAGCAGCAAGGCTGACAGGGTGGAAGATTGAAGTTAAGCCAGAAAGTTCAGTAAAATCAACTGAAATTAAAGAACCTGAATATGAACTTACAGAACTCAATGATGATGAGGCATTTGATGGTTTGAATGACCTTGAAGAATTGGAAGAAATAACTCCACTTGATGAAGTTAATGATGACAAAACAGGTGAGTAATGGAAAGATTAAGAATGTGTATATCATGTCGAAACATGAAAGATAAGAAAGAACTTGTTAGAATTGTTAAAGACAAAGATAGTAATATTTTTATTGATGAAACAGGTAAAAAAAATGGTAGAGGTGCATATATTTGCAAAAATGAAGATTGTTTAAATAAATTACAAAAACAAAAACTCTTAAACAAAACATTTAAAACAAATGTTGATGAAAAAATATATAACGAGCTAAAGGAGGTTATCCTTGGACGAAATTAAACTAAAAGGATACTTAAATATAGCAAAAAAAGCAGGATATGTTATTATAGGAGGGGAAACTTTAGCTAATTATACAAAAAAGTTATATTTAATAATATATGATTTAGTTGCGGGGAAAAATACTATTAAAATTATCGAAAATTTTAAAAATAAAAATATCAAAATAATAGGTATTGAAAATTTGGATAAATTAATAAATATAAATAATTGTAAAATTATTGGAATAAAAAATAAAAATTTAAGTGAAATAATTTATAATTTAATAAAAATTTAAAAGGAGTCAATATTGGCAAATCAAGGTTTACAAAATTTAAGAAAAATTCATGAATTACAAAAGGAAGGCGAAATTTCTAAAATTTTAAAAGAAATTAGGAATTCAAAATCATTAGTAGAAAATTTAGGAAATCAAATTGTTAATAGAAAAAAACAAATTGAAAATGAATTAACAATAAAAAAACAAGAAAGTATTTCACAAATTCATGAAGACGAAAAAGTTGAAAAGGTTGAACAAGTTAAAGTTGAGCCTATCTCTATTGTTGAAAATAAAAATGAAAAAAATGTATATAAAAAATTTGAAAATAAAAATAATCAAAGTTTAAGACAAAATAATCAACAAAAATTTACAAAAGGCAACTATAATAATAAACCATATAATAAAAATGATAGAGAGAAAAAAGATAATAAACCTTTTAATAATAGAAACAATCAATCTAAAAAATTTGGTAACAACAATTTTGTTTCTTCCAAAGCCAATAATTATCGCTCTTTTATTGCCAGCGATGTTCCTGAAATAGATATTAAATCTGAACGCAACTATGCTAGTAAAGCAAAATACGCTCAAAAAAGAGCAAATAATGAAGAGAGGAAAAATAATCAAACAAAAAGAAGAGATGACCAAAGGAAAAATAATATATTTATTGAAGATGAAAATGGTATAGAAGAGGTATCTTTTGGTTCAAGAAAAACTGTAAAAAAGAAAAAAGAAGTTCAATCTAAATTAAATCAAGTAGCTATTAAACACGCAGTATTAACTGCAAAAGAAATTACAGTAAAAGATTTTAGCGAAAAGATAGGAAAACCAGTAACGGAAATAGTAAAGAAGTTGATGCTTTTAGGGATAATGGCTACAATTAACTCAAATATAGACTATGAAACTGCCGAACTTATTGCTAGTGATTTTGGTATAACTTTAGAACTTAAAATTGATAAATCTTATGAAGAAAAACTTATAGAATCAGCATCTAGTCATGACGATGAAACAAATTTAATAAAACGACCTCCAATAGTTGCAGTAATGGGACATGTTGACCATGGTAAGACATCTTTATTAGATGCTTTCCGCAAAACAAATGTAGTTGCTGGAGAAGCGGGAGGAATAACACAAAGTATAGGTGCTTATCAAATATCATTTAATGGAGAAAAAATAACATTTATTGATACTCCGGGACATGCGGCATTTACACAAATGAGAGCAAGAGGTGCGAAAGCTACAGATATTGCTATTTTGGTTGTAGCAGCTGATGATGGTGTTATGCCTCAAACTATAGAAGCAATAAATCATATCAAAGCAGCAAATGTTCCAATTATTGTTGCAATAAATAAAATGGATAAGCCAGAAGCTAATCCTGAAAGAATAAAACAGCAATTAGCTGAAAATGGAGTACTTCCTGAAGAATGGGGTGGTGATGCAATATGCGTTCCAATATCTGCTAAAACAGGAATGGGGCTTGATGAATTAAAACAGACTATTCTTTTAGTAAGTGAGATGCAAGAACTTAAAGCAAATCCCAACAAAATGGCTACAGGAGTTGTAATTGAAGCTGAACTTGATAAGAATAGAGGACCGGTTGCTTCAATTATTGTACAAAATGGAACTTTACATGTAGGCGACTCTATAATGTCAGGTATAACATATGGTAAAGTGAGAGCTATGTTTAATGATAAAGGTAAATCAATCAAAGACGCAGGGCCTTCTACTCCTGTTGAAATTTTAGGATTTAATGAGGTTCCATCTTCAGGTGATCAAGTTTATGCTGTTGAGGAATCACTATCAAAACAAGTAATACAAGAAAGAATAGATAAAATTAAAAAAGAAAGATCATTACATTCGTCTGGTGTAACATTGGATACATTTATGAATAGAGTGCAAGAAGGCAATTTAAAAAATCTAAATATAATTATTAAAGCTGATACAATGGGGTCTGTTGAAGCTTTAAAAGCTGCACTTTTGGCAATAAGAAATGAAGAGGCAAAAGTTAATATTATTCATAGTGGTGCTGGAGCTGTAACAGAAAGTGATGTAATTTTAGCACAAACTACTGGTTCAATAATTATTTGTTTTAACCAAAAACCAGTATCTAAAGCAAAAGTACTATCAGAAAAAGAAAAAATTGAGATAAAAGAATATAAGATAATTTATGAAGTTGTCGATGACATTACATCTGCAATAAATGGTATGTTAAGTGTTAAATATCAAGAGGTATATATTGGTAGTGCTGAAATTCGTATGGTATTTAAACTATCTACAGCCGGTAAAGTAGCAGGAAGTTATATAAGAGATGGAAAAGCTACTAGAAATTGTATTGCGGTTGTTAAAAGAGGTAATGAAGAAATAGGGAAGACAACAGTTGAATCTTTAAAGATAGTTAAAGATGAAAAAGCAGAAGTCAACAAAGGATATGAATGTGGTATAAAATTAAGAGATAATTTTGACTTTAAAGAAGGAGATATAATTGAATTTTATGCAAAAGAAATTGTAAAAAGATAGTTTATTTTTAAGATTTATTTTGCAAAATGACATTAAATTGTTTATAATAAGAGGGAGATTAATAATCCCTCTTAAATTTTTTATAAGGAGTGTAAAATGTCTATAAGAATTGAAAGAGCAAATAGTCAAATACAAAAAGCAATGGGATTGATTTTACAAAACAAATTAAACAATCCTAATTTAAATCCTATGCTTTATATTAGCGAAGTTAATGTTACACCAGATTTTAAATATTGCAAAATTAAAGTTTCCCTTGACAGTGATAACGAAAGTGAACTTGAAAAAAATATTAAAATTTTACAAAATGCTCAAGGTTTTATTAAACATGAACTTGCCAAACTCGTAAATATGCCTTCAGTGCCTAAATTAATTTTTGTACTTGATAAAGGGACAAGAGCAACTATTAGAGTTAATGAGATTTTAAGTAAATTAAATATTCCTAAAGAAGATGGAGATGATAATAATGCTGAATAATATGAAAGCGATAATAAGGGCTATAAAAAAAGCAAAAAGTATTGCATTATTTACACATATAAGTCCAGATTTTGATGCACTAGGCTCTTCTATTTCCTTATATTATGCTTTAAAACAAAAAGGCAAAAATGTTAATATTTTCATAAATGATCAATTAACTGAAGCACAAAAAGAATTAATAGATGAAAATATAATAAAAAGAGAATGTAATTTTAATCAATTTGACTTGTTTATATGTACAGATACCCCCTCAAAACATAGGTTGGGTGTTTATGGTGATATTTTTATAAATGCTAAAAACAATATTGTTTTAGACCATCATTTGAATGATAAATTGATAGGAAAGTATAATTATATTGATTCAAGTCGCAGTTCGTGTAGTGAGATATCATATGAATTAATAAAAAATCTTCATGTGAAATTAACTCCTCAAATTTCCTCGTTATTATATATGGGATTAACGGCTGATACAAATTCTTTTATTAATTCTAATACGAATACAAAATCATTATATATCGCTTATAAATTAGCAAAAGAACAAGCAAATTTAATTAAAATAAATGAAGTTTTATATAGAAAGAGAACGATTAAAGAAATAGAATTAAAAAAATATTTATGGAATAATTATGTTAAGGAAGATGATATAACATATTGTTTAGTTTCATTTGATACTTTAAATAAACTTAACGCAAATAAAAGCGACTGCGATTTTTTTAGTACAGAACTCATATCTTTACAAGGAACAAATATTTCTTTCAGTATAATAGAATCTTCCCCAAATTTTTATGAAATATCATTTAGGTCAAAAAGTGGGTATGATGTAAGAAATATAGCCTCAATTTTAGGTGGTGGAGGGCATGTTTGTGCTGCAGGAGCCAAAGTTCAAGGTAATAAAATAGAGGATATTAAAGACAAAATTTTAGAAATTATAAAACGAGGAAAAGATTAAATGAATATAAATGGTATAGTCTTAATTAATAAAGAAAGAGGAGTGTCATCAAATTCAGTAGTAAACAAAGTGAAACATTTGTTAAATGCAGATAAAGCTGGGCATTTAGGCACTTTAGATGTTTTAGGGGAAGGACTATTACCTGTAACTCTTGGAAAAGGTACTAAATTATTTGATTATTTTTTAAATAAAGATAAAACTTATAACACGATTTTTAAATTTGGCTATACAACAACCACTCTTGATTTAGAAGGTGAAATAACACAAAAAAATGAAGTAATAGTTAATCAAAAAGACATAGAACAAATTTTGCCACAATTTATTGGTAGACAAAAGCAAATTCCTCCCATTTATTCAGCAAAGAAGATAAACGGGAAGAAAGCTTACCAGCTTGCAAGAGAGGGAAATTTAAAAATTAATTTAAAACCAAAAATTATTGAAATTTATGAAATTAAACTTTTAAAACAAATTGATATCAATACATTCGAATTTGAAATACATTGCTCAAGCGGAACATATATAAGGTCTGTTTGTAGAGATATGGGGAATAAATTATCTACATATGGTGTTATGTTAAGCATAAATCGTACAAAATGCGGTGATTTCAATTTAAAAGATGCTTATAAAATTGAAGATATAAAAAACAACCATTTTAAAATAATAAGTCTTGATAGTGTATTTGATTACACAAAAATTCAGTTATCAGAAAATCAGTCATTAAAATTATTAAATGGAATGAATATTGAAATAAATCTTAATGATGGTCTTTATAAGGTTTATCAAAATAACACATTTTTAGGAATAGGTGAAATAAGACAAAATCATCTTAAGTTAAAATTGCGTTTATTTTAAATGTAAATAATGTATTAAATAAAATATTTTTAATTTAAGGTATAGTATCTTAAATAGGATTAGAGTTAATAAATATGAGGGAAATTATCTCTTTTTAAGTTCTCTAATTAACAAAATATATGAAAAGATTTGAGATAAAATTGTTAATCAAATTAAGTTTATTAACTTACAAATTTAATTTTAAATTTTTCAAATAAAATTAAAACTAACCAAATACTAGAGTTTATAAATTACTTAAGTTCAATTATAATTAAAGGAGAAGATTATTATGGTTTTATTTGGTCCGTCAGGTTGTGGTAAAGAATTCTATGATGAAGGACATAAGTCTATTTTGGAAGTCCCTCAATGGCTTAAAGAATATGGTCTAGATGCTTATGAATATTCTTTTGGACATGGTTATCAAATGTCTAGCGAACTTGCTGTTAAAGCTGGAGAATTATTTAAAATTAATGACATAAAAGTTTCATTGCATGCCCCTTTTTACATAAATTTTGCTAATCCTAGCGAAGAAATGTATATGAAAACTCAAGGCTATATTTATACAGGAATAAAATTTTTAAGAGCTTTTCAAGCAGATAAGTTGGTTTTTCATCCAGCTTCTTGCGGCAAATTAAACAGAAAAGATGCTCTTGATTTAACAAAGAAAAGATTTGAAGAAACATTTAATAAATTAGATAGTGAAGGACTTCTTGATGGCTTGTTTCTTTGTCCAGAAACAATGGGAAAATCAATGCAAATAGGGACTTATAATGAAGTAATAGATTTATGCAAAGTAAATTCTCATTTAGTTCCGACTTTTGATTTTGGGCATATTAACTCAATAGAACAAGGCGCTTTAAAAAATAAAGATAGTTTTAAGAGAATTTTAGATTATAGCATAGAAAATTTAGGATTTGATAAAACTAATAATTGTCATATTCATTTTTCTAAAATACAATATGGTTTAAAAGGGGAAATTAAACATCTAAATTATGATGACCAAATGTATGGTCCAGAATTTGATTCTTTGGCTGAAGTTTTGATAGATTATAATTTATCACCTAGAGTTATATGTGAATCTATGGACCAAATGCCTCATGATGCTTTAATTATGAAAAAAATTTATCATAAAATACTAGACAAAAAGATAAAATTGTGATATTATATAGAATATTACTTTAAAGGAGAATTATATGGTATTTGCTGGAGATTTTAGAAAAGGAACAACTTTTGAATGGGATGGAGCAGTTTATTCGGTAGTAGAATTTTTACATGTTAAACCGGGTAAGGGTTCACCATTTGTAAGAGCAAAATTAAAAAATGTTATGACAGGACAAGTAAAAGAAACTACTTTCAATCCATCAGATAAATTTCAGATTGCAGTTATTGAGAAAAAGGAAATGACTTATCTTTATAATGATGGTGAAATATACTATTTTATGGATACAGAAACTTATGACCAAATACCTTTAAATAGGGATAGTGTTGAAGATGCACTTAATTTTGTTAAAGAAAACGAAAATTGTACAATGTATTTTTATAAAGGAAATCCATTTGCAGTATATGCTCCAAATTTTGTAGAACTTGAAGTTATAGATTGTGAACCGGGATTACAGGGAGATACATCTAAATCTACAACAAAACCAGCAAAAGTTGAAACTGGTTATGTTCTTAATGTTCCTTTGTTTATTAATATAGGAGATAAAATAAGAATTGATACTCGTGATGGAAGCTATATGGAAAGAGTTAAATAAAAATTTTTCATAATAATTTAAATAGATAAAGAGCAAAAGGTTTATACTTTGCTCTTTTTTGATAAATAAAAAACATTGGTTTTATCCGTAAATTTTTATTATAAACATTATAAAATGAAAAGGATTAATTTTAACTTATTAAAATAAAACCATTTTTTTAATACTTATTATTTTCTTATTATTAAATGTACAAAAGTATATTTTTTTGACTATATTTGTCAATATTGTATTGAATAATTTTTTCTACCATACATTACAACAGGGAGAAATATATGTTAGAAAAAATATTGCCTGATGAAATATACAATGTCCTTGAAAACAAAGTAAATTTTAATTCTATAAATGAAATAAGGATTAGAGAAGATAAACCTATTGTTTTACTTATTGGTTGTCAAAGAACATTTTTAAGTAATTATGGGACAACCTCAAATTTAAAAGATGCAATTATTGCTAGCAAGATAATGATTGAAGATATAATATTTAGAGCAAGTGAATGTTCAATTTATTCAGTTAACGAACAAATAAAAAAAGGGTTTTTAGTTACAAAAGGCGGTATTAGAATAGGAATAGGTGGGGATTTAATAGAAGAAAATGGGAAAATAAAAACAATGACTAATTTTTCTAGTATTAACATTAGAATACCTCACGAAATAAAAAATTGTTCATTATCTGCTTTTGATTATCTTGTAAATGAAAACAATGTTTATAACACATTAATTTTGTCGCCACCTGGTGCTGGTAAGACTACTTTTTTACGCGATTTTATATGTCAATTATCTGAAAGAAACTATGCTTATAATGTTTTAGTTTTAGATGAAAGAGGAGAACTTGATATAGGGAGAAAAGGTTGTCTTGGGAATTTCACTGATAAAATATCATTTGCTAAAAAGACAATAGGTTTTGAAAATGGTATTCGCTCATTAAGTCCCAATATTATTGTTACTGATGAACTAGGGCAAGAAGAGGATATAGATGCTGTTAATTATGCTATTAATTGCGGAGTTACAGTATTTGCTTCTATTCATTGTGAAAGCATAGAAAGTTTATTAAAAAAGCCTAACTTTGAGAAAATTATAAAAAATAAATTATTTGAGCGTTATGTTCTATTATCAGCAAGAAATGGTCCCGGTACATTAGAAGGAATTTATAATGAAAATTTTTCAAGAGTGAGGATATAAAATTATGAAATATATATTTTTAGTTTTATTAGTTTGTATGACTTCTTTCATTGGTTATATATTTTCAAAAAAATATAAAATAAGAGCAAATTTTTTCGAATCATTATTATATCTTTGTCAAAAGTTTGATATTGAAATTAATTTTTCTCGTGAAAGATTAAAAAATATATTTTTAAATTTAGACGAAAAAAATAAAATTAATTTAAAAGGAATTGATAAAAATTTTATATCTTATATTAATGGAGAAACAACTTTAGAAAAAGATAATCTTTTTAAAGGTATTAATTTTTTAAAAGATGATGAAAAAGATTTAATTTTTACATTTTTTAAATCATTAGGGAGAAGCGATGTAGATAGCCAATCTAAAGAAATAAAAAATTTTCAAGCAAGATTTGACGGAATATCAAATCAAGTTAATAGTGAAAATAAGAAGTATGGTAAATTATTTTTAAAACTTGGCATTATTGCTGGACTATTATTAGTAGTTATATTTATATAGGTGTAATATGGGAATAGAAATTATTTTTAAAATAGCAGCAATAGGTCTTTTGACTGCTGTAATAGGTCAAATATTAAAACAAATGGGCAAAGACGAAATTGCGACTTTTGCAACACTTGCAGGACTTATCATAGTTTTAATAATGGTTCTTAATTTAATTGGGGATTTATTTACGACATTACGAACAATATTTAATTTTTAGGAGCTAAATGGAAGTTATTTTTAAAATTATAGCAGTAGGCTTAATTACTTGTTTAGCAACAATGATAATTAAACCTATTCGTTCAGATTTTGCAGTAATTATAGCAATCGTTGGCGGAATGATAATTATTTTTATGGTTATCAATTATTTATCATCAGTTTTTGAAACTTTTAGAGAAATAATTGGTATAACGGGTTTAAATTCAAGCCTTTATACATTGCTATTAAAAATAATTGGTATAGGATATTTAGTAGAATTTACAGCAGGTATATGCAGTGATACAGGCAACTCAAGTTTAGGCGACAAAGTTTTATTGGGAGGGAAAATAATAATATTAGTTATGGCACTTCCAATTATAACTGATATATTACAGATTATTATGGAGTTGTTGCCATCATGAAATTTGTGAGAAATAATAAATCATTTAAAGTAATTTTTATTGTCTTAATTATATTATTTTTAATATTCTGTCCAACAATAGGCAGAAATACAAATATAGTAAATGCTGAAATTACAGAGGATATTGAAAGTGAAGAAAATGAAGATATAGAGCAAGCAATTGAAGATGAGGTTGATAGTCAACTATCTAATCTCGACTTTTCTTCACTTGAAGAAATATTGCAAGCACTGACAGATGGAGAACTTTCAATTTTTGGTGGAAGCAGTTTTTATGATAAGGTTGAAGCTTTAATTAAGGGCAATTTTGAAGATGGAACAAGTTTATGGTCGGCTATTTTATCTATTTTTTTTGAAAATTTATTAGCACTTCTTCCAATTATATCCATAATAATAGCAGTATCTTTAATAGGAAGTATGTTACAAGGATTAAAACCATACAACAATGGAAAATCAATGTCTAATATAATCCACTTCGTAACATATGGAATTATTGTCGTTCTTGTCTTATCAATAACAGTCAAAATGGTGAGTTTAACAACAAATACAATCCAATCAATGAAATCGCAAATGGACGCAATTTTCCCATTACTTTTAACTCTTTTAACAGCTATTGGCGGGACAGTTTCTACATCAGTTTATCAACCGGCTATGGCATTACTTTCAGGGACAATACTCAATTTATTTACCTATGTCCTATTGCCTATATTTATTTTTTCAGTTGTTTTTAATGTTGTTTCAAATCTCTCTAATAGCGTAAAACTTGACAAATTCACATCTTTCTTTAATAGTTCTTATAAATGGCTTACAGGATTAATATTTACAATTTTTACAGCATTTTTATCTATACAAGGTATTACTGCTGGTTCGATTGACGGCATATCTATAAGGACGGCAAAATATGCTATCAAATCATATATACCAATACTTGGTTCTTATATAAGTGATGGAATGGGACTAATATTATTATCATCAAATTTGATTAAAAACGCAGTGGGAGCAACAGGATTATTTTTACTATTAGCTACAATTTTATCTCCACTTATTGAACTCATTCTTTTTATGTTAGCCTTAAAACTAATAGCAGGTATTATAGAGCCATTAGGAAACAAACAAATAGCAAACTTCATATCCTCATTATCCAAAAGTATGGTTTTATTAATTGCTCTTATTATTGGAATAGCATTTATATATTTTATAATGCTAGGACTAATAATGTGCTCTGCAAATATAGTTTAAGGAGGGTTTATGCTAAATGATTTATCTACATGGATTATATCAATAGCTGGTGTAATATGTCTTTCAGTAATAGTCGAGCTTGTTTTACCAGAAGGGCAAATGAATAAATACATTAAAGGTACTTTTTCTTTCATCATAATATTCGTGATTATCATGCCAATACCTAGTTTATTGGGAAAAGAACTTGATTTTTCTAATATTTTTGATTACGAAGAAATACAAGTGGATGAAGATTATATATACCAACTAAATTTAGATAAAATAAACTCGATAAAATATGAAATAGAAGAAGATATACAAAAACATGGGTATCTAAATGTTTCTATTTATATAAGTTGCGATATCTTTGACAATGCAATGCAATTTAAGTCTATTCTTGTCGATTTAACAAATTTAGTAATAAGTGAAAATGCAGAGCATAACAATATAACAAAGATTAAGCAAGACATCACTGCAATAATATGTAGTTATGTTACTATTGACGAGGAGGCAATTCTATATGATAGATGATTTTAAACAAAAATTTAAATCTCTATATGAACGCATTAAAAAAGTTAAGCACATAGAAATTTATTTAGCAGTTGGACTAGCCTTATTACTTGCTATTATATATTTTGTCTCGCTTAGTCCATCAACCAATGATAAGACTTCGACAGAAAATGACAATATTACCACAAACTTTTCTTCATCTCAGGAATATACAAGTTATCTAGAGAATAAACTTGAAAATGTACTAGCAAAAGTAAAAGATGTAGGATATGTTGATGTTTTAATTACATTAGAAAAAGGTTTTGAATATATCTATGTTACAGAAGAAGAAACACGGACAACCTCAAATGGTACAACCGTAACGACAACGACTGTAGTAATGGTTGACGGTAAACCTATACTTGAAGAAGAAATCTATCCAGTAATTAGTGGAATAGTAGTAGTTGCAGAAGGAGCAAGTGATATTTCGGTAAAACTAAATATTATTTCATTAATTCAAACGGTGATAGAAATTGATAGTTCAAAGATAAATATTATAGAAGGTAAATAAAAGGAGAGTTTATGAAAAAAAGAACAAAAATTATTATAATAACTGCAATGGTTTTACTACTTGGTATTACAGGTTATCTTAATGTAATGCTTAACAACTCAATGTCAAACAATAAAGAAGAGACATCAACTACATCAAGTTATTTCCAAACATATAGGTCTGATAGAGAATCTACAAGAGATCAAGAAATGCTTTATTATGATGCAATTATAGCAAGTGAATCTTCTTCTGCTGATGCTATTGCTACTGCTGAAAGTGCAAAACTTGCTTTGATTGACCAAATGGAACAAGAACTTGTTGTTGAAGGGTTAATTAAAGCAAAAGGTTTTGAAGATTGTGTTGTAACAATATCTGATGATAATGTTAATGCGGTTGTAAAATCTGGGACTCTTACATCTACTCAAGTTGCCCAAATTGTAGAAATAATTCAATCTCAATTAAGCACAGGTATAGAAAATATAAAAATTATTCCAGTAGAATAATTGCAAATTGTATACAAAGTATGTTATAATACAAAAGAATAGGAGAGTGTTATGACAAAAACAAACACAACTTTGCCTAAAAAAGGAAAAGTCGAAATAGATAGAGATATCTTACTATCAATTATAAATCTTGCAACAAAAGAAATTAATGGAGTTGAATCTCTTACTAACGATTACCTTCCTTTTTATAAAAAAATGGCAAAACCAAAAAATGAAGGAGTAAGTATCAAATTTGATACAAATGGCGTGGTAAATGTAGATGTATATATAAAAGTATATATCGGTTATAGTGTGCCTGATGTGGCATTTAGAGTACAAGAAAATATAAAAAATTCGCTAAACACAATGGTCGGTATTAAATCAGGTAAAATAAATGTCCATGTGTATGGTGTTGCTTGTGATGAGGAAATACAATGAGAGCTTATGCTAGAGATCTTGCTTTTCAATCAATATTTGAAAGACTTTTCGTTAAAGAATATTTTTCTGACGAAGAGTCTTTTGCATCTCTAAAAAAAGATGAAGACAAAAATTTTGCAAATGAAATTTTAAATAGTTTTTTAGAACATAGAGAAGAAATAGAGAATTTGTTATCAAAACATTTAATAGGTTACGAAATTAATAGAGTATATAAAGTTGACCTAGCTATTCTTTTTGAATCGATAGCAGAAATAAAATATGTCAAAACACCTGCAAAAATAGTAATAAATGAAGCTGTAGAACTTGCTAAAAAATTCTCTACAGATAAAAGCAGTAAATTTATAAATGGTGTTCTTTCATCTATAGTTAAAGAAATAATTTAAAGATAGTAACTAATTTTAACAAATAAAAGTTGATAAAAAACTCATAATAAAGATTAATAATAAATTTTATCTAATAATATTATCTTTAATTAAAAGAGGTACTATGTGTTTGAAGCAATTACTGTAACAAAACTAAATACATATATAAAACAAATCTTTGACGCAGAGGAATTTTTGCATAACATTCCAGTAATTGGTGAAATCTTTGGCGTCAGTTTATCGCGTAATGTTATTTATTTTTCTTTAAAAGATGAAAATTCTTCAATATCATGCGTTTGTTTTTATCCTAATTTAATAAGCGAAATTGTAGAAGGGGATAAAGTTATTTTGACAGGTTCTCCTAATTATTATACTAAAGGTGGAAAATTAAATTTTAATGTTTTTAAAGTTGAAAAAACGGGACAAGGAAAGTTATATGAAGAATTTTTAAAATTGAAACAAAAACTCCAAGATGAAGGATTATTTAACCAAGAGCATAAAAAAACTATGCCAAAAGAAATAAAAAGAATTGGAGTAATAACATCTAGAGAGGGTGCTGTAATTCAAGACATAAAAAATATCGCTTGGAGAAGAAATCCAACCATAGATATAGTTCTTTTTAATACAAAGGTTCAAGGCAATAATGCAGAAAATGAAATAGCACATGCAATAGATGTCATGGGTAAATATGAAAAAATAGATGTAATTATAGTGGCAAGAGGAGGGGGCTCTTTAGAAGATTTATGGGCTTATAATACAGAAATAGTTGCTCGTGCTACATACAACTGTCCAAAACCAATTGTTTCAGCTGTAGGGCATGAAACCGATTTTACAATAATAGATTTCGTAAGTGATTTAAGAGCGCCAACACCTTCTGCTGCCGCAGAACTTTTAACATATTCTTTAGAAGATAGAAAAAAAGAATTAAAAAATATATTAATTTATTATTATAAAGTTGTAGAAAATTATATTTCAGATAAATTAAATGATTGCGATATTATTAATTTAAGATTAACAGGTGATTTAGAAAAATTGATTACAAATGAAAAAACTTTACTTAAACATAAAGAAGATAATATAATTAAAATCTTTAATAATTATCTAAATCAAAAGTATTATGAAATAGGAATTATAGAAAATACAATAGATAAAATAAACCCTGAATTAATCATGAAAAAAGGATATACTAAAATTGAGCAAAATGGTAAAAATATAAATAATTTAGAAACTTTAAATGAAAATGAAAACTTAACAATAAATTTCTTTGATGGTAAAATACAAGCAAAGCCTATAAATAAAAAAGAATTTAAAGGAGATTAATATGGAACTAAATTATGAAAGTGCAACTGCACAATTAAATGAAATTATAACAAAAATTGAAAGTGGGGAAATATCTATCAATGAGGCATTAAAACTTGTTGAAAAGGCAAAAGAACTTATCTTATTTTGTTACAAAGAAATAGATAAAGCAAAAGGTAAACTGACAGAAATAAAAGAAACATTAGACGGTATTGAAGAAATATAAAAAATACATATAAACAACTTTTTTTTCATATATTATCATGTGAAAAAATTAAGAAAAATATCAATACAAAGTGTTAAGAGTAAAAAATACTTGTGGGCTATAAGAATGTTTTTTATTGCTATATGTATGTCAATATTTTTTGGTTTTATTAGTCAAACAATGCTTTCAAAAATGGGCGTAGTTATAGCAACTATGGTAATTTTGATATTTATTTTTATATCTGTATTATTTGATATGCTTGGAATAGCAGCTGCTTCAGCAGAGATAGAAATTTTAAGAAAATGGGGAAGAGAGAAAATAAAAGGAGCAGATATAGGAGTTAAGCTTTGTGAAAATTCAGAAAAAGTATGTTCTTTTTGTGCAGACATGGTAGGTGATATATGTAGTACTTTATGTGGAGCAGGAGGGGCATGTATAGTAACAACATTAACAAATTCAATTTCAAATATACACTTAATTATGTTGATATCTATTTCAACTTCAGCTCTCATTGCAGGAACAACTATTTTTTTTAAAGCAATAATGAAAGAAAAGGCTTTAAAAAATTCAAACAAAATAATATTAAGGTTAGGCAAATATTTAGATAAATTTTTTATAATTAAATAAAAATTAAAATATTGAAAATATGACAATAAAAATTAACATACATTTTTTTAAAAATCTGTTAAAAATTATTGACAAATGAAAAATTATATGATAATATATGACCATGAAAGTAGAAGTTCCACTTCTCACCAGTCAGCAAATGAGTTAGACTAGGTAAAAACTTTAATAATTATGATAAGTTTTTTGGTGGAATTTTATGCTTCCACCAATTTTTTAATTAAAAGGGGATTACAACTATTTTTAAGGAATTATTGATTAATGAACAAATTAACGCACCACAAGTTCGTTTAATAGGAGAGAATGGAGAACAACTAGGTATAGTATCTAGAGAAGAAGCATTATCTATTGCTGAAGAGCGTGGCTTTGATTTAGTTCTTATGTCTGGAGGGACAAATCCTCCTGTGTGTAAAATATTAGATTATGGTAAATTTAAATATGACGCATTAAAAAAAGATAAAGAAATAAAAAAAGCTCAAAAAATTATTGAAACAAAAGAAGTTCGTCTTTCCATGACAATAGATGAACATGACATTGCTTATCGTGTAGCAAGTGCTACAAAGTTTTTAAAAGATGGAAATAAGGTCAAAGTAAGCTTAAGAATGAAGGGAAGAGAACAAGCTTATGTTAAAAAAGCAATAGAAGTTGTTAAAGAATTTTGTGGTAGATTAAATGAAGTTGGAAGCACAGATAAAGAGCCAGAACTTCTAGGTAAAAATATTTTTGTAATTGTAAGCCCTAAAAAAACAAAGTAAAAGGAGAAAATAATTATGCCAAAACAAAAAACACATAGTGGATGCAAAAAGCGTTTTCATTTAACTGCAAATGGTAATGTAAAGTTTGCAAGACCGGGGAAGGGACATTTCCTTACAAAGAAATCACAACAAAATAAAAGAAAACTTAGAAAGGGAAGTTATATTTCAGGAAAGAACACACAAAATATTAAATCCCTTTTAGCTAAATAGGAGGAAACCATGAGAATTAAAAGAAGTGTAAACGCATTAAAGAAACGCCGTTCTATATTAAAAAGCACTAAAGGTTATAGAGGTGCAAAATCAAAACTTTATAGAACTGCAAAACAACAAGTAATGAAAAGTGGTCAATATGCTTATGTTGGTCGTAAATTAAAGAAAAGAAATTTTAGAGCTTTATGGATTACTAGAATTAACGCTGGATGCAGACAAAACGGAATTTCTTATTCAAAATTTATTGCAGGACTTAAAAGCAAAGGTATTGAATTAAATAGAAAAGTACTTGCTGATATGGCAGTTAGAGAACCTGAAGCATTTGCAGCACTCGTAGGGCAAGTTAAATAATGCTTGTAAAATTAAATAATAATATAATTAAAGAATTAAAAAAGCAAAAACGAGAAAAAAGTTATTTGCTTTTTTTGGATAATTTAAAAATCATAAAAGACGCTTTATCTATAGGATTAAATCCTATATATATATTAACAATAGATGAAAAATTATTAAATTCTGAATTTGATAATTATAAGGGAAAAATATTCTTAATAGACAAAAAATCTTTAGAGCAATTATCTGACAGTAAAACACCATATGGAGTATTATGTATTATAGAATACCACCCAAATACGCTAATTAAACCTAATACAAACTTTTTAGTTTTAGATGGCTTGCAAGATCCTGGAAATGTTGGTTCGCTAATAAGAACGGCAGCCGCTTGTGGATTTAATTATGTATATTTAATAGAAAGTGTAAAGGTTACAAATTCAAAAGTAATAAGAAGTAGTGTTGGAACAATATTTAACATAAATATTATTGAAACAAATCGAAAAGAATTTATAAAAAAAGTAAGTGAATGGAACATCAAGCTTTTAAAAGCAGATATGAAAGGTACTAATATATTTAAATTTTCTAATAATGAACAAATTGGTATTGTAATAGGAAATGAAGGTCAAGGAGTTTCAAAAGAGTTGTCTGATTTATGTAAACTAACGGTTTCTATCCCTATGAAAAATAAAGTTGAAAGCTTAAATGCTTCTGTTTCAGGTTCTATAATCATGTATGAAATTTCTAAAAATAATTTTGATAATAATTAAAATTGTTATATAATAATTAAGAATAAAGAGCATTTAAATTTTATTATAAATAATATTAAATATTAAAATATATATGTAAGTTACAAATATAAACAATTTTATATTGTATATTGTTTAAAAGTTAAAATGCTCTATTTTAAATTAATGATGGATAAAAAGGAGAAAAATATGTCAGGACATTCTAAATGGCACAATATTCAAGCAAGAAAAGGCAAAAGTGATGCAGCAAGAGGAAAAATCTTTACAAAAATAGGTAGAGAAATTGCAGTTTGTGTAAAAACTGGAGGGGCTGACCCTGTATCTAACCCTAAATTAAAAGATATTATAGCAAAAGCAAAACAAAATAATATGCCTAATGACACTATTGAAAGAAGCATAAAAAAAGCAGCAGGAGAAGTGTCGGGAATAAACTATGAAAGTTGTACTTATGAAGGATATGGCTCTGGTGGCTCGGCTGTTATTGTTGAATGTTTAACAGATAACAAAAATAGAACTGCAGGAGATGTAAGACATTCATTTGATAAATTTGGGGGTTCACTTGGCTCTACAGGTTGCGTAAGTTATCTATTCCAACGCAAAGGGATAATAGAAATAGAAAAAAATGAAAAAGTTGATAGCGATGAATTGATGATGACTGCTTTAGATTTAGGTGCAGTTGATATTATCGAATATGAAGATAGTTTTGAAATCATTTGTCCTGCAAATGAACATAATAAAATCAGTGAAAGTTTATTTTCAGCAGGATATAATGTTTTAAGTGCAGAAACTACCATGGTTCCTGATAATTATGTAGATTTAGATGAAGATAAACTCTCTAAATTTACTAAAATGATAGATGCTTTGGAAGATTTAGATGATGTTCAAGAAGTCTATCATAATGTAAATTTACCTGACGAAGAATAATAATATTAAATCAACCATTATGTTAAATTTAATGGTTGATTTTTATTTCGACAAAATAATACATAATTTTTAATATTTTAAAATTATTATTGATTATTAGCTACATTTATGTTATAATGCAATTAAGGGAGATATAAATATGTGGAGAGATTGGTATTCTGAATGGGAAAATGAAAAAGAAGACAGAGAAGAAGAATGGGCTAAACAAATAATAGAACAAGAAAAAGAACTAGAAGAAAAAAGAAAGCAAGAGGAAGAACAAGACCAAAAAGAAACAGATAAAAAAGAAAAATCTGAAGAAAAAGATAACAATGAAAACAATGAAAGAGAGCATGACTCAAAAATGTTAGATGATGCTAAATTAAAAAATAAAAATGAATATTATTCTATTGCTTTAAGTAAAGGTAGGTTTCAACTTTCATTCTTACCACCAATAACAGAGGAAGAAAGATTAAAGGCAAAATCAATAAAAAAAGCTGGGTTTATACAATTAATAAAAGATACAAATCCTATTTTTGAAAATAATATAATTGAAAACGGTATATAATTTGCCGTTTTTTATTTTTATTTTATTAGCATAAATAATTAATTTGACTTAATTAAACTATTTGAGTAAAATATATACATGATAATTTTAGGTATTGATCCGGGATATGCTATTATTGGTTATGGTGTTATTAATAAATCTAATTTAAGTATTGAAGTTCTTGACTATGGAGCTATTACTACACCAAAAGAAGATAGTTTGCCAATCAGGTTAGAAGCAATAGACGCTAGCCTTAAGTTTTTATTTGATAAATTTAAACCTGATGTAGTAGCGATAGAAGAGCTTTTTTATTTTAAAAATCAAAAAACAATTATACAAGTAGCACAAGCTAGAGGAGTGATTGTTCTTGCATGTCAAAAATATTGCGGGCAAATTTATGAATATACACCACTTCAAATAAAGCAAGCATTGACGGGACAAGGACGAGCTGAAAAAGCTCAAGTTCAATATATGGTAAAAGCTATATTAGGATTAAATTCTATTCCTAAACCAGATGATGCCGCAGATGCGCTTGCAGTGGCCATTTGCCATAGCCAGACAAGTCCAAATTTAAACCAAAATAAAGTTTAAAGAATAAAGGAGTACATATGATATCATTCTTAATTGGAGTAATTGACGAAAAAAAAGAAAACTATATAACCATTGATGTAAATGGAGTAGGATACGAATTATGTGTGTCAAATAATACTTTAGTTTCATTACCTATGCCGGGAGAAAATGCAAAAGTATTCACATATCTATCTGTTAGAGAAGACGGGGTTTCTCTTTTTGGGTTTTCTACACTAGAAGAAAAAGATCTATTCAACAAACTCATTGCGGTAAGTGGTATAGGTCCTAAAGTAGCAATAACAATATTATCTGGGTTAAGTATATCTGATTTAATAGTAGCAATATCAAATCAAGATATAAAACTTTTATCAAAAATTAAAGGATTAGGGAAAAAAACAGCTGAAAGATTATGTCTAGAACTTAAAGATAAATTAAATATTCTTAATGTAAATAGCGAAACTTTAAACAATTTTGATGTAAATTATGATGAAGATGCTGTTCAAATGGCTACTGATACTCTTATTAGTTTAGGTATAAATAAAAATGAAGCTTATATGCTTGCTCGTTCAAATGCTGCTAATAATGCAACAGTAGAAGAAATAATATCAAAATCATTAAGGGGGTATAAAGGTTAATAATGGAAGAAAATGAAAGATTTATAACTAGCACTAAAAATATGACTGATGCAGAAATTGAAAACTCTTTAAGACCTACAACTTTTGATGAATATATTGGGCAAACAAAAGTAAAAGAAGCATTATCAGTTTATATTAAAGCTGCAAAGACAAGGAAAGAAAGTCTAGACCATGTTTTGTTATATGGTCCTCCGGGACTCGGTAAAACAACTTTATCTCATATAATTGCAAACGAACTTGGCTCTCAATTTAAAGTAACATCTGGGCCTGCAATAGAACATGCTGCTGACCTCGCCGCAATTTTAACAAACTTAAATCAAAATGATGTTTTATTTATTGATGAAATTCATCGTTTAAATAAAACAGTAGAAGAAATTTTATATCCAGCTATGGAAGATTTTGCACTTGACTTTATTGTAGGTAAAGGCCCATCTGCTAGAAATATGAGATTAAAAATAAAACCTTTCACATTGATAGGTGCAACAACTAGAGCAGGTATGCTTACCAATCCATTAAGAGATAGATTTGGGGTAATATGTAGATTAGAATTATATTCAACTGATGAACTTGCAATTATTATAAATAGATCAGCAAACATTTTAGGCGTAAAAATAGATGATGATGCAAGTGTAGAAATAGCAAAAAGGTCGAGAGGTACTCCAAGAATAGCTAATAGACTGCTTAAGCGCATACGCGATTATGCTCAAGTTATTGGACAAGGTCATGTAACTAAAGAAATTGCACAGAAAACACTTCAAATTATGGAAATTGATGAACTTGGACTTGATACCATAGATAGAAAAATCCTTTTATCAATAATAAACAAATTTGGAGGAGGACCTGTAGGTTTAGATACATTATCAGCCACAATTAGTGAAGATTCAACTACAATAGAAGATGTTTATGAACCATATTTATTGCAACTTGGTTTTATTTCACGAACTCCAAGAGGAAGAGTAGCATTAGAACCTGCTTATAAACATTTTGGTTTATCTTATATAAATCAACAAATAAAAAATAATTAATAAATTAGCTAATTTTAAAAAAGAAAAGTAGATGAAAATTTAATATTTTTAAATTAATTGAAAATAATTATTTAATAAAAATACAAAATAAATTAATTTATAATTATATTCTTTAATATTTATTTTCAATATTGATATATTAATCATTACTTTTTTAAATTAAGGTTAATACTACAAAAATTTTAATTAATTAAGAGAAAATTATGAGTAATATAAATAATAAAGATTTATTTTTAAAAAGCAGTTATTTTTATAATTTGCCAGAAGATTTGATAGCACAAACACCTAAAGAGCCTAGAGATAGTTCAAGACTCTTGGTTTATGATAGAAAAAATCATAAAATAGAACATAAAATTTTTCACGATATAGTAAATTATTTACAAAAGGGTGATATTTTGGTAATTAATAATACAAGAGTTTTACCCGCTAGACTAATTGGATATAAAGATACAGGCGCAAAAATTGAAATACTTTTGCAAAAACGAATAGATTTAAAAACATGGGAAGTAATTGCAAAACCATTTAAAAGATTAAAAATAGGCACTGTAGTAACTTTTAGTTCAAATTTATCGTGTGAAATAATAAATAAATTTGATTATGGCAGTTGCATAATAAAATTTATATTTAATGGAACATTCGAAGAAAGATTATCTGAAGTAGGACAAATGCCTTTACCTCCTTACATACATGAAAAATTAAAAGATAAAGAAAGATATCAAACAGTATATTCAAAGATAGAAGGTTCGTCAGCTGCACCTACAGCGGGATTACATTTTACTCCACAACTTTTAAATAAAATAAAAGAAAAAGGAATAGAAATTGTAGAAGTTTTGTTGCATGTAGGTTTAGGAACATTTAGACCGGTAAAAGAAGATAATATTTTAAATCATGAAATGCACCGAGAATATATTGAAATGACCGAACAAAATGCTAAAATTATTAATGAGGCAAAAAAAGAGAAAAAAAGAATAATAGCTGTAGGGACAACAACTGTTAGAGTATTAGAAAGTTGTGCAAATAATGAGGGAATAGTAATGCCTCAAAAGAAAGAAACAGACATTTTTATTTATCCATCATACAAATTTAAAGTGGTAGATGCTTTGATAACCAATTTCCATTTACCAGAAAGTACATTAATTATGCTCGTATCTGCTTTTACAGGGTATGATGAAACAATGGAAATTTATAAAGAAGCAGTTAAAGAAAAGTATAGATTTTTTTCTTTTGGAGATGCAATGTTTATTATTTAACAATATATAGTATTTATTTTAACAAACAAAACAGTATATATAGATAATTTAAAATTATGAAAAATGGAATAAATATTTGGAGAAATTATGGAAAAGTTTAGTTTTGAAATTATAAAAGAATGTCCGAATACTCATGCAAGAGCAGGAATTTTACACACACCACATGGAGATATTGAAACTCCAATTTTTATGCCTGTTGGAACACAGGCTACCGTTAAAGGCTTAAAACCCGAAGATTTAAATGAATTAGGTGCTCAAATTATTCTTTCAAATACTTATCATTTATATTTAAGACCAGGCCATGAAATAATAAAGGCTGCAGGTGGTTTGCATAATTTTATGAACTGGCACAAGCCCATTTTGACAGATAGTGGGGGATTTCAAGTTTTTTCGCTTTCATCACTTCGAAAAATATCAGATAATGGAGTGGAATTTAGGTCTCATTTGAATGGAGCAAAACATTTTATTACACCAGAAAAAGACATCGAAGTTCAAGAAGCTTTAGGTGCAGATATAATTATGGCTTTTGACCAGTGCACAGAAGCAGGTTGCTCTTATGAAAAAGCTGTAGATGCTATGAATGTAACTAAAAAATGGCTTGAGCGTTGCTATAATGCACATCATAATGATAATCAAATGTTGTTTCCAATAGTTCAAGGTAATATTTTTAAGGATTTAAGAAAAAAATGTGTTGAATACTGTTTACCTTATGCAAAATGCGGAATAGCTATAGGTGGATTATCTGTGGGAGAAGAAAAAAGTGTTATGTATGACATACTAGATTTTTTAAATCCACTTTTACCCCATAATCAACCTCGCTATCTAATGGGGGTAGGTTCTCCTGATTGCCTTATTGAAGGATTTGCTAGGGGAATAGATATGATGGATTGTGTACTTCCAACAAGAATAGCTCGAAATGGCACTGCATTTACTAAAAAGGGGAAAATGGTTATTAAAAATGCAAAATACAAAGATGATTTTAGACCTATAGAAAGCGATTGTGATTGTTATGCTTGTAAACATTATACTAGAGCATATATCCGACACTTAATTAATGCGGGAGAAATGCTTGGTGCTGAATTATTATCCATTCACAACTTAAGAAGTTTAATAAAAATTGCACATGACAGCAGAAACGCTATTTTAAATGGATATTTTAAAGATTATAAAGAAGAATTTTTAAATAACTATGATTTAACAAAATCTAGATTTTAATTCAATTTAAAAATGATATTAAAATAATATTCTTTATTGCTTGTAATTTGTTTGACAATCTTTATTCATATTTGTATACTTATTATGGTAGGTTATTTACTATCTTAAAAAGGGGTTTAATATGAGCAGTTTTAGTATGTTATGTAATGCTGCTGTAACCGCCGGAGTTGTTAGTGGAATTATTGCTTTATTGATAGGTGCTATAGTTGGAGCTATCATTTATAAATTAGTCATTAATAAAAAATTAGACAAGAGTAAAACAAATGCAGTAAAAATCATTGAAGAGGCGTATGCAGAGGCAAAAAGCATAAAAAAAGAATCATTACTTGAAGCAAAAGAAGAAGCCCAAAAAATTAGGGATCAAGCTAATGATGAAGTTAAAGAAAGACGAAATGAAATCGTCAAACAAGAAGAAAGACTTAATCAAAGAGAAGAATACATTACAAAAAAAGAAACTTCTCTTGACACAAAATCAGAACAATTAGAGAATGAAAAAAATCAACTTGAAATAAACAAACAACAATTAAATGAAAAAATCAAAGAGCAAGAGGAAGTTAAAGAACAAATGCTTCAAAAACTTGAAACTATTTCAGGATTAACAAAAAAAGAAGCAAAAGAAATTTTACTCGAAAATGTAACAGAAGAAGCAAAAAAAGATGCTGGAATTATCATTAAACAAATTGAAGATGAAGCTAGAGAAAATGCAGATAAAATAGCAAGAGATATTGTAGTTACTGCTATACAAAAATGTGCAACTGATTTAACCTCTGAATCAACTGTTACAACAGTTGCTCTTCCTAATGATGATATGAAAGGCAGAATTATTGGTCGTGAAGGGCGTAATATTCGTTCTATTGAAAGCGTAACAGGGGTTGAATTAATAGTTGATGACACACCAGAATCAATTACAATATCTAGTTTTGACCCTATACGAAGAGAAATTGCTCGCTTAAGTTTAGAAAAACTTATAATTGATGGAAGAATACATCCAGCAAGAATTGAAGAAGTTGTTCAAAAAGCTACTAAAGAAGTAGAAAAAACAATCAAAGAGGCTGGAGATGAAGCTTGTGCTGATGTAGGTATTTATAACCTTAATCCTGAATTAGTAAAAATTCTGGGTAGATTAAAATTTAGAACTAGTTTTGGTCAAAATTGTTTAAAACATAGTATAGAAACATCAATAATTGCGGGGCTTTTGGCTACGGAATTAGGTGTTAATGTTAATGTAGCAAAACGCGGTGGACTTTTACATGATATAGGAAAAGCTTTAGACCATGAAATAGAGGGAACTCATGTTTCAATAGGTGTTGATCTTGCGAAAAAATATAAAGAATCTGAAGCTGTAATTCATTGTATTGAAGCTCACCATGGAGATGTACCTTTTCACAGCGTTGAAGCTGTTATTGTTCAAGTTGCCGATGCTATCTCAAGTTCTCGCCCCGGAGCAAGAAGAGAAAGTTTTGAAAATTACATTAAAAGATTGGAACAGCTTGAAAATATATGTAATGATTTTAAAGGTGTTGAAAAATCTTATGCAATACAAGCAGGTCGAGAAGTGAGAATTATGGTAAAGCCTGACCAAATTAGTGATAGCGAATCTATAGTATTAGCAAAAGATATTGCAAAAAGAATTGAAAATGAAATGCAATATCCAGGACAAATAAAAGTTGTTGTTATAAGAGAAAATAGAGTTACAGAAACAGCAAAGTAACAAAAAATTAAAGAGTGAAATAATTTAAATTTAAATTAAAATAGAGTGATATAAACGCTCTATTTTTTATTGTTTTATATTTATAATATCTTATTATATTTGCTAAATTTTCATATTTTTTATTTAATAAAAATATCATATAATATGGATTTTATAATTAATTTTTTCAGCAATAACTTTCAAAATTGTGTATGGTTAGCAGTTCTATTAGTGGCCATGTGTCCGACATTAGAGAGTAAAATTGCAATTCCTTTTGCTATGAATTTTTCAATCTGGGGTACAAATGCATTATCTCCAGTTGCAACATTTTTTATAAGTTATTTAGGCTCTTTATTACCATGTTATTTGATAATATTTTTAACAAAAAAAATAAAGAAAAAAACTTCTGGCTTTGTTATAGATAAATTTTTTAAAAAGTATATTTATAAAAGTCAAAATATAGAAAAACATAAAAACAAATTATCTCAATATTTGTTATTAACAGCCTTTGTTTCAGTACCATTACCATTAACTGGTGTTTGGACAGGAAGTTTTATAGCAGGGATTTCAAATCTTAACACATTTTTTAGTTTTTTATCTATATGTATAGGAAATTTAATTTCGACTTTATCAATAATGATATTATGCCTTTTATTTGAAAGCTCTATTCCATATATATTTATGATTTCTCTTATAATTATCATTGTTTTCATGTTAATAGATTTAATTTTTACAATTACAAAAACAAGTTTAAATAAAAAAAGCCATTAAAGGCTTTTTTTATTTCCAATATTTTATTAATAAAAACCTCTTTAAATAATATCTAAAAGGTAATTCTATCAATATAAATATAATTGGTAATATTGTTGTTGTTGCAAATTCACCAAATCTTAAAGGAGATAATCCAAATATGAAATTTAATGCAACGACTAATGCTATGCAAATAAAAGTTATTACCCATAATTTCCATTGTTGTAACATAGGATTTGGCATCCAACTTTGATATTTCTTATAATTATAAAATTTAATTCCTATATCTATTAATATTAATGATGGTAATAATATAAAAAGGAAATTTGTGGCTCTATTAATACAATCACATTTTAATAATATTCCATAAAGAACAGCAGATAAAATACTAGAAAGTAAAAATGTAATCAGAGAAATTATTAAATATAATTTGTTTGTATTGTGTTCAATTTTTTCTGCAGGCTTTTTATAAACATTAAACGATATATTTTGGTCTTGATAAAATTCTGTTAAATCACCATAATCATATAAAGCATCTTCTCTTACTTCATTAGAAACTGAACTTCTTGTTTTAGAATATAATTTTGATAAAATTTCTTTATGTGAAGGGTCAATAGATGTATCTCTTTTAGGTGGGGGCATCTTATAATTTTCTTTGTTACTTTCATTAACTATTTTAATTTTTGGCGGTTCAATTTTCTTTGCGTATCCTATTTGATTATCATCTATTCTATTAGTTATAAATTTACCATCATCTTTCAAATTATTTTCAAGATTTTGTTGATAATCTTTTTTATAAAAATCTTTATTTAAAACATCTTGATAAGATTTTGTATTTTTGTTATATATATAAGAATTTTGTTTTGAATAATCATAATTGTTGTTTTCGCTATATTTGCCCTTATTTTGTAAAATAGAATTTTTGAATTCCTCTATATTTGATTCAGTTTTTGCTTTAGATTCACTTATTGGTGAAGAAGAATCAACTTGAATTGCAATTTGTTCCTCTGCAAAACTTTTTTTCCTTTTGTATTTATTAAAATCTTTAGAAATATCATATAATCTCTTATTATATTCCTCTACATCTTTACTATTTAAAAATACACCATCATCTTTAGTTGATTTTTCAGTTTTATCAAAATTATTTAATTCTTTTGTGTTATATATTTCATTTTCATTGGTAGTGTTATTATCTTCTAAACTTTCAATTTTAATATTTGAAAATTTGTTGTTTTTTTCATCTTCTCTATTAACCTTATCTACAAACGCTTCTGCATCACTACTATTTATATTTGTTGTTGTAAATAAAGATTTAATTGAATATGTATTTGTATCAACTTTATTGTCAGTAGTAGGGGAATCAGGATTAAAACTCTCTGCTTTATTTGTTTTATTTTCATAATCATTAATTTTATCTTTTTTATTTTCATTTTTTGAATCTAGTTCAGAAAAATCAAAATAATTTTCTAAATCTTCTTCATTATTAAATCTTTCTTCACTATTAAGGTCATTGTCGCTGGATAAATTTGTATTTATATTTGAATTACTATCCTTGTAACTTTCATTGGAAAAACTAATATTTTTATCAAATATAGAAGCATTATTTGCACTTTCGTTAACAATATTTACATTATTCTTTGTATCATTATTTTCAGAAAAATCTTTAAAAACATTGATGTTATTTCTATCAAAGTAATCTTTTAAATCTTGATAAAATTCTCGACCTTTTTCAGTAATAGAATAGTATTTTCTATTTGGACCTAAATCGCTACTTTTTAAATATGATGAAACATAACCTTGACTTTCCATTCTATTTAAATTAGAATAAACGCTTGGTTTTTTTAATTCAATTTTTCCATTAGATTTGTTATAAATTTCACTAATAAAATCTAAACCGTAAAAATCACGCTCTAGCAAACAGTTTAATATCAAAAAGGATAGTTGACCTTTTGCATATAAATCCATAAAAACCTCTTATATCTTTGATTATAATTCAATATTTAATAATAGTCAACAAAATTTTATTTATTTTTTATTTATTTGTTTTTCTATTATGTGTTGCATACTAGCATATTTATAAATATTTTTTCTTGTTAAAATCTTGACAATATATTATAATATAATAGATATGGTTAAAATCATAAAGGGTAAATATAAAAATATTAATTTACGCGTATTAGAAAATGGTGATATTATAGTTAAGGCACCTAAAAATTTATCAAACAATTCTATAAAAAATTTTATTGAATCTAAAACAAAATGGATAAATAAACAGTTAGAAAAAATTAACGAAATTAAAAATTTAAAATCCCATTATAATTTTGAAATTTATGTTTATCTTTTTAACCAACCATATAAATGTAATGAAACTAAATCATTATTCTATAAAAGGGCTTTTAAAGATAAAATTATCCCTTTATTAGAGGACTTGTCAAAAAGATATAATTTATTTTACAATACCATAAAAATTACAAATTCCAAACGAATTTGGGGGAGTTTAAACTCAAATAAAGATATGAAATTGAATTGGAAAATTTCAATACTGCCAAAAGATTTAGTTATATATATAATAACACATGAACTTTGTCATATAAAAGAATTTAACCACTCAAAAAAATTCTGGGATTTAGTTTACAAATATATTAATGACTATAAAATTAAACAGAATTTATTAAAAAAATATGGTTTCTTATTAAAAGAAAACATATTGTAAAAAATCTTGGATATTAATTTTATTATAGAAAAGTATATATAATAATCTAAAATATGAGTTGATGAGTTATTTCCATTATAAAATAATAATGAAAGAAGATAATTTTCTACAAGTTATATTAGAAAAACAATTGTATTTTTTATTTTAATTAATAAAACTTTTATTTAATTTGAGTGGATAAAATATAGAGAACAAAATCTAGTGGACTTAAAACAACTTGGCAAATAAAAGGGGAATAGCAATTTAAATGACAGTTTATAGTATAAAATGTTTGAAAAATAATTTTTTAAAATTGTTATAAGTATGCGTAAAACACAAGTTTTATGCATAAAAACACGCATAATAGCTAAATTTTATAATCTAGTTTGTTATTTTATAATAATTATTTTTATACTATAAAAATTATTTTTAAACTTTTATCTTTCGATATTATCTTTTAAATTTTAATTGAAGCGCATTTATATTTCTTAATTATAAAATGCTTAAAAATTTAATATTTTAAAAATTTTGTTAAATTTGTTAAAATATTAACAAACTTTATATCATATCAAATATGTGTTTACCATTATATAAAATACATAAATATATGTTATTAATTAATCATTAATGTTATTATTGTTTAATCATTTATGTTTTTATATCTTGTTACAATTTATTTGTAGTTAAATTTATTTGTATTTCTATTTCTATTTATAGTTTATTGTTTTTTTATTTTTGTATAATTATAAATTTTATTATAAACTGACTTTTTATTTTCATTTGTTTAATACTAATTATTTAAAACTCTATTCATCATTCTATTAAAATTTAATATACAATTTCCACAAACTTCATCTTGAAAAATTGTTAAACTAGGATTATTGATTGATTTAACTTCTTTAATAGATTTTATTGCAATATAATTAATTATCTTTAGAAAAACTTTATAAATATCATCTCCTAAAAATAAATCTTCTGGACATGCACATAGAATACTTTCTAAAAATATTTGATTACATATAAAACCATTAGTATTATAAAATAATGAATTAAATATTTTTAAAACTTTAACAAAATTTTCTCCTACTGCATTGATTTTTTCGTCTAAATATCTAATTCTAATATTGAAATTAATATTTATAAATACTCGTTTCTTTGAATCATGATATTTAAATGTTACGCCATCATAATTTACTACATATATATTTATTTTAGTATTTGAACCAAAGTCATCTTTCCCAACTATTTGTAATAAATTTTTATTTAAGTATATTAAACTTGTTTCTGATAGATAATTTGCGATTTCCTTTTGTAAATCTTCAGCTAAATTATAAATTGTATATTTACTCGGGTCAATTTTTGCTTTTTCTATATCCTTATCGTCAACTTTTTCATTTTTTTTCTTTTTTAAATGATGTTTTCTCTTCCTAAAAAGTCTTTTTCTATTATCCCATGCATATTTTAAACGCTCTTTAAAACTCTTCCAAAATCCTTGTTTTTTATTTGTATTTAATTCTAATTGTACATTTTGTACACCTAGAAAATATATAAATGATGAACCATCAATAAAAGCCCCACTAATAAGTTCATTAGCTGGCTGTAAAACGACTTTATCTAATGTTAAAAAAGATATTTTTTTTGATAATTCTTTTATTGCAGCGCCCATAATTTGATTTACTATTTTATTTGTGTTACGAACAAATTTTTTATTTTGTTGCTCTGCTATACTAACTATCATATCTTTTGACACATTTAAATTAGGCATTTAATTCCCTTTTAATTTACTGTTGTTTTATTGTTGTTTATTATTTCTTTTTAGGATAAATTTTATCCATACCATCCATGTATGGTCTTAATACTTCTGGAATATTAACACAACCATCACTGTTTAAATTATTTTCTAAAAATGCAATAAGCATACGAGGTGGAGCTACAACTGTATTATTTAATGTATGAGCATATTTTATACCATCTTTTGTTTTAAACTTAATTCCTAGTCGTCTTGCTTGAGCATCTGAAAGATTAGAACATGATCCCAATTCACCAAAATAACATTTTTGTCTAGGACTCCAAGCATTTAAATCGCATGATTTAACTTTCAAATCTGCTAAATCTCCACTACAACATTCCATTATTTCATGAGGAATATTTAATGTTTTAAAAAATTCTGATGAAATATTCCACATTTTATTATACCAAGACATAGAGTCCTCTGGCTTACAAATTACTATCATTTCTTGTTTTTCAAATTGATGAACACGATATATTCCTCTTTCTTCTATTCCATGAGCACCTACCTCTTTTCTAAAACATGGTGAATATGATGTTAATAAAAGAGGTAAATCTTCTTCTTTTAAGATTGTATCTTTGAAGCGTCCAATCATGGAATGTTCACTAGTTCCTATAAGATAAAGGTCTTCCCCTTCAATTTTATACATCATATTATCCATTTCTTCAAAACTCATAACGCCATTTACGACATCACTTCTTATCATGAATGGTGGAATACAATAGGTGAATCCTTTTCTTATCATAAAATCTCTGGCATAAGATAAAATTGAAGAATGAAGTCTAGCAACATCACCAGTAAGATAATAAAACCCATTACCGCTTGTTCTTCTAGCACTATCTAAATCAAGTCCATTTAAACTTTCTAAAATATCGGCATGATAAGGAATTTCAAAATCAGGTATTTTTGCTTCGCCTATTGTTAATCTTTGGACATTTTCACTGTCATCTTTACCTATTGGGACATCATCGGCAATTATATTAGGGATAGACATCATATATTTTTTTAATTGTATAGAAAGTTCTTCTTCTTGTTTTTCAATTTCTTCTATCCTTTTATTATTTGTAACTACTTGTTGTTTAATTTCATTTGCTTTGTCAATATTTTTTTCGCGCATTAAAACACCTATTTGACTGCTTAAAGTATTTCTACTAGCACGCAAATTATCGCCTTCTTTTTTTAAATTTCTTATCTTTTCATCTAAAACAAGAACTTCATCTACATATTTTAATTTATGGTCTTGAAATTTTTTCTTTATATTTTCTTTAACCATGTCAGGATTAGTTCTTATTAAATTTATATCTATCATAATTTTCTCCTCATTATTACTTTTAAATATTATACTTTTGTTGACAAAATTAGTCAATCAAATAAACCTTTTTTATAAATATTTAGCATATAGATTAAGTTTATTTTTTATTTTATAGAAAGACATACCATTATCAAATTTTAAAAATAAAAAATATTTGTACTTTTTAAATAGATATGTTATAATTTAAAAATGAAACAAATTAGTTACTATGAAAAAAGAGATTTGCAAAATAGAATCAAGATGTCTAAATATATTGAAAGACTTCCTGACTTTTGCGTTGATTTTTTTATAGGAATTGAAAATAATACCTCTTCCCTTACAAGATATAATTATTCTATGGACTTATTTATCTTTTTTAATTATTTATCATTATATGTATTTAATAAAAAAGAAAATGAGATAACAATCAGTGATATAAACTCACTAAAATCAAGAAATTTAGAGCAATATTTATCATATCTATCTTATTATGAAATTGACGGAAAATCATATAAAAATGATGAAAAAGGTAAAGCAAGAAAACTTGCTTCTCTTAGAAGTTTTTTTAAATATCTTTTTAATCATGATATGATTGATTCTAATGTTGCAAGCAAAATCGCAACACCAAAATTACATAATAAAGAAATTATAAGGCTTGAGAATAATGAAGTTAGAAAACTTATGGCTACTATAGAAAATCCATATGAATTTACTAAACATCAACAGGCTTATAACAAAAATACTTTTGAAAGAGATAATGCTATTGTTACTCTGTTTTTGGGAACTGGTATTCGTATTTCTGAATTAGTAGGATTAAATGTAGAAAATTTTGATTTTGAACAAAATGCTTTTTTAGTAACTCGCAAAGGTGGAAATCAAACAACTTTATATTTTTCTAACGAAGTTGCTCAAGCTTTAAAAACTTGGCTTGAAAAAAGAGCAACTTTAGACTTACCTAAAGAAGAAAATGCAATGTTTATTTCACTTCAAAATAAAAGAATTTCTGTTCGTGCTGTAGAAAATCTTGTAAAAAAATTTGCTCAAATCGCATCTCCTTTAAAAAAAATTTCTCCACACAAGTTGCGTAGTACATTTGGTACAAATTTATATAAAGAAACAAAAGATATCTATATTGTTGCAGATGTTTTAGGTCATAAAGATGTTAACACTACTAAAAAACACTATGCAGCAATAAGTGAGGATATGCGTAAAAGCGTTGCAAATAAAGTTAAAATAAATGATTAATTTATGAATATTTATATTAAATATGCACATTATATTACTGTGAAGGAGATATGCTTCACAGTAGATAGAAAGAAGTTAAGCTTATGAATTATGTGTCTTGACTTCTTTTTATTTTTTAACAAATTTTTATTGTAAAAAATGCAAAACAATATAAATTTTAAAAATTGCTTTGCATCTTTATTTCTTCTTTTTTTATTTTAAGATATTTGTTCTAGCATCCAATCGCTATAAACACCATAGCCTTTAGTTGAATCAGAAAGAAAAACATGTGTTACCGCACCAACTAATTTATCATCTTGTACTATTGGAGAACCGCTCATTCCTTGCACTATACCACCCGTCAATTCAAGTAATCTTTTATCTGTTACTCTAAAAACAATGCTCTTGTCGCTACTCTTTGACTGGAAATTAGCTTTTATGATTTCTATTTCATATTCCTCTTGAATACCGCTAATACTTGATATTATCTTTGCTTTACCCGGTTTTACACTTAATCTTCCACCTATTTTTAAACTTCTATTAAAATCGACTAATCCATTATAATTACTTAAATTACCAAATATACCATATGGTGTATTTTGAGTTATATCCCCTTTTGAATCTTTTTGTACAAATACGGCTCTTAATTCTCCTGGTTTATTTTTTGACCCTTTGTTAATTCCAACAAGGTTACAATTATATATATTTCCTTCAATAATTGGAACTATTGTATCGCTATTACCATTTGTTACAGCATGGCCTAAAGCACCATATGCCCCGTCTTTTTCTCTAACAAAAGTTAAAGTACCTACTCCAGATATATCATTTTTAACCCAAACACCCAATTTATATTTATTTTCTGAATCTTTAAGTAAAGAAACAGATATATTTTTATCCTTATTATTGCGTATTATTTCAACATCTACAGTGTCGCTATTAGAATTTAATAAAATATTGTCTATATCATCTAAATCTTCTATTTCATTATTGTTTATTTTTTTAATAATATCTCCAGTTTTTAAAAATTTATTTTTTATAATTTCATTGTTTGAAACATTTATAATAGTGTCGCTAACTACCATAACTCCAGATGTTTTAACAGAAAGACCTATTGGTGTACCTCCTGCCAAAACTTCATCTTCAGGCAATACACTTACTTTCACCTTTTTTATAGGTATTATACCAAAAAGTTTAAATATAACAGAATTTTCTTCTTCATTATCAACTCCTGTGGATAATTCATCTTTTTCTAAAGATATTGTTATAAAATTGCCAAATCGATTGTCTTTATTGGCATCTTCAATCTCACTATAATTTGTATAAAAGTTATCACTTATATTTGCTATATCTGAAAATTTAATATTACTATAAAAAACTAAAATAAAAAATAAAATTAAAGGTAATACAAAAAAAGATTTATATTTTTTCTTTTTGTACATTTTCTCCTCCAAAAAAATAGACTAACTAAAAGTTAGTCTACTCATTTAATTAAATTTTATTCGTTATTTCAATTTACCTGCAAGCAATCGCATTTCTTTTGCATGAGAAAGTGCCACCTCTGTTACATTATCACCGCCTATCATTCTTGCAATATTATATATAATTTGCTCGTCTTTTAACTGTGTAACATTAGTAAATGTAGAATTCTCTTTTTCGTACTTATTTACATAATAAAAGCAATCACCATAACAAGCAACTTGTGGTAAATGGGTAATACATAATATTTGGGAATATTTTGAAAGATTATTTAATTTTTCGCCAACTATTTTGCCCATTTCTCCACTTATACCTGCATCAATTTCATCAAAAATAAAAGTTTGTGCACTTCCTATTTGTGCAAAAATGTTTTTAAATGCAAGCATAAAACGACTAAGTTCTCCGCCTGATGCAGTCTTTGTTAAAGATTTTAACTCTTGCCCTTTATTTGCTGAAAAAATAAATTCTATATCATCTTGACCATTTGATGATATTGTATCAAGTTTTTTAAATTCCACTTCAAATCGACTTGATTTCATTCCAAGTTCGCAAAGTTGTTGAGTTATTTTTTCTTTTATTTCTTCCGTGACACCCTTTCTTAACTCGGTAAGGTTATTTGCATAATCTGATAAATTTTTGGTTACTTTATTTTTATCAATTTCAAGTTCTGCTAGTAAACTTTCGCTATTTTCTAGTTCGTTATATTGTAATTTTGCATCTTCTAAATATTTTAAAGTTGCTTCAATTGTTCCACCATATTTTTTTACTAAAGACTTTATCAAATCATTTCTTCTATCAAGTCTTTCAAATTCGTTTTCATCAAACTCTGTGGTAGATTTTAATTCTAAAAGCGTTTGATATATATCTTCAATTTCGTATTTAGCACTATCTAGCCTTTGCTTGCAGTCATCTATTTTATCAAATCCTGCTATTGATGAAAGCGATGTTATTGCATACTGCAATGTATTTAAACAGGACATTGAATTATCTGATAAATACTCTTCACAATTACTTATAGACTGGAAAATTTTTTCAGCATTATTTAAAAATCTTAATCTTTTATGAATTTCATCATCTTCACCTATTTCTAATTTTGCATCTTCTATTTCATTAATTTGATATAAAAGTAAAGACTTTGTGCGTTCTCTTTCAAAATTATCTCCGCCAAGTTTTTCAATTTTTTTATTTATTTCACTTAATTTTTGAAATTCATTTCTAACATTATCTTTAACATCTTTTATTTTATCTTGACCAAATCTGTCAAGCATTATTATATGATTTTTTGCTTTTAATAAATCTATACTTTCATGTTGGGAGTAACTATTTACCAATATTTCACCAACATCTTTCAAAATCGCCTGTGTTGTAGGAGCTCCATTTATTCTTACAATAGACTTTCCATCTATAGAGTAACTTCTAGACAAAACAATTTCCTCTCCCTCATATCCTAGTTCATTAAGAAGTATCTGTGCTTGCTCTTTGATATTTGTAAACAAAGCATCAACTTTCATTAAAGACTCACCACTTCTTAACAAAGTTTTGTCAACCTTTGCTCCTAAAACAAAATTTAAAGCATCAAAAATAATGCTTTTTCCTGCCCCCGTTTCACCCAACAAAACATTAAAACCATTGTCAAATTCAATGGTCAAGTCAGAAATTAAAGCCACATTTTTTATAGAAAGTGTTTGAAGCATATTTACCTCTTGTTTTTCTTTTTATAATTTATCTTTAAAAATTGTAAAAATTTAAATTACTTAATTGCTATATCAATTTAACATATCGTTAAGTGTTACAACAGCTTCACTTGCAAGAGTAACTGACGGAAATATTAGCATAACTGTATCATCTCCATTAACCGCTCCCATAAGTTCATTTATATTTAGTTTATCAACAAAACTAGAAAGACCTGCACCTAGTCCTTTCATAGTTTTAATAACTACAAGATTCATGGCACCTTTAATAGAAATTACTGACTCCTTAAAAATAGTTATATATTTATTTGATATAACTTGTTCATCTGAGCCAACAAAACAATATTTATACTTTCCTGAACTAGACAAAATTTTTGTAAGACCAAGCTCTTTAATATCTCTTGAAATAGTCGCTTGAGTGATATCAAAGTTGGCGTTTTTAAGTTCTCTTGCAAGTTCATCTTGAGTTTCAATCTCTTTTGTAGAAATTAATTCCAAGATTTTTGATTGTCTTGCACTTCTTGCCATAATTTCTCCTTAATCGCTACAGTCCTTTATTTATAAGGTGTATAGCATTTATGAATATTTATAAATTTATGAATATTCATTCATTTTTGATTATTATACATCATTTTTTATAATTATGCAAGTGATTTTTGTATATTTATACATTCATTTTTGATATATATTGAATAAAATGAAAGATTATAAAATTCAATTTTATTTTTATAAAAAAATATGCATAGTCCATTTATAATAGTTTATATTTCTCTATTTCTGCCCTATCTAAATTTAAAATTAAAATGAAAAAAATAGCCTTTTAAACAGATTTAATATCTTTTAAAAGACTATTTTATAATATAAATTTTATTAATATATTAATATTTAAAAAAATTTTTTTAATTAGTTTCTTTTCCTATAATCATTACCTCTTCATTGTCAACACATTCCAAAACAAGTTTTTCAATATCTAACTTCTCCTCTTCTCTCATCGCTTGAGGTATTGTTGGCTTTATTACAGGGTTTTTAGGTAGAAAGACGGTACAGCAATCTTCATATGGAAGTATTGATGTTTGATATGTGTTTATTTCATTTGATATTTTCATAATATCTTCTTTATCCATTGCTATACATGGTCTAAATATAGGTTTTTCTTTTACTACACTTCCTGTAACCGTCATACTTTGCATAGTTTGACTTGCAACTTGCCCAAGGCTTTCACCTGTAATTATAGCACCCAAATTATATTTATCACAAATTCTTTCTGCAACTCTCATCATTATTCTACGCATAATAGTTATCATGAATTCAGCTTTACAATTTTTATGAATTTCCTCTTGTACTTTTGTAAATGAAACTATGTGCAGTTTAATTTGCCCTACATATTCAGACAACAAATTTGCGAGTTTTACAACCTTTTCTCTTGCAAGTTCTGAAGTATAAGGATAACTATGAAAATGCAAAGCCTCTATTTCCATTCCTCTTTTTGCAATCAAGTAACCAGCAACAGGACTGTCTATTCCACCAGATAGCAACAACAACCCTTTACCAGAACTTCCCAAAGGAAGTCCTCTTTGACATTTTATTATTTTATCAAATATATATGCCTTCTTATTCATTCTTATGTCAACATGAATTTCACATTGTGGACTATATAAATCTACGCTACTACCCTCATTTTTAGTTAAAATAAATTCACCTAATTTTTTTGATAAGTCCATTGAAGGTATTGGGAATGTTTTATCTGCCCTCTTAACAAAAACTTTAAACGACTTATTTTTGCAATCTATATTATTTATTTCTTGCATAATGCTTTCCATTGTAGCATCTACTTCTTTTGCAGGACTTAAACTATATAGTCCAAAAACTTTTTTTAATTTATTAATGATAATATTTTCTCTTTTTTCGTCATAATTGCAAACAACATATCTTCCAAATGTTTTTTCAAATTTAAACCTCTCACCTTCTAACATTATTTTTATGTTTTTGATTAAAGTATTTTCAAAAATATTTCTGTTATGTCCTTTTAAATATAACTCTCCAAATCTTAATAAAATAACATTCATTTTACTTTCTCCAATAAATATTGATATGTTTCAATAATATTTTTCCCAGCATTTTTAATCTCGTCTAAAGACAATTCTTCGCTAAAAGAAATTCGTATATGAGATTTTATCTTATCTTGATTTATTCCCATATTTTCTAAAACACGATTGCCTGCCTTTTTAGTAGAACAAGCACTACCTATACCCACAAGAACACCTTTATCTTGCAACGACCTCATAAGCGTTTCACCATTAACGCCGCTAAAACTAACACTTAAAATATATGGGCTTTCTGTTTTGATGATATTTACACCTTTTACTGTTTCAAGTTCATTTTCCATGCATTTTTTTAATTTTTCTACATATTGATAATTTTTTGTAATATCAATATTATCTATTGCATATCCCATCGCCATAATACCACCAACATTTTCTGTTCCAGAACGATAACCTTCTTCCTGACCGCCTCCATAAACTATATTTTTTAAGCAAGAAACATCTCTTGCATAAAGAGCACCAACTCCTTTTGGTCCATGAAATTTATGTGCTGATAAAGTATAGAAATCAATATTAAGTTCATCAACATTGACAGGAATTTTACAAAACGCTTGAACTCCATCAATATGTAATAAAGCTTTTGGGCAATATTTTTGCCTAATATTATTAATTAAACTTAAATCATTTATTGCTCCCGTTTCATTACTAACATGCATAATTGATATTAAGCGTGTTTTTTCATTGACAACATTTTTTAAATCTTCATAATCAATTTGCCCATTTTCTGTTAATTTAACATAATGTACTATAAACCCTTGATTTTCTAAATATCTTGCCACATTATAAACGCTTGGATGTTCACCACTTGAAAACACATATTCCCATTTTCCATTTCTTTTACTTCCCAAAATTGCCAAATTGTTGCTTTCTGTGGCTCCACTTGTGAAAATAACATTTCCTTTTTCTGCATTTAATGTGTCTTTTATTTTTTGCCTTGTCTTATCTATATCGTGCCTTACATCGATGGCTTGACTATATCCTGCAGATGGATTGAAGAAAAATTGGCAGGCATATTTTTTATATATGTCTACCCCCTTTTCAAACATTTTGGTTGTCGCAGCATTATCTAAATAAATCATCTTAAAACTGCTCCATATTTGTATTCAAATGATTTTAATATTTTTTGAATAACCTTATTAACTTCTTCATCAGTTAAAGTTTTATTCATATCAGAAAGTTTAACATTAAATGCTATACTTTTCTTATTTTCTCCCAAATTTTTATTTCTATAAATATCAAATATGTTGACTTTATAGAATAATTTCCCACATGATGATTTTATCGTTTCAAGCATTTCTTTTGCAGTAACATTTTCATCTACTACAACCGCTAAATCTCTTTCAACAATAGGATATTTTGATATCTCTTTTGCCTCAATCTTTTTTGCAGGTAAACTTGCAAGATAATCATCATCAATTTCGGCATAAAAAACATTATCATGGAGGTCATAATTCTTTGCTACTATTGGATGAATTTGTCCAAAAGAGCCTATAACTTTCCCTTCAGCAATAATATCAGCAGAAATTCCTGGATGTAAAAATGGTTGTGTTGACCTTTCAATTGTATATTGCAAAGAAGTTTTATCTAATAAAAGTTCAATTATCCCCTTCATACAATAAAAATCAAATTTATTTTCAAGCGTTGCGATTGCTATCATATTTTTTTCAGTAGGAAGTTCAGTTAATGGTAAAGTATTTGTTAAATAAACTCTGCCACATTCGAAAATTTTTATATCTCTATTCCCCACACTAATATTATAAGCAATATTAGAAAGCATAGAATGAGCCATTGATGTTCTCATGCAAGAAATATCATCACTTATAGGATTTGCTATTCTTATTAAA
This sequence comes from uncultured Clostridia bacterium, assembly GCA_944372465.1. GTDB lineage: Bacteria > Bacillota > Clostridia > Christensenellales > UBA1242 > Caccovivens. The sequence goes on from CALVZG010000010.1 coordinate 89,573, forward strand.
TTTTTTCTTATATCATTTAACAACAACTTATCAGCCATATCGCTAGGGACTAAAGTGTATGAAATATTTTCAAAAAAACCATGTTCAACAAGCGCATTTCTAAAACTTCTTTCCATTAATAATCTTGGATGATGATGTCCTTCTGTTACCGAAGAATTTTTAAATAATTCATAATTTACATTATCATAAGCATCATAGCCATATAATCTTATAATTTCTTCAGCAATATCATAATCATTTTCTAAATCTTCTCTATATGGTGGAATTTTACAAACCATTTTATCACCCATAAGAGTTGTTTCAATGCTTAAGTTATTTAAAATTTTTAACATATCTTTATCAGAAATTTGCAAGCCCAGAATATCATTTATAAGTTTTACTGAAACAGTAATTTCTCTTGTTTCATTCTTTTGAGATGCTATATCTATTAGGCCTCTTACAATCTTACCACATTTAAGTTTTGATATAAGGTGTAAAGCCCTTAACATTCCCATCTCGGCGTTAGCAACATTGACACCCTTTGAATATCTTGCAGAAGAATCAGTTCTTACTCCTATTTTTCTGCTAGTTATTCTTATTGATTTTAAATCAAAAATAGCACTTTCAAGAATACAGGTCTTTGTATTATCGTTAATACAAGAATTAGTTCCGCCTATCACACCTGCTATAACCATAGGTTTTTGATTATCTGCTATGACCATAATACTTTCATCTAAATTGTATGTATTATGATTCAATACTTCAATTTTTTCACCTATCTTTGCTTGTCTAACATTAATTTGTTTCCCACCTATCAACTCTTCATCAAAAGCATGCAAAGGTTGTCCCATTTCAATTAAAACATAATTTGTTATATCTACAAGAGTATTTATAGGCTTTATTCCGACCGCATTTAACCTAGCCCTCATCCAAAGAGGAGATTTCTCTATTTTTACATTTGTAATAGCTGACGCCATATAACGCATACAATTAGGAGTTGTTACATTAACATTCACATAATCTCTAACTGTATCTTTTGCATAAACATCTATATCATAGCTAAGGTTTATCTTTTTCATATCTAAACCATACAACGCACATACTTCACGAGCAATACCAACAACACTCATGCAATCAGCCCTGTTTGGAGTAATGTTTATATCAAATACAATATCATCTAATTTTAATGCCTTGTCAATATTTTCTCCTATTTTCATATCGTTAGGTAAAATTAATATGCCATTAACACCCGCACCATCAAAATAGTTTTCATCTATTCCTAACTCTTCTCCAGAGCAGAACATTCCATTAGATTCTATTCCTCGTAATTTAGATTTTTGTATTTTAATACCATTAACAAGGTCTGCACCCGGCAAGCTTACAGGAACAACTGCCCCTTCAAAAACATTTGTAGCCGCTGTTATTATTTGGGTTATCTCTCGACCTATATCTACTTGACATACAACTAACTTATCCGCTTGAGGATGTTTCTCTATTTTTAAAATTTTACCTACAACTACATCATGAAGATGTTCATTTTGATATATGATTTCTTCAACTTCCATCCCGGCAGATGTCAATCTTTTTGCTACATCTTCTGGTTGCATGGTTATGTTTACAAATTCTTTTAACCAATTATAAGATATTTTCATTTTTATCTCCTTTATCTCATTTGCTCTAGAAATCTAATGTCGTTTTTATATAGTGATTTTATATTGCTGATACTATCAAGTATCATTGCAGTTCTATCTAGACCAAATCCGAAAGCAAAACCTCTATATTTTTTACTATCAATTCCTGATATTTCAAGAACTTTTGGATTTACGACTCCTGCACCAAGAAGTTCAAGCATACCACTTCCTTTACAAATATTACAGCCTTTTCCATGACAATTAGGACATGATACATCAACCTCTATACTTGGTTCTGTAAAAGGGAAAAATGATGGTCTAAATCGTATCATTGTTTCTTCACCATAAAGCCTTTTCATAAGTATTGTCAACATAGATTTTAAATCTGCCATTGAAATATTTTCGTCAACTACAAGACCTTCAAGTTGATGAAATATAGGGCTATGAGTTGCATCACTATCGTTTCTATAAGTTTTACCCGGACATACTATTTTAAATGGTGGTTTTCTTTTCTCCATTTCTCTTGCTTGTACAGCAGAAGTTTGAGATCTTAATAAAATTTCATCTGTTATAAAAAATGTATCCTGCATATCTCTTGATGGATGATTTTTAGGTATATTCATTGCCTCAAAATTATAATAATCACTTTCAATTTCTGGACCTTCTACAACAGAAAAACCCATATCAACACAAATATCAGTTAACCTATCTATAACATTAGTAATTGGATGAAAAGCACCAATTTCTAGACCTTTTGACGGTTCTGTAATGTCAATTTGTTCCTCTTTAAGTCTTTTATTTAATTCTTCCTTCTCAAATTCTTCAGTCTTTTTTCCCAATCTTTCTTCAATTGTTTTTCTTACTTCATTAATCATTGCACCAAATTTAGGTCTTTCTGTGGGCTCAACCTCACGCATATTTTTAGAAACTGTTGTGATGACTCCTGATTTACCAAAAGCATTTATTCTCACATCATTAAGTTCTTTTAAATTAGAAGATTTTTCTATTTCTTTAATTAATTTTTCTTTAATATCATTTAACTCACTTAAAAGCATTTTTTCTCCTTCCTTTAAATATAAAATAAAAGACCTCTTCTCCATTAGGACGAAAAAGGTCTTTTCGTGGTACCACCTAACTTTAACTGATAAATACTTATCAATCCTTATTATATCATTAACGCAGATAAACGACATAAACTACTTACATTTTATTAAGATAGCTTAATCTACAGAAAAATATTCTAAATAACTACTTTTAAAGATAATTTAATAAAATAAGAGTCAAAAGATTATTTAAAAATATCATCAAAAAACTTCTTAATAAAAGTTTCATAAATGCAGCTAGAAAGTGAATTCATAAATCCTATTATATCCGCTTTTCAGCTATAAGCGAACTCTCTGCAATAATATAAATTTATTACTAATCTTTCATCATTGCTTTTATTAGAAAAATTATATTACATAAAAAAAATTATGTCAAGTTTTTGATATAACAAACTGAAAAAACTTAATAATTATTTTGAAATTATAAGGATAATTGATATAATTTGATTAGCAATTAGAATTTTAAAACATTAAATTTATAAATGTTAAATCTAAAACTTTAATATAAATTTATTGAAAAACATAATATTTTGAATAAAACAATAAATAAAATTAGGATTTATAATGGAAAAGAAATATCAAATTTTTAAAATAAAAAAAGATTATCCAAATGTTTATATATTTTTAAAAGAAAATAATTTTTCTGAAAATTATATAAAAAATTTACGCAAAATAATGGGCAATATAAAAATAAATGATGAAGATGTTACAATAAATCATAAATTAAAAATTGATGATACATTAGCAATAATTTCAAATCCAAACCCTAAAACTACTATTATGCAATGCATGATACCACTAGATATAGTATACGAAGATGAATATTATTTAATAGTAAATAAACCTTCTGGAATTGCTTGTATGCCAAGTAAATCACACTACACTTATAATCTTGCTGGTGCGATTTGTTATTATATGCAAGATAAAGATGACAATTTTACATTAAGAATAATTAATAGATTAGATAAAGATACAGCAGGAATTGTAATAATTGCTAAAGATAGCATATCTCAAAAAGATATAAAGAATATAGATAAAACATATTATGCATTGTGCGAAGGAAAAATTGAAAAGGATACAATAATTAATAAAAAAATAAAAACAATTACAAATAATGGTGTTAATGAGAATAAAAGAATTATAGCGGAAGATGGCAAAGATGCTATAACCTATGTGTATCCAAAAAAAGTTATTATTGATCAACTCAATAATAACTTTATAACTTTAGTAAAACTAAAAATAATTCACGGTAGAACTCACCAAATAAGAGTTCATATGTCTAGCATAGGACATTCTCTTTTAGGAGATTCATTATATGGCAAACATTATAATAAACTATCTCATGCAATGCTTGTATGCAAAGAAATTTCCTTTTTTCACCCTTACTTAAATAGGCAAATAAGTATATCAATTCCTTTCCCAAGTGAATTTAATAAATTAATATTAAGACAATAATTATGTTTTATATATTCCCCTATTATAATGTTATAAATGAAATTTCTATATTTAATAATAAATTTTAATTATATTTTACAAAAAATCTAGAGATGGAATTTGCAATCTCTAGACTTATTTTTTATGGTGCGGGCGGTGGGAGTCGAACCCACACCCTTTCGGACTTGCCCCTTAAACAAGCGCGTCTGCCATTCCGCCACGCCCGCATTCTAATGTACTTTATTATTATATTTATTTATATATAATCTGTCAAGTGTTTTGTATAAATTTATTGATTAAAATCTTATTTATTATAAATTTTAATATTTATAGAATAAATTTATTTACATAGTGTATTATAAAAATAGTTATAGTATAAATAATACTACAACTATTTTAATTTTTAAATTATATTATCTTTAAATATAAAAACATATTTTAGTTGTTTAGTCTTGATTAAACTCTTTTAGTCCTTTCTCAAATTGTTCTTTACTTTCTGGGTCTAGGCTAAAAAGTAAACCAAATAACTCGCCTACATGATGTTTTTCTTCTTTAACTATATTAAAAATAGTTTGTTTTGCTTTTAAGTCGTTTGTTTGAGACAAATGATTCTCATATTGTATTATAGCATCAAGTTCCCCTATAATATCTTCTCTTGCATTTTGCACTGTTATAAAAGTATCATTTTTATTATTATTATCTAAAATATTAAAAAATCTTCGCATACATCCTCCTCAAATTATTTATGAAAGAATAGCGAACTTTGATACAATGAATGTAAATTTAATATATTAATTTCAAATTTATTATTTGAACACTAATATATTTATTTTAATAAGATTAAAATTATTGCTTTAAATTCCAAATCATAAATTATAAAAGCCATGTCTTACAAACCAATAAAATTATTAATTGTATTTCATGGCTTTAGTTTAACAAACTGCTTTATTATCGCTTTGTTTTCTAATTATTTCTGGTTGACCATTTTCAAGTTCTATGAATTTATCGGTAACAATTATTTTTTCAATATCTTTATAACTAGGTGCTTCATACATAAGTTTGTTCATTTTTCCCTCGATTATAGTTCTTAATCCTCTTGCACCTGTCTTTAATTCCATAGCTCGTTTTGCTATAGCTTTAATAGCAGATTCTGAAAACTCTATATTAATTCCATCTATTTTAAACATTAGTTTATATTGTTTTATGATAGAATTTTTAGGTTCTTGTAATATTTTAATTAATGAATTTTCATCTAATTCTTCTAGTCCAACAACAACAGGTAGTCGCCCTATAAATTCAGGAATAAGACCAAATTTTATTAAATCATTTGGCTGAATATCTTTTATATAATTCTTTTTCTCTTTTTCTTCTTTTGATTGAATATTTGCATTAAACCCTAATGTTGTATCATTCTCGCGAGTTTCTATAATCTTATCTAAACCTACAAATGCTCCACCACATATAAATAAAATATTAGTAGTATCTATTTGTATCATTTCTTGATGAGGATGTTTTCTTCCACCTTGTGGAGGAACAGATGCTACTGTACTTTCTAAAATTTTTAAAAGTGCTTGTTGAACACCCTCTCCAGCAACATCTCTAGTTATTGAAACATTTTGAGTTTTCCTTGCTATTTTATCTATTTCATCAATATAAATAATACCTCTTTGAGCTTTTTCAATATCGTAATCGGCATTTTGTATTAATTTTAAAAGAATATTTTCTACATCATCACCAACATAGCCAGCCTCTGTGAGCGTTGTTGCATCTGCAGTGGCAAAAGGCACTTTTAAAACTTTTGCTAAAGTTTTTGCTAGCAATGTTTTCCCTGAGCCCGTTGGTCCTACCATTAAAATATTACTCTTTTCAAGTTCTACATCATTCTCATCACTATCTTTTTTAGTCAAATTATAATTTAACCTTTTATAATGGTTATAAACAGCAACTGCCAATACTCTTTTTACTTCATCTTGACCTACAATATATTCGTCTAATTTTTCTTTTATTTCACTTGGAGTTGGCAATTCAATTTTTTCAAAAGTTGATTTTTTAGTTATATCAGTAACTATCTCTTTGCAAATTTCAATACACTCATCACAAATAAAGGCATCACCATTAGGACTTGCTACAAGTTTTTTTGCATCTTTTTGGCTTTTTCCACAAAAACTACATTTACATTCTAAATCTGACATTAAGCCTCCTTATTTATGCTTTTTTATTTCTTGACACGAAAATTTCGTCAATTATTCCGTATTCTTTTGCCTCCTGTGCTGTCATATAATTATCTCTATCTGTATCTTTTTCAACTATTTCTAAAGCTTTACCTGTATTTTCACTTAACATTTTATTCATTATATCTTTGATATATTGAATATGATTTGCTTGTATTTGAATATCGCTTACTTGACCTTGAGCTCCACCCAGTGGTTGATGAATCATAATTTCACTATTAGGCAAAGCAAATCTTTTTCCTTTAGTTCCACCGGCTAATAAGAAAGCACCCATTGATGCTGCCCTACCTACACAAATAGTTGAAACATCACATTTTATATATTTCATTGTATCATATATAGCAAGGCCTGCAGAAACGCTTCCTCCCGGGCTATTAATATATATGAAAATGTCTTTATTTGGGTTTTTGCCCTCAAGATATATTAATTGTGCAACAACTATATTTGCTATATTATCATCTATTTCTCCATTTAAGAATATAATCCTATCTTCAAGAAGTCGAGAATAGATATCGTAAGACCTTTCACTATTTCCTGTTTGGTCTACAACCATTGGTATCAACATTATTATCCTCCCTAAATTTATAAAAATTATACATTTTTATTGTTAACAAATTAATTATTTTTAGACTTTATTAAGTTTAAAACTTTTGTCATAATTGCATTATTTTCAAAGTAAGCATAATCATCAGGAGACATAGCTTTCTTAAATTCATCTAATTTCATTTGATATTTTGCTGCATATTCTTCAATACTTTTATCTAGTTCTTCACTGGTAACTGTAATATTATTTTCAGCAATTATCTTTTGAATAACTAATCTTGTCTCAATATTCTTTTCAGCGTCAATTTCTCTATCTTTTTTGAATTCATCAAAGCTTTTCCCAATATATTCTAGATAAGCATTTAAATTCATATTTTGATGAGATAATCTATGTTCAAAATCTTCAATCATATGATGGACCTCATGTTCAATCATAGATTTAGGCACTTCAATGCCACTTTTTTCGGCAATTTCATCTAATAGAGCAACCTCGTAATCTCTTTCAGCTCGCTCTTGTGCAAATTTTTCTAAATTTTCTTTTATTGACTTTTTATATTCTTCTAAATTTTCAAATTCTGTAGTATCAGAGATATATTTGTCATCTATTTCTGGAAGCTCTTTCTTTTCCACTTTCTTTAAAGTAATTTTAAATACTGCTGGTTTGCCTTTTAAATTTTCAACATGGTAATTTTCTGGGAAAGTTACATTAATATCCTTTTCTTCCCCTTTTTTCATTCCTATTAATTGTTCTTCAAAGCCATTAATAAATGTATGAGAGCCTATTTCTAATCTATAATCTTTTGCATCTCCACCTTCAAATTCTTTTCCATCTACAAAGCCAGTAAAGTCTATTGTAGCAAAATCACCATTTTCTACGGCTTTATTTTCTTCTACATATCTGGCATGTGCTTGTCTTTCATTTTCAATTTCTGCTTCAATTTGTTTGTCAGTAATTTCTATTTCTTGCTTCTTTGTTTGTAATGTATTGAATTGTGGTAAATTAAATTCTGGCATTAAGTCAAATTTTAAAGTTACATTAAGGCCTTTATCAGCAGTAAAAGAGTTCTCTTCTACTGATGGTTGTGATACAGGAATAATTTCTTTATTTTCACTTAAAAACTTCATATATTCATCAGAAATCACTTTATCAAAAGCATCATCAAAGAATATTGTATCACCATAATTTTGTTCAATTACTTTTCTTGGTGCTTTTCCCTTTCTAAAACCTTGAATATTGAATTTACCTTTGTTTTCTTCATATGCTTTTTCTAAAGCATTTTCCCAATCTTCTTTTGAAATATTAATTTTTAAAATACCTTGTTTTTCTTTTTTTTCAAAATTGTACATAATCTGCTCCTTTGTTTAATTTAACTAAAATCTAGTTATGCTTATAAATAATAACACATTATATTAATTTTAGCAAATAAAAATGAATTGTTTATAAAAATTAAAATATAGAATAATAGCGAAAAAAGAATCATATGATAGTCATGCTTATTATGCAAGATATTATTACGCTAACCGCTATTAATATTTTTGTAATATCAATTATTTTATCTCTTATAAGAGATTTTTTAAATTTTTTTTTAAATTCTTCTATATTATTATTAACTTCGTTTGTGGTCAAATTTGTAGTATTGATAAGATTTATACAATATAATTTAAAATCCTCTTCAAATGATTTATAATAATCATTAATATACTGTAAAATAAATATTACTATCCAATATATGCTTAAAATTATAAGGAAACTTAAAGCAAAATAGACTAGCCCATTCCAATAAGATTGTAAGGACACAAATAATATAATTGCAATTAATAAAGAAGATGTTACTATAAAATTTTTCATTAGTTTTTTACACCTTATATTGTTAAAATAAATAATACCATAATTGTTACTACAAATACAACATAACAAACTATCCATGCAATTTTTCTATGGGTTTTTACCCAAGAAAACGCTAAAATCATGCATAAAATATATGCTATTGCTTGCCCTATTGATTCAAAAGCATTAGAAAGCGTTACATCTCTTTCTAAAATAAGAGTTAAAAGCAAAGATATTGCAATACAACCAATTCCTATATAAGCAGAAAAAGAAAGTATGGAGTTTAGATTTAATTTTCTTTTATTATCCTTAATTTTTATTGTTTTGTATTGCTCTTTTTCTATTTCTTTTGATTCTTTTATTTGATTATTTTCTTCCATATATTCCTCATTATTTACAATTAGTTATATAACATGCCAAATCTACTGTTTTATTCGAATATCCCCATTCATTATCATACCAAGCTACAAGCATTGCGTATGTTGGGCTGGTCATAATACCTGCATTTACATCAAAAATAGATGTCCTACTATCTCCAATAAAATCGGACGATACAACAGCGTCTTCAGTCCAACCTAAAATGCCTTTCATATCTATTTCTGATGCTTTTTTTACAACTTCTACAATCTCTTGATAAGTTGCTGGTTTTGAAAGTTTAACTGTTAATTCTAAAACTGAAACATTAAGTGTAGGAACTCTAAAACTCATACCTGTAAGTTTACCCTTTAAAGATGGAATTACCTCTCCTACAGCTTTGGCAGCACCTGTTGATGACGGAATAATATTATAAGAAGCAGCTCTTCCTCCTCTCCAATCTTTTTTTGACGCTCCATCTACAGTAAGTTGTGTTGCCGTAACTGAATGTACTGTCGCCATTATCCCCTCTTCTATGCCAAAATTGTCATTTATTACTTTGGCTAGTGGTGCCAAACAATTTGTGGTACATGATGCATTAGATATAACATTCATTTCTGCTTTATAGTCTTTATGATTTACTCCCATAACAAACATCGGCATATCTTTGCCAGGAGCAGAAACTATAACTTTTTTTGCTCCAGCATTAATATGTTTTACAGCATCTTCATATTTGGTAAATTTACCCGTAGCCTCTATAACAACATCAACATTGTGTTTATTCCATGGTATAAGGTCAGGTTCTTTTTCTCCATAAAATGCTATTTTATTATTATTTACAATAAGTTTATCTCCATCAATTTCACATTTGCCATTAAATTTTCCATGAATAGTGTCATGTGTTAACATGTATTTCCCATATTCTAAATCTATAAAAGGGTCATTTATTGCAACAACTTCAACATTTTTCCTATCTGCACAAGCCCTCAATACAAGTCGTCCAATCCTACCAAAACCATTTATACCAATCTTTACTTTATTCATTCAAATCCTCCCCTTCATTATTATTGTCTTCTTCGCTATCAAATATATCTTCATTTTCTTTTTCTTCTGGCATTTCTTTTAACAATTTCCCATTAATATTATAACCACTTTCTACATCTTCACTTCCATCTTCATAATCAATTTCCTGTTCTATTTCTGCTGCAAACCCAAAATTTTTCTTGCCTACCGTATTATTAAACAATGTCATTACAAACAAAATAGCTATTATCAACAGACATATTACATCTAAACAAAACAATAGTAAACCAACTATAATATTGACTGGTGCAAATAAGCACACAACTGTAGTAACAACTGCACCTATTGAAAAAACTAATATTGATATAAAAAGATTCTTTAAATTTAGTTTTTTATCTTTTTCGGTATTAACCTTATCTCCTTCTACAATAACCGAGCCTTGTTCTATACCCTTCCATCTATCTACCCTGCTATTATAACTTAAATTTGTCGAACCTAAAATAACAGTCGCAATATCTTGCGCAAAATATATAACTGAAGTATCCCCATCATATAATTTTACTCCCAAACAAAGTTTTAAAATTTTTTGCCATAAATTTTTGAAAAAAACTTTGACAGAGCTATGATTTTGTCTGCAGACAACAACATCTTTATTTGTACTTAAAAAACTATTAAACTCATTTACCGTAATGGGTTTACGCATAATTAAAATTTCCCCATAATCCAAATATTTTTGTAATGAATTAATTATCTCTTCACGATTAGAGTTGTCTTGATACTCTATTTTATAAATATTATCACCATTTATCATATTAAGTTCGTCAATTTGAGAAGAAACAACACCTACAAAAACATTCACATCTTTAACATTAATTAAGCTATTTAAAATTTTCCTAAATTTTTTCGCATTGTTTGCTATTGGAACTACTACATTTAACATATTCACCTCAATATTTTTTAATTCTTCTTGCGTGCCTACCACCTTCAAAGTCTGTTGTCAAAAAAACTTTTATTATCTTAATAGCTTTTTTGGGAGATGTATATTTACCAGAAAGACATAAGACATTAGCATCATTATGACGCCTTGCAAGAGAAGCAAAAGTTTCATTTAAGCACAACGCTGCACGAATTTTAGGATTTCTATTTGCAACCATACTCATACCTAAACCTGTTCCGCAAATATAAATACCCACATTTCTAGGGTCTTCTATAACTTTTAAGTTTGCAGCCTTGGCAAAATCTGGATAGTCGTCTGGTTGCTCTCTTGAATAACAGCCTACATCTATTACTATAATATTTTCTTTATTAAAAAATTTTTTTATCTCTTCTTTCAATAAATAACCTGCATGGTCGCTTGCTAAAATAATCATAATTCATCTCCATAATTCTAATTTTTCAACTAATACTTTAATACCTTCTAATAATTCATTTGCAGTTAATAAATAAGCATTTTTATCTTTTCCATATGGGTCTATGATATCTTTCCCAATGAGTGATTTGAGTGATAATACATTTTTAGAATTTATAAATTTTTTTTGTTCATCTGTCATCGTTATATATAAAATATTTTTATCAATTTTACCAAGCTTAACTGATTTTCTATTAGTACTTAATGCTTTAAATTGTTTTAAAGCAAATTTGGCATTAGCATTAATATTTTCACCATTTGCACTTATTCCTCTAGAAATTACCTTAATGTCTTTTAACCCTTTATCATTAATAATTTTTTTCATCAGTCTTTCTGCCATTATTGATCTACATGTATTACCTGTGCAAATAAAGCAAATCTTTATCATAAACCCTCTATCAATAATATTAACATACTAAATAAACAAAACAAAACAAAATTTGTTTTATTTTTTGTTTTGCTTTGTCATATTTAATCTTTTGTTATGGTATAATTTATCTAAACTATACTTTTCTCTCATAGCAGGAATAAATGAATGCAAAATCACATCCCCGAAATCGAGTATTATCCACTCACCTTTACTATAACCCTCTGGATATTCATCAATTTTCATATCTTCCATCAAAGATTGTGCAAACTTCTTGTTAATTTGCGAATTTGCATTTGAAACTATAATTATAAAACTACTTGTTTGAATATTACTTTTATTTTCATATATTGCTATATCTTTACATTTCTTATCTTTTAAATATTGATAAATATTGTTGATTTTATTTTGGTTTTCCATTTTACCTCTCAAATTAATTCTATTATAAACTGAATTTTATTTTATGTCAAACTTTTATTATGAAGTTGAATTTAAAATTTTATGTTTTAAATAATCTAATTTAAGTCTATAATTATTTTATGAAAAAATTTTTATTTATAATTCAAATATTTATCAAATGCTCACTTATTTTTCTTATTGCTTTTATATGGCTTAGATTTGTTTTAGATTCAATATGGCTAGCATTATCTCTATCTTTTATAATAACCCTTATCATTGAATTAATTACAACCTTTTTTAAAAGAAAAAATGGAATAAAAAATAGTTTGCAAGTTAAAGAAAAAGAAGATGCAGAGAACATGTTTTTATCACTTTTACAAGACAAAAATAGGATTGACTTTTTTTGTAATTTGGTTTCTTCAAGACATTCAAATATTCGTAAAAATAAAAATTATATTTTAATAAGCCATGATAATAAAACAAAAGTAGCATTATTCCCTTTTTTCAAAATACAATCTTTATTGCCAGATAATATAATAGAAATAAATAATGAGATAAAAGAAAAATTAGACAAACTTGTTATAGTTTGTAATGATTATGACAAATCATCTTTAGATTTTTCAAAACACTTTTCGTTTGAAATTGTAATTTTAAATAAATATGAAACTTATCAAAACCTCTATAAAGAATATGATTATTATCCAGAAATAATAGTAAAAAATTCTACAAAAAAAATAAGTTTTAAAGAACTTATATCATATTCATTTAACCGTTCAAGAACTAAAGGATATATAATTTCATCTTTATTATTATTTATCATGAGTTTTTTTGTTCAAATGTCGATATATTATTGTATAGTAGCTTCAATATTGCTTATTTTTGCCCTTATATCTTTTACAAACCAAACTTATAATAAAAAAATAGAGAAAGAACTTCTCTAGTTTAATTTTAGTAACTAATAAATATCTACTTATAGATATTTGTTTATCCTTATCTTTGAAAAACTTGCTTCATATATTATTGTATTAATTCAATATGCTTGAAATCCTTTTTTGAAGATTTTCTATAAATAATTATAATTCCACCTATTACTTGAATAGGCTCTGAATTTAGTTTTGTGCATACTTGTTGCATAACTTCTTTAGGCTTAAATTCACAATTTTTTAAAACCTTTATTTTTACAAGTTCCCTAGCTTCAAGAAGTCCATTAATTGCTTCAAATGAATTCTCGGTCAAACCATCTTTACCTATTTGCATTACAGGTTCTAATGCGTTTCCTAAACCCCTTAAATATGCTCTTTGTTTTGTTGTAATCATTTTAATCTCCTTAATCAATTCACTTTTTTTATAGTATTTTTTGATAAAATTTAACAAACATTTTATTATATTCCATTTTCATATTATGAATAATTTTTTTTATTTAATTTCTTTTATCAAAAAAGAAAAGTTATCTATTCATTGTACTCAAATGTAATATCCTTAATTTTTACAGTATCTCCATTTTTAAGTCCTTTTTCTTTAAGCATATCTATTATTCCCATATCTTGCAAAGATTTTTGAAAATATGCAAAAGACCTGTTATCAGAAAGCACTACACCTCTTATAAAATTGTCAATTTTTCCGCCACTAACAACAAAAGAACCATCATCTTCCCTAGTGATAAAAACAGAATCATAATCTCTTCTATCAAAATCTTTTTCTTCAATTTCTAAAGGCGGTTTTTTAGCAATTTTGCTTAACTTCTCTAATGTAATAAGTTTTAACTTTTCAATTCCAAAATATGTTGCACCCGAAACAAGAATATAATCTTTATTAATCTCCTTTTTAAATCTTTCTATTCTAGACTCTAAAGTTTTTTCATCTATTAAATCAATTTTTGACAAAACAACTATTTGCGGTGTTTGCGAAAGTTCTATGCTATATTTTTTTAACTCATCATTTATAATTTTATAATCTTCAATGAAATCGCGCCCATCACTTTGAGAAATATCTACTAAATGCAATATAAGCCTAACTCTTTCAACATGTTTTAAAAAATGATGTCCAAGCCCTTGACCTTTGCTCGCCCCTTCAATAAGACCTGGAATGTCGGCCACAACAAAGGTTTGTCCTTTTACTTCACAGACTCCTAAATTTGGATATAAAGTTGTAAACGGATAATTTGCAATCTTTGGATTTGCATTTGAAATACAAGATAATAAAGTTGATTTACCTGCATTTGGAAAACCTACAAGACCAACATCAGCAATTGTTTTTAATTCTAGTATTACTTCTCTTTGTTGAGTAATTTCCCCTGATTGTGAATAATGAGGAGATTGATTTATAGAAGACTTATAGTAAGCATTTCCATGCCCACCCTTTCCACCTTTAAGGGCAATAAATTCCATTCCATTTTCAAATAAATCATAAATAATTTTGTTTGTTTCAACATCAATAATGACTGTGCCACATGGAACTTCTATAATAACATCTTTACCATTTGCCCCTGTTTGTAATTTTTTACTACCATCTCCACCATTTTCTGCAAAAAACTTTTTATTAAATCTAAAGTTATATAAAGTATTTATATTTTGGTTTGATTTAAAGATAACATTACCGCCATTTCCGCCTTCACCACCATCAGGGCCACCTTTTGCCGTCATTTTATTTCGCAAAAAAGAGGCGGAACCGTTTCCACCATTACCTGCTTTTATTATTATTTTTACTCTATCTAAAAACATTTACCACCTCTTTTTGATTTTTGTTTTTGTATTCATTTTGCATATTTAGTATTTTGTTTATTGTATTAGTACAAATATATAGTATTTTAACTATTATGTTTTGCATAATAGTCGCAAAATTTGGTAAACGGACAATTATTACAATCAGGCTTAATTGCTTTACATTTGTATCTTCCAAAGTGAACTAACTGAAGATGTAATTTTCCCCAACTACTTTTGTCGAACAATTTCATTAATTCAATTTCACATTTGTAAGGATTTTGAGTTGTTGCAAGCCCTAATCTATTTGAAACCCTTAAAACATGAGTATCAACCGCTATCGCATCTCCCTTAAATGCTTCCGAATAAACAACATTTGCAGTTTTTCTTCCCACCCCAGCAAGTTTTTGCAAATCATCTAAATTGTTTGGAACTTGCCCATGAAATTTATCTAATAAATCTTTACTCATAGACAAAATATTTTTTGCTTTATTATGATAAAATCCACAAGAATATATTTTACTCTCTAATTCAGGTTGTGATAAAGTCAACATTTTTTCGGGAGAATTATATTCTTTAAAAAGATTTTTTGTAACTAAATTAACTCTCTTGTCTGTACACTGTGCTGATAATATAACTGCAACTAAAAGTTCATAGACATTATTATAATCTAATTCACATTTTGGTTGTGGAAACATTTTATCCAATTCTTCACTTATTTCTTTAGTTTTTTTCATTTTTTCACTTTTTTAATTTCTTAGATTTTATTTTTTATGTTAACCAATATAATCAATGATTAATATGGGGTTTTATTTTATTTTTATAAATTTTTATTGGCACTTGTTTTACTAATTTTTCATAAGTGGGAATAAAACTGTATCTCTAATATTTGGCAAATCAAAAATGAATTGAACAAATCTATCAATTCCAAATCCTAAACCTGATATTGGAGGCATCCCATGTTCCATTGCAAGCAAGAAATCTTCATCTATATCCATTGTTTCATCATCACCTAACGCTTTTTCTTCTAACTGCTTTTCTAAAAGTTTTCTTTGTAAGATTGGGTCAACTAATTCTGAATATGCTTTTACAAGTTCGGCTCCTCCAGCAACTACCTGAAAAACATCTATAATTCTTTTATCTTTATCATTTCTTCTAGCTAAAGGGATTAATTCTGCTGGATAATTATATATTATTGTTGGGTTTATTATTTGTGCTCTTATTTTTCGTTTATAAATATAATCAATTAATGTTCTTACAGTCTTGCATTCTTCAATTTCTTGATATGAATATATATTATTTTCGACAACTTTTTTCTTAAAACTTTCAATATTGGTTTCGTCTAGAAAATCAAACCCTAGTATTTCTTTCATTCTTTCAACATAATTAATTCTAGGCCATTTACTTTCAAATTCAATTTCTTGACCTTGATAAGTAATTTTTGTTGTACCTAAACAATTTTTTAACAATTTATTAATCATATCATAGAAAAACTTTATGTTATCTTCAAAATTCCAATATGACGCATACCATTCTACTTGAGTAAACTCTTGTAAATGAGATGGGTCCATACCTTCATTTCTAAAGTCTTTACCCATTTCAAAAACTCTATCCATTCCTGCACAAATACATTGTTTTAGCCATGTTTCTGTTGCAATTCGCAAATTGCATTCTATATCTAAAGCATTATGATGGGTAAAAAATGGTTTGGCACTTGCTCCTGACACACTTGTTTGCAAAACTGGAGTTTCAACTTCAATAAAACCATTATCTTCTAAATATCTTCTAATAAAAGATTCTATCTTGCTTCTTGTTAAAAACACTTGTCTTGATTTTTCATTTGTTATTAAATCAAGATAACGCTGTCTATAAATTGTTTCAGTATCTGTTAGTCCATGAAATTTCTCTGGCAATGGTCTTAAAGTTTTTGAAAGTAAAGTAATTTTTTCACATCTTACAGTTACTTCTCCCGTTTGAGTTAAATATACCTCGCCTTCTACACCTACAAAGTCAGCTATATCTATCATCTTTTTATAAAAATCATATGCCTGTTCGTCAAGTTCATTTCGACCTACAGACACTTGAATTTTTGCATAAATATCTCTAATTTGTATAAAGCCAAATTTCCCCATTACACGCTTGAAAATAATTCTGCCTGCTATTTTAACACGCTCTCCAACCTTATCTCTTGCCTCTAATATAGTGCATGACCTTTCAAATTTATCTTTGTATGGAATTTCTCCCATTTCTTTTAATTCTTCGATTTTTTTTCTTCTTATATCTACTTCATTTGAAAGTAATTGCTCTTGCATATTTTATCTCCTTGAATTTATAAACTTAATTTTATACTTTTTAAAGTTAAAATTTAAACAAATTATATTTAAATTTTACAGACGCAAACTCCACAAATAAATTGCGTCATCACTGTTTGAATAAACATCAGTTTCGCTCAAATACAACTTCGTTGTGCTTGGCTCAACTTCCGTTAATATAAATTATCACAAAAACAAAAATAAGTCAATTATTTATACTTATTTTTGTAATAATGATAGTTTTTATATACTTTATTTAAATAGTTTTCTGTTTCTTTATAAGGTATTTTTATAAGAGATTTACCATCATTTGAATAAGTTTCGTCTTTAAGCCAATTTGAAACATTCCCTTGTCCCGCATTATAAGCACATAGACCTAATTTTTCATCTCCAAAATAATTTATCAAATAATTCAAATAATAACTTCCTAAATTGATGTTGTATTCGACATTAAACAAATCTTTTTCTTTATATTCTAAATTTAATTTACTTGCAATCCATTGTGCTGTACTTGGCATTAATTGCATTAATCCTAATGCCCCTTTACTAGACTTTGAATTCCTATTAAATCCACTCTCAGTGTTTATTACCGAGGCAACTAAAGCACTATCCACATTATTAAGTTCAGAATATTTTATAATTTCATCAGAATATGTCATTGGATAAAAATATGCATAAAACGAGCCCAATGTATATGTCAAAATTATAGCTATAGATAAAAGAATTAAAATAGCATATGATGTTCTCATAAATATATTTTATTTATATTTTTGATAAAAATACATATACAATATTTTTCCTATAAATATTAAAAATATTAAACTCATAATTATTAATTGCACTATTAATAATTTTAAATTTATTTCTTCTTCACCTATTATTAAAAAATTCTATATTCTTTCTACCTGTCTATAATTTCCTTTTACATAAACTCTAAAAAATCCATAAAATGATCTAAAAGGCTTGGATTTTAGAAAGTTTTGCACTACAGGCAAAAGCCTTTCATCAAATCTAACTGATATGCCACACGCTTGACCTGCTTCTTTTGGCGTATTAATTATATCAGAATAAAAACCATTTGATTTGAACATATTAGCCAGATATAAAGTTTCATTTCTTGAAGTAAAAACTGCTATTATATATCTCATATTACCTCCCAAAATATGCACAATTTCCCTTTTAAAACACTATATTGTAAATATAAAGGAAAGTTTACAAAATGATATATTTAGATAACAGTGCTACAACATATATTAAACCTAAAGAAGTTATTAAAGCTGTAAATGAAAGCCTACTACATTATAGTGCTAACCCCGGTCGAAGCGGTCATAAAGCAAGCATAAAAACTGCAATTAAAATCGAAGAGGTAAGAGAAAAACTTGCTAATCATTTTAATGTAACAAGCGGACAAAATGTCATTTTCACAATGAACTGTACACAAGCGCTCAATTTGGCTATTCTAGGTAGTGTAAAAAAAGGCGGTCATGTTATATGTACTGAAAACGAACATAATTCAGTATTAAGACCTTTAGAATATCTAAAAAGCAATGATTTAATTGACTATTCTATTGCCTATCAACATGAAAAATTAGGAATAACATTAAATGATATTTTGCCACTTATTCAAGATAATACATATATGATTATATGTAATCATATTTCTAATGTAAACGGAAGTTTAGCAGATATAAAAAGCATTGGTCAGTTTTGCAAAGCACATAACATAATATTTTTAGTAGATGGAGCACAAAGTTGTGGACATATAAGAGTAGATTTACAAGAAAACTGCATTGATTATTTCACAGTTGCAGGACATAAAGGCTTTTATGCCCCACAAAGTATAGGTTGCCTTATAATGAACGATAAATATAGACCACAACCTATAAATTTTGGTGGAACTGGTACTAATTCTCTTGAACTCTATCAACCTAGCATCTATCCTGAAAGGCTTGAAAGTGGAACTATCTCAACTCCTTTAATTTTAGGATTAGGGGCTGGAATTGATTTTGTTGAGAGTAATTTTAAAGATATCAGTAACAAGATAGACGACTTAAGCACCTATTTGAATTATGAATTAAATAAAATGGGCATAACTTCTTATACACAACCTGAAAACTCTTTTGGAGTAATAGCCTTCAACATAAATAATCTACATTCAAATGAAGTTGCTGATATTCTTAATGAAAAATATGATATTTGTGTCAGAAGTGGTTATCATTGTGCACCTATTAAGCATAAAGCCCTTGGCACACTAGAGCAAGGAGCGGTTAGAGTTTCTATATCATATTTTAATACTTTTTCTGAAATTCAAAAGTTGTTATATGCTGTTAAACATATTTATAAATCAAGTTTATCCTAATTATTAATACTCAATTAAATCTATATCACCTGCTATTATGTTTTAGTTATATTTTAATTACATAATAGTCCGTGTTATAATAAAAAAAAGATATTGTTAAATATCTTTCTTTCATAACTATTGATTATTATTTAGTCTTTATTATCTTCTTTTGGAACAATCCTCTTTAAATCAATCCTTCCTTTTTCATCAATCTTAATAACTTCAACTTCAATAATATCACCTATCTTAACTACATCTTCAACTTTCGCAACTCTTTTGTTAGATAGTTTAGAAATATGAACCATTCCTTCTTTATTGCCAGCAAATTCAACGAAGGCTCCGAAGTTCATAATTCTAACAACTTTAGCATCATAAACATCACCTATCTCTACATCTTCAACTATGCCTAAAATTATTTTCTTTGCCTTTTCTGCCATTTCAATATCTTGAGTTGCTATAAATACTTGACCATCATCATCTATGTCTATTTTTACACCCGTTTCATCAATTATCTTATTTATCATTTTGCCACCCGTTCCAATGACATCTTTGATTTTATCTGGGTCTATAGCAAATGTAATTATTTTTGGAGCATATTTTGAAAGTTCTTTTCTTGGTTCTTTAATTTCTTCTGTTAATTTATTCATAATAAACATTCTGCCTTCTCTTGCTTGTTTTAAAGCTGTGGTCAAAATTTGTTTATCTATTCCTTTTATTTTTATATCCATTTGAATAGCTGTTACACCCTTTTCTGTTCCCGTAACTTTAAAATCCATATCTCCAAGAAAATCTTCAAGTCCTTGTATATCAGAAAGAACTGCTACTTTTCCACTTTCATCATCTTTAATGAGCCCCATTGCTATACCAGCAACTGGTCTTTTAATAGGAACACCCCCGTCCATTAATGCAAGTGTTGAACCACAAACTGACGCCATAGATGATGAACCATTTGACGAAAGTACTTCTGATACAAGACGCAATGCATATGGAAACTCTTCTTCTGATGGAATAACAGGTTCTAATGCTCTTTCTGCAAGTGCCCCATGTCCTATCTCTCTTCTACCCGGACTCTTTATTCCTCTTGCCTCTCCTGTGGCATACGCTGGCATATTATAATGATGCACATATCTATTAAACTCTTCATCATCTAGTCCATCAAGTTTTTGCATATCGGACACTGTTCCTAATGTTAATGTTGTCAATACCTGTGTTTGTCCTCTTGTGAATATTGCACTCCCATGTGTTCTTGGCAAAACCCCTGCTTCACACCATATTGGTCTAATTTCTGTTAGTTTTCTACCATCTGGTCTTACGCCTTGATTTAATATCTTTGCTCTAACTTTTTCTTTTGTCATCTTATAGAGAACTTGTCCTATTGCTTTTTCACTCTCTGGGAAAATTTCTGCAAAATGTTGTTTCGTTTCTAAATCAACATTATCTTGTCTTGCTTGTCTTTCATGACGGTCAAAAGTGTCTAGTGCGTAATCTAATTTTTCACTTGCAAATTCTCTTACTGCTTTATCAATCTCTTCAGGAACTACTTCATAAGTTAAGTTTTGTGCAAGTGGTTTCCCTATTTCTTTTTTTACTTTCTTTTGAAATTCCACAATTTTCTTTATCTCTTCATGAGCAAACATTATTGCATCCAGCATTGTTTCTTCAGGAATTTCTTGTGCCCCTGCTTCAACCATTAAAACTGCCTCATCTGTTCCTGACACAGTTAAATGCATAAGTGATTTTTCTCTTTGGTTACTATCTGGATTTATAATAAATTTCCCATCTACATATCCTACTTGTACTGAACCCGTTGCCCCCATAAATGGTATATCTGATATTGTTAAAGCAAAACTTGAACCAAGCATTGCTAAAGGCTCTGGTGCTACATCAGGGTCAACAGAAAGTGCTGTCGCAACAACACAAACATCATGATAAAATCCCTTTGGAAACAATGGTCTTAAAGGTCTATCAATAAGTCTAGATGTAAGTATTGCCTTATCTGAAGGTTTGCCCTCTCTCTTTTTAAATCCCCCCGGAATTTTTCCTACAGAATACATTTTTTCTTCATAATCTACTTGTAAAGGGAAAAAGTCAATGCCCGGTCTTGGCTCTTTTGACATAGTTACATTTACCATTACTACAGTTTCGCCACTCTTAACTAGGCAACTACCATTTGATTGTTCACATAATCTTCCTGTTTCAAATGTTATTTTTTTGCCACCAACTTCTATTTCATAAATTTTTGCATCTTCTTTCATAAATTACTCCTTTTATTCAAATAAAAAAGGGATTGATAAAAACATCTCCCCCTTTTTCTTATTAACTATTTTACTTCACGAATTCCAAGTTCTTTAATTAATTTTCTATATGCTTCAATATCTCTTTCTTTTAGATATAACAAGAAACCTTTTCTTTTACCAACCATTTGAAGTAAACCTCTTCTTGAGTGATTGTCTTTTGGGTTTACTTTAAGATGCTCGTTTAAATGGTTAATTCTTGCTGTAAGAAGTGCTATTTGTACTTGTACAGAACCTGTATCGTTTTCAGAAAGTTTAAATTTATCAATTATCTCTTTCTTTTCCATTTTTTCCTCCTATTTCTAAATTCTCCCCTTAAGCGAAGTCTAGTGTCAGAAGGTTTCAGGTAAACTGCGCTAAAGGTTTATCGACTTTGTCAGTATAACACAAATTTTGCGAATTGTAAACTAATTTTACAAAAAATCTATATAAAAGTTTTTATAAATTAAACTACTCTATTCAAAAAACTGTTTTTTTCTTTCAATAAGTTCATCTATTCTTTCATTGTATTCTTCAATAAATTTTACATTAGGTTCTCTTTTTAATTTTTTTTCTATATTATAGACTCTCTTGGAAATTGCATTTGCTCCTATACCAATAACTGTATTTGTTTCTTCCATACTATCAATGTTAAACATACATAAATCATTATCCCTATAATACCCTACATTTTCAAGTCCATTTAATTGATTTTTTTGTCTATATAGATAATATGGTTTATAACCATTTTCCATCAATGTTTTTTCAGCATAATCTACCATTTTAGATACTTCTTGATTTTCAAATGTAGGCTGATTATCATGAAGAAATGAGCCTCTTTTGATTGATAAAGTATGCACTGTTATGTTATTGGGATATAATTCTATTGCAGTATTTATTGTCCTTTTAAAAATTCCTAATTTTTCGCCCGGCAGTCCTGCTATAAAATCCATGTTAACTATGAAATCTCTCTCTAAAGCCAAACTATATGCTTTTAATATTTCGCTATTTTTCTGTTTTCTTCCTATTCTTTTAAGTGTCGCCTCGCAAAATGTTTGAGGATTTATTGAAATCCTTGTAACATTATGTTTCTTTAATATATCTAATTTTTGTGCAGTAATTGTATCGGCTCGTCCACATTCTACAGTAAACTCACTTACTGGAAAATTCAATTCACTTAAAAGTTTTTCAAGTTGCATTGGCGTTAAAACTGATGGAGTTCCGCCACCTATATATATTGTTCTCACAATATATGCTTTATTTTTAATTATATCTTTTACCGCATTAATTTCCTTTATTATTGAATTTATGTATGTGTCTATTTTATCTTTTACTGCACCTATTTCACTTGAAATAAAAGAACAATAGACACATCTAGTTGGACATATTGGAATATTTACATATAAATCAATTAAATTATCATTCCTTATTATGCATTTTTGATTTTTTATAACATTTGCAACAAGTTCAGCCTTTTCCTTTGACACAAAATAATCTTTTTGTAAAATTTCAGAAACTAAATGACTTTTCATCTCCCCATACTCTATCAAATCTCTTGCTAGTTTTGTAGGTCTTACTCCAGTCAATGAACCCCAAGGTAATGTTTTATTCAATTCTTTTGATAAAATTTGATATAATTGATTATTTACAAATCTTTTTCTTATGGATTTTTTATAAAGGTCTGAAAATGAAGGGTTTAGTTTGTAAGAGTAAGAATAAGTGTCTTCCTTATCTTTTTCTTTGTAATAAAAATTGTTAGTTACTTCATCTTCTACTATATTTTCTGTGTGATTTATGACAATACTTTCATTAACACCAAAAAGATTACATAAATCTTGCATTGCTACAAGAAGTTCTTCTTTATTTGTTGTTATCATCTTTCACTCCTTGTAACACTTATTATATGTTTTAAATTTCTAATAGAGGTAATTGCACTTTCTAATTCCGATTTATTTTTTACTTCTATTCTTAAATTGCAAATAAAACTATCTCCTACATCTTTTGCGTCAAATCCTCTTATATTTAACTTAAGTCCTGTTATCAAATTAGTAATTCGCCCTATATTATTATCTGACTTTTGTGCAAGTACTTTTATATTTGCCATGAAAGTTGCATCTTGCTTAACTTGCCATTGTGCATCTATTAGTCGTTCAGGTTCTAAATATTTTATATTTGGACAACTTGCTCTATGAATTGTAACTCCTTTACCTCTCGAAATATATCCTATTATATCGTCGCCTTCAATAGGATTACAACAGCCTGCAAACCTTACAAGCATTCCACTATCTCCATCTATTAAAATCCCGTCTTTATTTCTCTTTAAATGAACTATTGTTTCTACTTTTGGAAGTTCTGTATTTTCATTATTATATAAAGTTATAAATCTGCTTACTACTTGATTTGATGTTATTGAGCCCGAGCCTATTCCTGCATATAGTTCATCTATATCTTCCATGTTGTAGCGTCTTAAAATTTCTTCTATATATTTTTCCGTCAATAATTGTCCTTGAGTATATCCTTTATCTTGAATTGTTTGATAAAGCATCGCTTTCCCTTGTCTTATATTTTCAGTTTTTAATTCAGTTTTAAAGAAAGCCTTAATTTTACTTCTGGCTGCATTTGTTTTTACATATTTTAACCAATCTCTTGATGGCCCTTTACTATGCGCTGATGTTAATATTTCAACGATATCTCCATTACACAATAATGTTGTTATTGGTTTTAATTTGCCATTTATTTTTGCACCTACACAACTGTTTCCTACATCAGTATGAATTGCATATGCAAAATCTATCGCTGTTGCACCTTCAGGAAATTCTATAACCCTTCCTTTAGGTGTTTGTACTATTATTACTCCATCATATAAATCACTTTTTAAAGTTTCTATGAAATCTTCATTCGCCATGCTTTTAGCATTTTCTATCGTCTGCCTAAACCATGTCAATCTATTATCAAAATCGCTTTTTTTATCTTTTTTCTCTTTATATAGCCAGTGTGCACATACTCCACTAAATTCAGACTCTCTATGCATCTCTTTTGTTCTTATTTGCACCTCAAGTGGATGTTGATTTTCTACTATTATTGTCGTGTGCAAAGATTTATATCCATTTGGTTTAGGGTTTGCTATATAATCTTTAACTCTTCCTGCCATAGGTTTGTATATTGCGTGTATTCTTCCAAGCACTGCATAACATTCTTCAACCGTGTCAACAATAACTCTCATTGCTAAAATATCGTAAATTTGTTCCAAAGTTAATCGCTTATTGTATAGTTTGTTAAAAATTGATGATACATGTTTTATACGGCTTACTATTTTCCCATGTATCTTCAAATCATTTAAAATAGATTGTAATCTACTCTTTGTTATTTCAAGTTGCTTTTCATTTTCTTCTTTTTTGCTTTCTATAGTTTCTTTTAATTTATAATACTCTTTAGGATGTTCAAGTCTTATCACATTATCATACAAATTTTGTTTTAACTCATCAAGACCTAATCTTTCAGCTAATGGCACATGTATATCTTTCACTTGATTTACAAAACGCCAACCATTTTCATCTAGAGGAAGTTCAAGTTTTGATATGTCATAATAAATACCTGCAAGTTTTATTATAACTACTCGCATATCATTGCTCATTACTATAAACATTCGTTTTATATCTTCAATTTCATCACTTACTGTAAGTTGATTTATATCTTTTATAGTTTTAAAATCTTCGACAATCTCTTGTTGCTCTTCATTTAATTCTTTACTAAGTTTATCACCATCTTCAGGATAACATTTATAAAGTTGATAACATAAAAATGCAATGACTGATGATTTATCTAATTTAAAATCTATTATAAAATTGATAATTACATTTATTCTATCATAGTTAAGTTCGTGATTGAAAACATTTTCTATAATCTCTTTTTCTTTATCTGTAAACTGATATTTTTTTAATATGTTTTCTTTTATTTTATCTATTAATGCCTTTTCTTGCATTCTCATTCTCTCCTTTGAATGTATTTTTTAATAACATTAAATTATTATATATACTTGATTGCGTCAATTCTTTCTTTATATTTTTATTTATTTTTAACACTATTTGTTCTTCATCTTCTATTGAAATAAATCCTAATTGATTAAACACCAACAATGCCGAATAAAAAGTATTAAAAGATATAGGCGTTTTAAAATCACATCTATCATATAGTTCAAACACATTATATATTTGTTTATTGGCTTTACTTGTCAATACTTTAAATATTTGTGCATATGTTGACCTTTCTAAATCTATTCCTGCGAATTTTCTTGAGTTTGCTTTTTTATCTATTGGAACAAATATTTCTGCATTAGTTATTTTATTTAAGGCTGAAATAAAGTTAATATTTAACACTGGAGATAAAAATATTATTTTTGAAAAATTTTTTGCCCAATTTATCCCTTTAGGCGAAAGCAATATTGCATTATATCCTATTTCCCTATCTTCATAAATTCCAAAATGATAAATTCCTTGTGTATCATACTCTTTTGTAAATTCAACATAATCAAAACATGAATAGGTAACAAAACAAGTCCCAAATACTGATGTTGTTGTCCCACCTATAAAAGATAATAGTTCCTCTTTTGGATAATATTTAAAATGTGCATCACTTTTACTATTAATTACAAGTTGATTTAATTCTATTGAATTTAATTTTTTATAAGCATCATCTAAAATATAACTGCCACCATCAAACTCACTTACCAAACCTTTTGAAGTTTTAGGTTGAAATTCAAAAATAAATGATTTCTTTCTAGCAAATGATATTTTAACAATATTATCTATAAAATTAAAATATGTTAAACTAAAATTGCCAATTTTAATATTTGCATGTTGTGGATATTTTTTCATAGGCAATATCTCAACATCTTGTGCAGTAATTTTAAATTTTGGACGAGGATTAGCACAGCCAAATGGTTCAAGTAAAGATAATTCTTTTAAAAAATCTTGCGTTATTTCTTCAACTGTAATTTCTTGGTCGTAATATTTTATTGGAATAAAGACATCATCACTGATAAAATTAAGAGCAAAATCATTTATCTTTTTTGAAAAAAGTTCATAGTTACTTCTTTTCAGTGTTAACCCTGCCGCCATTGAATGTCCGCCAAATGTTTCTAGTATATCTTTTAAAGATGACAAAAGTTCATGTATATTTATATCATCTATACTTCTTCCCGAGCCACACAATAATTCACCCTCTTGGGCAAATAAAAATACAGGTTTATGATATTTTTCTACCAGCCTAGAACATACTATTCCCAAAACACCTTTATCCCATTTTTTTGAAGCAAGAGTTATAACTCTTTGGTTTCTCATATCTATTTTTGAAAGTGCTTTTTCACAATCTTCATAAATTTTATTACAAATATCTTGTCTTTTTGTATTGTGTTCTTTAACTTTTTCTAAATCGTTTTTTATTTTTATTGGATCATTTCCAAAGTATAATTTTAATGAATCATTAGCATCACCCATTCTTCCTGATGCATTTAATTTAGGCCCTATTTTAAAAGATATATCTGTAGCATTTGGTTTTGCTATAGAAATATCATATTCTTTAAACATCATTTTTAAGCCTAATGGAAGATATTTTTCACACATCTTTAAGCCTAAAGAAACTAATGTTCTATTTTCTCCTATTAAAGGGACTATATCTACTATTGTTGCAATTGCTGTTATTGGCAAAAAACATTCAGCTTCTTTGTCGCCAAGCAATGCTTGAGCAAACTTAAACGCTACACCTGTTCCACATAAATCCCTGAAAGGATAGGTTTGATTTTGTAATTTTGGGTTTACCACTATAGTTTCTGGCAGTATCTCTGGAATTTCATGATGGTCTGTAACTATAATTTCAATTCCTTTATTCTTTGCATATTCAACTTCTTGATAACAAGAAATTCCACAGTCAACCGTTATTATTAAATTGGGTGAATAAATATCGGCTATCTTATCTATAACTTTGTTTGTTAAGCCATAACCATCTATATATCTGTTCGGTAAATAATAATCAGCTTTAATTCCAAACTGATTTAATGCCTTTATCATTATTGCAGTAGCACTAACACCATCTACATCATAGTCGCCAAAAATAAGCACTTTGTCTTTTAATTCTTTTGCAAGTTTTACTCTATCAATTAATTGCTTCATTCCTTTTAAGTCATAGGGATTATGCAAAACTGTTGGATTTAAAAATTCTTTTATTGTTTCACTTGTATTAATTCCTCGTGATAATAACAAATCTATAACTCTTTCAGACAAATTAAATTCTTTAGCAAAATGCTGTACTTTATCGGCGTCTTTATTGAAAAATTTTTTAAATATCATATTCCGCCTTTAGTATTCTTATGATTATATTATATTTTATTTTTATGAATATAGCAAGCATTTTTTCTAATTAAATTATATAAAAAAAGCAAGTTCCAAACTTGCCTAATTTTTAATTTTTTATTTTATCTTAAGTTTTATGCTTTTTATCCTTTAATCTTATATATTAACCTATGACAATGTTCACATGGCAAAACACCCTGTTCTTCTATTTTTGAAATATATGCATAAGGAAGTTCAATATGACAACCACCACATGAATTATTTATAATTGGAACAACTACAGGAAAAATATTTTCTTTTCTTCTTTTTTGATATGCTTCCATTATTTTTGGTTCTATATCTTTTCCTAAAGTTTTAAGTTTTAAATTAATTTCATTTTTCTTGTTTTCAACTGCTTTTACATCATCTTCGTATAATGTTTTACTTTTTGCATATTGTTCTTTACAAGAATTAAATAATTTTATTGTTTTATTAAAGTCCCCAAGCACAGCATTAACATTTTCTGCCAAAGCCGACAGATTTCTATCTAAAATCACTAGATTTTGAGCAAGTTTATCTTTTATTATAGATAGTTTATCAAGTTCTTCCTTTGTAAGTTTATCAAAATCTTTGTTTGTGAATTCTTCCATTTTATCTTTTTGAATAACAAATTGTTTCTTTACTTTTTCTATTTCATTTATTAGCATCCCTGCCTTCTCTTCAAGTTTTAAAGAACGAGATTGAGCATCTTTCATATTTTCATGCATTTTATTGGCTGTCTTTTTATGTTCGTTTTCTCTTATTTGTTTTTCAATCTTGTATAACTCGCTATCTAGTTTTTGATAATCTAAAATCTTTTTTAAATCCATTTATTTTTCTCCTTATCTGCTTATTTCTTCTCTAAAATTTTTACATTGAAAGTTTTTAAGTAATTTTAAGTTTTTTCTTTTATTAACTTATGAAGTCAATTAATTTTTTACTACGATTTGGGTGTTTTAACTTTCTTAATGCTTTTGCTTCAATTTGTCTTATACGCTCTCTTGTAACGCTAAATTCCTTGCCTACTTCTTCTAGTGTCTTTGATTTGCCATCTATTAAACCATATCTTTCTCTAATAACTTGTTGTTCACGAGGAGTCAAAGTTTCTATAACTGCTAATAATTGTTCATGAAGTAATTTTTGTGAAGCTACATCCATTGGACTTTTTGCAGATTCGTCTTCAATAAAATCACTCATTTTGCTGTCTTCTTCCTCACCTATTGGAGTTTCAAGGGATACAGGGTCAAGAGCACTCTTTTGTATTTCCACTACCTTATTTTCACTTATACCCATTGCTTCTGCAATTTCTTCAAGAGTTGGTTCTCTTGATAATTTTTGAGTTAACTGTCTAACTGTTCTTCCATACCTATTTATTGTTTCTACCATGTGTACAGGAAGTCTTATTGTTCTTGACTGGTCGGCAATTGCTCTTGTAATTGCTTGTTTTATCCACCATGTTGCATAAGTTGAAAACCTAAATCCTTTTGTGTAATCAAATTTTTCTACTGCTCTTAAAAGTCCCATATTACCTTCTTGAATTAAGTCAAGGAAAGAAAGTGAATTTGTACTTGCCCAACGCTTTGCAATCGAAACTACAAGTCTTAAGTTTGCTTGGCATAATTTTGCTTTTGACTCTTCATCGCCTTCCAATATCTTCTTTGCTAATTCTATTTCTTCTTCAGATGAAAGTAGAGGCACTTTCCCTATATCTTTTAAATACATTTTTACAGGGTCATCAACTGCAGCAAAACCAGAAAATTCATTAATATCAAAATCTGTTTCAATATCTGAATCTGTTTTTAAAATTTTTATTTTTTGACTTTCTAATTTCTTTATAAATTTTTGAATTTCTTGGGCTGAAATATCATATTTTAAAAGTCTTGTATATACATCTTCTTCATTTATTGAACCTTTTTTTGTTGCTACATCAAATAATCTTTTTAGCTCTGCTTCTAATTTGCTATCTAACATAAAAATCCTCCATATTTTTATCTTTTAATGATTTTGTAACATCATTAAGCTTTTGTATAATCTTTATTCGCTCATTACTATCAGTACATTCTTTGTATTTTTCGGCAAGTTCGCTCTGTCTTTGTATGAGTTCTTGACTAATAAGCGTCCATAAACATTCGTCAAAATATTTTTTCCCTGCATCTTCATATTCACCAAAATCAATATTGATGCAATCTTTCAAAATTGGATTTTGGTCTACATCAAAATAGTCAAAATATGAAGATATTGGAATATTTTCATATGCTTTATCAATAATTTCGCAATATCTTGGCATAAGTTTTTTATAGTCAATATTTTTATTGACAAAATCTTTTCTATAAATAAGTGAACCAAGAATAAACTTTATAGCTCTAATATTCCCATTTTCTCTGCTTATTAAAACATTATCAGTTATTTTTATATCACTTTTTTTATTAGCTTGTCCGCCTTTTATCTTTTCTAAATCTCGCCTCAAAATATCAATAGGTATATTTGTAATCTTTTTTACTTTATCAAGATAAGCATCTTCTTCACTATCAGAGCCTAATTTTGAAATATGCTTAAGAACGGACACAGTAAATTTCCCTTTTTCGTCAGGCTTATTTAAGTCATAATTTTTTAATTCAACATTGATTAAATAATCAATTATAGGTAGAGCATTGTTTATAAGATTGCTCAAATAATCTTTACCATATTCTTTTAAAACTTCGTCTGGGTCATGTTTTTCAGGTAAAGACGCAATCAAAACATTAAAGCCCTCTTCTTTTAGTATATCAATACTTCTTATAGTTGCTTTCGTCCCTGCACTATCACCATCAAAACATAAAATCACATTATTAGATAATTTTTTTAATTCGTGAGCATTTTCTTTTGTTAATGCTGTCCCCATACATGCTACTGTAGAATTAAAACCTGCCCTGTGCATTGCAATTACATCTATTTGTCCCTCTACTATTATGATTTTTTCTAAACCACCCTTTTGTTTTAATGCTTTTACTAAATTTATTCCAAAAACCACTTTCCCTTTTTGAAAAACTAATGTTTCTGCGGTATTTTTATATTTTGCATAATCTGATTGTCCTAAAACTCTTGCACTAAAACCTATACATTCATTAAAAGCATTAAATATAGGAAAAATTAATCGTCCAGCCATCACATCATAATAACTTTCTTTTGAATTGCTAGTATTATTTTGAGTATTTTTGTTCTCTTGGCTATTGTTATAATGTTTTTGAACTACTCCTGCTTCTAACATTTCTTTATATGTAAATCCTTGTTTTTGAAGATAATCAATAAGTTCTGTCCAATTTATTGAATATCCCATTTTAAAATCTTCTAACTCACGCTTTGTAAAATTTCTCTTTTTTATATATTCTTGTGCAGGTTTTGCTTGTGGTAAAAATAGATTCTCGTGATAATGTTTGTATGTACAATCAAGTAGTTTTAATATCCTCTCTTTCAGCCTCTTTTTTTCTATTATCTCTTTTTCTCCTTCAAATTCAGGAACTTCCATGCCTGCATTTTTAGCAAGGATTTCTACTGCTTCAGTAAAATCACATTATTAGATAATTTTTTTAATTCGTGAGCATTTTCTTTTGTTAATGCTGTCCCCATACATGCTACTGTAGAATTAAAACCTGCCCTG
>CALVZG010000011.1 GCA_944372465.1 uncultured Clostridia bacterium
TAAAATAACATCAAATGTTTTTACTTCACTTTTTTAGTTAAACAAAAAAAATAAAGGAAATTAAATACAAAATAATGCTAAGCGCATATTTTAAAATAGAAAAGCAAGAAACAGACTTGTCTTTAAATTGCAAGTCTATATCAAAGATTAAAAAAAACTGGAAAACGAAAAATAATCAAAAAACAAATATAAACCATAAATATTTAACAAAAGAAAATTTAAAAAGCGTATTGATAGATATTCTTGCGATTTTAAAAGATTCATATAAAGAACCTTTTTCGATATAAACAAACAAAGATTTTTTATCATCACTTGAAAAAAATAGATGGAGGCGAAATCAATAAAAAGATTACTTTTAAATTTATGCTACTTACAGGTGTAAGACTTGGTGAAATGTGTGGTATTAGATGGAGTGATATTGATTTTTCAAAAAAAGTTGTTCATATTGTGCGTGCAAGGTTATATCATAAAGAATTTGGGGTTTATGAAAAAGTTCCAAAAACGAAAACTTCAATTAGAGATATTCCACTGCCCGACTCACTTATTAATGACTTAATAAAATATCAAAAATGGTTTAGACTTGCAGATAGTGATTTTGACAACAATTTAGATAAATATTACATAGCAGTAAACATTTATAGAGAACCAATTAGTCAAAGCAAAGTCAATGCTTGGTTGAAATCATTTGAAATTGAAAATGGTTTTAAGAAAATATCTTGCCACGGACTTCGACACACCTATTGCAGTTTGCTACTTTCTCAAAATGTTCCTATACAAACTGTAAGTAAATATCTAGGACATAGTGATTCAACTGTAACTTTAAAAGTTTATAGCCACTTTATGCCAGACACTCAAGAAAAAGTAGTAAACGCACTTAACAACATTACACAAACCGGGTCTTAATACTCGGTTTGTTTTTATTAGGAGGAAATATGTATATACCAAAATTAAGAAAACAAGAAAATATAGCAAAAGATATAAAGAAAATAGATAAAAACACTGCAATTACAGGATATTTAATTGAAAAACTTGCTAAAGAAGGGAAAATAACAAGAATTAAATATGGAAATGCTTGGTTAGTAAACATAGATGAAATTGCAGATTTCTTTAATAAAAGGAGGAAAAATGAAAAAAGTTTCAACTGGAATTATATATAGACTTTTCAAAGATGGAGATAAAGACACAATAATACGAAAAACCAATATACGAACATTTTGTCAACAAAAAAACCTTGACTATATTATTAGTCAAGGCAAAATGCTTGTTGATACGAAAAGTTTTCTAAATGCACTAAATCCAAAACATTTTAAAGCAAACAAAACTTTTCCAAGATTAAGAACTAAAATTTCAGCTCTACACGAATGGAACGCTCACCATAGAACAAAAATCAAACACCACATAATTGATTGCATTTGCAACTCAAGCAAAGTTAACATCTATAAACACGGCAGAACCAACATAATCAATTACGACCAACTTGAAAAAGAACTCATCGTACCCCTAAAACAAAAAGGTAAATATTAAAAATATTTAACTCACTTGTAAAATTTTGTGATATTATTTATATAAGGAGGATAAGAATGTTTCATTTTGGTGTAAATCTTTCTCAATATAAATATTCACTAAATATAAATAAAAATGAATATGCAATAATTAATGATAAGACCAGCATAATGTCCTTTTTTAATTATTTATCGAAAAATTTTATGTATTATGATAAGGAATTTATTATAAACTATTTAAATAAAGTAAAAGAAGTTATTGATAACTATTCCTTCCCAATAGACAATAAAGCATATAATATTCAAGATAAAAAAATGTATCAATATAAACTGAAATATTTTGAACTTAATAACAAAATTCTTAAATTAACAAATGAAGATTTAATTAATCAAATAATTAAATGGCATAGTAAAAATTCTATCGACGATATCAAAAACAACTATATTACATTTTCCCAAATATTTGATTTCAATAAATCTGTTTTTGGTGAATATTATACGGAAGAATGGTGTTTAAAACATCAAAAAGATGCTTTAAAAAATTATGACATTAATATGCAAAACTTTAAAAAATTAGATAAAAATGAGTTCAACAAACAAATAAATAATTTTCTAGAAAAAAACAAAGATTTTAAAGCTATAAAAGATATAAATCAGCTAAGAGGAAAATCCGGTTATTATATTTTAGTTCTCGATAAATATAATTCATTATATATTGGCGAAGCTACAGATTTGTTTAAAAGAATTAAGCAACATTGGAGTAAAAAAGTAGAATTTGATAGATTATTATTTCCAATTAATAATATTGAATATTCAAAACTATCTATTGATTCATTTAGAATTTTAGATACAACACGAATATATGCCAAAACTATAAAAAATAAAAAATTGTTTTCATTTGATTTGATTAATCAAGAACGAAAATATATAAATATGTTTGATAAAAAATTTTTGTTAAATAGATTATAAGTTTTTATATTTATTGACTACATTTTCATTTTATATAATTTTTAAAAGAAAAAACCACCTATTAAGATGGTTATATGGTGTGACTTCCCGGGGTCGAACCGGGAATCTATCGCTTAGGAGGCGATTGCGTTATCCTATTACGCTAAAGCCACAAATTGTGTTAACAAATGTAGTTTTTTGACTTCATTTTCGGTCAGAAATTTTAGTGATTTTTACTCAATTTATTAAAAATACTCAAATAAATTTTTTAAAATTTGTATACCAAAATCGTTTTTTCGATTTTTTCAAATCGCTACATCCCTTTATTTATAAGGCTTATAGCGATTTTCGGGGGTGGATAGTTCAACACCTTGGGAGGATGGTGCTCTATCCTGCTGAGCTACAGGTGCAGAATTGTTTTTTTAGTTTAACTTTTTTCAGTAAATCTTTTTAAATTTTATTAAACTTTGTTTCTATAAAAAAATTTTTTAGAAAGTTTATTATTCAAGTTTACTAATATAAAATTTAATTTTGCAAAATCGCTTTTGCTTTATTTTAAAGCATATTTGAGTTTCACTAAAAATAATTGATTAGGATAGAAAAAACATATCTTATTTTCTTATTATTATAATATAATTCTTAAAATATATAGTAAAAATATTTTTATATAGTTATTCATATTTTATAAAATACTCTAATAAATTTTTACTTAAATATGATTTATCTTCTCTTATTTGATTATATCACAATTAAAATATTTTACAAATGTTTTTTATTTTAATTGTTAAATTTTTTTTAATTTATTATTTTATTATAAAAATTTTATTATGTAACATTTTTTAATAATTTTATAATAAATTAAGATATTTAAACCTAATAAAGTCTAATATTTTGTATAAATACAAAAAATACCGAAAAAATCGGTATTCTTCATTAAATTTTTTAAATAAATTTGTGTTAATAATTGATTTTTATACAAAATATTTGTTCTTCTAAAAATATCCTATACAAACATTATTGTCAATTTTTTTACAGATATTTAAACATTTTTTTATTTCACAATCGTTGTACCATACAATATCACATGGATTGAAATAACATCTTCTATCAAAATCATAGAAATAACATATTTGAGGGTTATCTTCTATAAAAATTGGGTCGCTATTTATTAATGTTTGCACATTATTGCTTATAAAATTTAAAGGATTACCTCCAAAATTTGCAGTAACATTTGAGGTATTATTTATTACTCTCTTAATTTCTCCATTTTATTAATTTACTAATGCTTGAAAATCTACTTCTACACTATCGCCCGCATTTATATCTGGAAGAGTGAAAGAATTAATTGGATTGTATCCTGGATATGAAACACTATTTATTTTAACCGAATTATCTACAAATGTTAATCCCGGTTGTAAAATATCTGAAAATACTACATTTGTTGCCTTTTGGCTTCCTGTGTTGGTTATTTTTGATTTGTAATTTAATATTTCTCCCTTCAAAGCAACTGTTTTATCTACGCTCTTTACAACATCCAATTTTGTTGAAACTACGGCAAAGGATACTGTATTTGTATTTTCTGTAAAATCTCTTGTTCCTAATGGTGTCTCTACACTATAATTTACAGTTCCAAAGTTGTTGACAATATCTTGAGTCTTTGGGTTGTCTGCCAAAACTGTATAGGTTATCGCAGTGCTTGCACCTACAGGTAAATCAGGCAAACTAAATCCTGCAGCAATATCATAATTTGGATATGCTACATTATCTACGGTTACTGTTGATGGAACATGAGATGCTCCTAAACCTAAAGAATCGTTGAAAAACAAATTCTTTATAATTTGACTTGTATTGTTTGTTAATGTTACTGTTTGAGTTGTATTTTGCCCTTCTCCTATAAAGGTTGTTGGAGTCTGTTTTAATTTTGCAAATGTTATTGAAATTATTTCTGTAGAAACTATATTGCTTTCTTTTTCTCCTGGAATAGTTGTGTCGTCTGGTAAAACAGACAAAAAATTTACTTTAGATTGATTTGTTATAATCATTTTTTATCTCCTAATTAACTAAAACTTTAAAAGTTATTGTTTTAAATTGACCTATATTTATATTGCCTATATTTATTCCATTCTCGGGGTTCTCGCCCGGAAGATTAACTCCATCTAAAGTTACTGAATTCTCAACAAAAGTTGTATTAGCTGGAATTGAGTCGGTAAACACAAAATTTATAGCATTTAAATTGCCATTATTTGTGATAAAATTTGTATAAGTTAAAGTTTCTCCTTGCAATGCAACAGTCTTATCAACTGTCTTTACATTATTTATATTTTCATTTAATATAAAAACGCTAACAGGATTACTTGTTTGCTTTAAATCTACTATATAACTAGGGAATGGTTCAAATTCATAATCTATTGATGCAATGTTAATTGCAGGGTTAGTCTGCGGAAGAGTAATTGCTGAAAGTGAATAAGTTACAACTTTTGTTTGTCCTACCGCTATCGTACCTAACGAAATTGGAAATGTGTCAGGTTGTAAAATACCATCAATCTTAATCGTCCCATTTACAAGAGTCAGTCCTGTAGGAATTGTATCCGATAACATTACATTTATTGCTTCTAGTTGTCCCGTATTTGTAACTGAAATTGTGTAGTCTAAATTTTTACCTACAAAAACCGAATTGGAACTTGCTGTTTTTATCACTGAAAGTGATGCTCCTAAAGAATCTATTTGTGTAGCAAGAGCATTTGGCACATATAAATCTCCAGAACTTGTAAATCTAAATACCGCACTTGTTTGAAGTGGCTCTAGTTTATTTGAAATATCTACTGCCGTTATATCCCAACCTTGTCTGCCTGCACTTATTCCTGTTCCAGTACTTGCATTTGCATTTCTTGTGCCAAATGTCCCTGTAGTCTCTATAAGACCGTTTTCATTATTAATTTGTGATGCAAAAAAGTTATTTGCAGGATTATTTGGTCCTGAAATTACCGAGAGTGATGCCGTATCTTTGCCAAACAAGAACTGATCACCTGTCAAAACTGCATCACCTTCTTGAGCACTTATAAATGCTTTGCCAAATATAGGTTGAACAGCAGGAGTTGAAAATCCTGCCAGTGTTGTATCACTAACTGGAGTATTAGGTCCGACAACTGCACCACCTACCCACAAAGTCAAATTCCTTATAATTTCATTATCATTTTTATAAACAATACAAAGAGTCCAACCAGCATGGTTCGTCTGGGAAGTTTGATTGTCATTTGCTATTAAAAGTGCAGGAACTCCAGAAACTGAATATGTGCCGTTCAATGAATTTGATACTATATTTGTTACATCTGCTGTTCTTACATAAAATCCTAGGTCAAAATTTTGGCTTGGAATCAAAAAATTTTGCGAAGTGGTTAAATCAGGTGATATTGTATAATTAGTACCACCTACTATCAGTGTTATATTATTGTTTAACAAATTGGAAATATTTTGTGTCTCTGATTTATATAGTCCTCCCCAAACAAGTTCGGCATGAAGAATAGAACTTGCAATTGGAAGTGATAAAATAGCACTTGAACCATTTAATTGGTAATTAGATATTGTGCCAACTGGAAAGTTAGATAATTGACTTCCTGATAAAGTAGTAAAAGCACCTATTGAACCAAGTGTTCCCGCTGCTAAAACATTTGACATTTTGCTTAAACCTAAAGTATTCTCTATAAAACGAATTCCACCACGCTCAATTGTACTATATCGTTGTATAAAAGACATATTTTCCTCTTTAAGTGAACGCGACTTTCAAGTCGTGTGAACGACCGCGTACGAGCGAAGCGAGTGTGCGGCGAGCGTGCGAACAAAGTGAGCGTGCGAGCAGAGAATTGTTTTTGATATCTTTTTTTTGTATTATTTCTTATTTGATGTGATGACTATATTTTTTTATCAATAACATTTATTTTTAATGATTATAACTATTACAGACTACAATAAAAATCATTTTATAACTTTTATTTAATATTCTTGATTAATTTATTTAAAATGTATTTTAAATGATGATTAAACATGCTAGCATTTCTATCAAATATATTTTTGATAAAACTTATTGTTATACAATTTTAGAAAAAAGACTTATTCTCATATGAATAAGTCTTTTAACTCTAATTTATATTTTATTAGTTAATTTGTTATGCTTACAATTTAAGATTATTCTTATTTAGTTATTGTCAGCAGATTTGATTTTTGCAGCCTTACCTGTTAGGTCGCGAACATAGTATAATTTTGCTCTTCTTGGTTTTCCTTTTCTTACTACTTCTATACTTGCAACAAGTGGAGAGTGAATAGGGAATGTTCTTTCAACACCTACACCATTAGAAATCTTTCTAACAGTGAAACTTTCTCTAGAACCACCATTTTTACGAGCGATAACTACACCTTCATAACCTTGAATTCTTTCTTTGTCCCCTTCCTTGATTTTAACTCCGACTTTTACTGTGTCGCCGATATTAAATTCAGGAATAGACTCTTTCATATTTTCCTTTTCAATTTGGTCAATTATGTTAGCCATGTCTTTCTCCTTTTAATAAAATTTTATAAAGTGCAAAATGCACAAGGTGTTAATTTAAGATTAACCTCTTTTTCTTGCTCTTTTACGAGCTGCTTCTCTTTTCATTTTTTTTGCAACGCTTGGTTTATAATAAGCTTCTTTTCTTCTAATATCTCCGATAATTCCATCTCTTTGACATTTTCTTTTAAATTTCTTTAAAGCGCTTTCAAGACTTTCGTTTTCGCCTACTTTAACAGTTGTCAATCTTCTCACCACCTTCTAATTTTTAAAGTTCCCTATTATTATATTAATTTAATACTTAATTGTCAAGAATTTTTGCAAAATTTATTTTTTAATTTAATTCATTTTACATTTTTATAATATCTTCTATTTGATTTCTAAAATTTTTGCTTTTGCCCCGTCTAAAAAACATTCTTTTATTTTAACTTTTACCACTTTATCTATCAAAAAATTAATATTATCATTAATTTTTTCTTCTTTTTTTAAGTAACATTTAATATAGTTTTTGCTATAACCTACATAATAGTCCCCCTTTTCTTCTTCTATAAGGACTTCTTCAAATTTATTCTTTTTTATGAAA
>CALVZG010000012.1 GCA_944372465.1 uncultured Clostridia bacterium
AAAAGTTGTTGCTTGCCTTGAAAATTATTCAAGCCATCGAAAAAGATATCCAAACATAGAATCTTTTTTCCCAATATTGCTTGATACGGTGGTTGATCAAATAAAATCTCATAGTAAAGAAGTGAAACAATTAAAATAAGTTCGCATCTGCATATAACCCACACCAACTTGGACTTGTAGTTGGTTCGGATACTTTATCACTTGTCGCACCATATGCCTATATGATTTAGTAAGTCATATAGGCATTTTTTAGTTTTAATTTACAGTTTTAAATTTGTAAAATTTTTTATGCTTTTTTGAAAATTACTAAAAAAGTTTGTTAAAAATTTCGGACAAATCTATATTTCACATTATATAATTTATCGGTTCTTATTCAAGATATCTAATTTTAAATTATAATTAATATTAAGTTTGTAAATATTAAATTATATTATTTCTTTAAAGTTTAACCATATATAATAAAATCTTATACAAAGACCTTGTTATATTTATATTTGCGTTTTGTTTGAATCGTAACATTTTAAAGATTAAAATATTTTTATTTTCTTTTGAAAAATTGTTGACATTTAGTTTTTTATTTGTTATCATATACTAGCTGTGAAATTATGGGTAGATGCGTAAGGT
The DNA here is from genome assembly GCA_944372465.1 of uncultured Clostridia bacterium. Taxonomy (GTDB): domain Bacteria; phylum Bacillota; class Clostridia; order Christensenellales; family UBA1242; genus Caccovivens. The sequence continues at coordinate 625 of CALVZG010000012.1, forward strand.
TACTTTGGTTACCGGCAATCAAAGAGAATTTATGCGGACAAGTCTATGGCAACGACCATGGGCGACTAGCCAAAAAATCACATTTTTTAATCGTTCGCAGCGGGACACACACGGGAAAGTGTATCGTATGTAAAATCAAATTAAATATTGATAAAAATTATTTTATTTTATTGAAAAATTAATTTAATTTTAAAAAAAACGAAAGACTTTTAATGTTGTCAAAAAAAAATGGTTAATGTGATTGGTTAGATTTGCTATTACAGGAGGTTTAAAAATTAATGGCAACACAAGTAATTAGAATAAAATTAAAGTCCTTCGAACACGGCCTTATTGATGATGCTTGCAAGCGTATAATTGATACTGCCGAAAAGTTCGGTGCAAAAGTTGCAGGACCTATTCCACTTCCTACAGATAGAGAAGTGGTTACAGTAATTCGTTCACCACACAAAGATAAAGATAGTCGTGAACAATTTGAGTCAAGAACTCACAAAAGACTTATTGATATTTACTCACCTAATGCTAAAGCAGTTGATGCTTTAATGAAAATTGATTTACCAGCAGGTGTAGATATCAAAATCAAACTATAAGAAAGGAGTAAGACAAAATTATGAAAAAAGCAATTATTGGCAAGAAACTTGGTATGACACAAGTCTTCACTCCAGAAGGTTTGGTTATACCTGTTACAGTAGTAGAGGCTGGTCCTTGCCCAGTTGTTCAAGTTAAGAACAATGAAAAAGACGGTTATGAAGCTTTAGTCGTAGCATTCGATAAGCAAAAAGCTCAAAGAGTCAACAAACCAAGAACAGGTGCTTTCAAAAAAGCCGGTGTTGACACTTACAGAGTAACAAAAGAATTTAAATTTGAAAACACATCTGATTATACTCTAGGACAAGAAATCAAAGCTGATATCTTTGCAGAAGGAGATAAAGTAGATGTTACAGGAACTACTCATGGTCGTGGTTTTACTGGTGTAATCCAAAGATGGAACCAACATAGATTAAAGATGACTCACGGTACAGGACCTGTTCATAGAGAAGTCGGCTCTATGAGTGCAAACTCAACTCCATCAAGAGTATTTAAAAACAAACACATGCCTGGTCATTATGGTGTTGAAAGAGTTACAATTCAAAATCTTGATATAGTTAAAGTTGACCCATCAAGAAATATTATCCTTGTTAAAGGTGCTATTCCTGGTCCTAAAGGTTCAGTTGTAACTATTCGTGAGGCAGTTAAAAGGTAAAGGAGAAAATTATGGCAAAAATTAAAGTTTATAATATGCAAGCTCAAGAAGTAGGACAATTAAATCTCCCTGATGACCTTTTTTCAGTGGAGTATAACGAACCACTTATTCATGAAGTAATAGTTGCATATAACGCAAATCAAAGACAAGGCACAAAATCTGCTCTTACAAGAAGCGAAGTAAGAGGTCATGCAAAAAAACCTTGGAGACAAAAGGGTACAGGTAGAGCAAGACAAGGTTCTACTAAAGGTCCACAATGGAGAGGCGGCGGTATCGTCTTTGCTCCAAAACCAAGAGATTTCTCAAAGAAAGTTAACAAGCAAAAGAAGAGATATGCACTTCTTTCTGCTTTAAGCGAAAAGATTAAACAAAATCAAGTTACTGTTCTTGACAAGTTCAATTTCGCTCAACCAAAAACAAAAGATGCTAAAGCATTTGTAGACGCTTTCAAGTTTAATGGTTCAGTTATTGTTGTAAACGATAAAAATGATAAGAACGCTAAACTTTCAACTGCAAACATACCTGCTTTAAGCATTGAAGAAGTTGCAAATCTCAATGTTTATGAAGTTCTTGCAAACAAGAATGTAGTTCTCACTGAGTCAGCAATAAAACTTATAGAGGAGGCGTACGCAGAATAATGGAAAAAGAACAAATCATTATAAAACCACTTCTCACAGAGAAAAGTTATTCTGGCATAGCAAATAAAGTTTATACTTTTATTGTCGCAAAAAATGCTGGAAAAATCGAAATCAAAAATGCAGTTGAAAAACTTTTCAATGTTAAAGTTGCTTCAGTTAACACAAGCATTGTAAAAGGTCATAAGAAAACTCAAAATACAAAGGCTGGAAGAACAGTTGGAAAAACTAGCGATTACAAAAAAGCAGTTGTTACTTTAACAGCAGACTCTAAAACTATCGCTTTCTTCGACAGCTTATCTTAATAAGGGAGGGGCAAAATGGCAATAAGAATTCATAGACCAACTTCTGCGGGAAGAAGATTTTATACAACCTCTTCCTATGAAGAAATAACAAAAAAAGAGCCTGAAAAATCTCTTCTTGATGTTAAAAAGAAAAGTGCTGGAAGAAATGCTCAAGGCAAAGTTACAGTTCGTCATCAAGGTGGCGGTAACAGACAAAAATATCGTATAATCGATTTCAAAAGAAATAAAGACAATATTCCTGCAAAAGTTGTAGGCATTGAATATGATCCAAATAGAACAGCTTATATCGCTCTTTTAAATTATGCAGATGGAGAAAAGAGATATATAATTGCTCCTGTTGGACTTAAAGATGGAGATATTGTTATGAGTGGTGAAGATGTTGAAATCAAAGTCGGCAACGCTTTACCTCTTGCTAAAATTCCTGTAGGTTCACTTATTCATAATATTGAACTTCAACCTAAAAAAGGAGCGCAACTTGCTCGTTCTGCTGGTAGCGAAGTTCAACTTATGGCTAAAGAAGGTAAATATGCAACATTAAGACTTCCAAGTGGCGAGATGAGAAAAGTACTTTTAACTTGTCGTGCAACTATTGGAACTGTTGGAAATATAGACCATGAACTTGTTTCTCTAGGAAAGGCTGGAAGAAATAGACACATGGGTGTTAGACCTGCTGTTCGTGGTGTTGCTATGAACCCTAATGACCACAAACATGGTGGTGGTGAAGGTAAGAGCCCTGTAGGTATGGCATCACCTGTAACACCTTGGAATAAACCTGCTCTTGGATATAAGACAAGAAAGAAAAAGAATAAATCTAACCGTTTGATGGTTAAGAGAGTTAATTAGGAGAGAAAGACTATGAGCAAATCATTAAAGAAAAAGCCTTATGTTCATCCAAGTTTAGTAAAAAAGGTTGCCCAGATGCAAGAGTCTGGTGTTAAAAGACCTATTAAAACTTGGTCAAGATCATCTACTATCTATCCTGATTTTGTAGGATTTACATTTGCAGTGCACAATGGTAAAAAACATGTCCCTGTTTATTGCACTGCTGACATGGTAGGTCATAAACTTGGAGAGTTCTCTCCAACTAGAACTTATAAGGGACACACTAAAAAGTCGGCAAGCGTTGCTACAAAGGCAGTCAAGAAATAGAGGTAAAAGATGGCTACAAGAACAAGACAAAAAGCAGAAAAAATAAAGAATGCGGAAAAAAGACCTTATGCAAAAGCAAAATATGTAAGAATGAGCCCTTCTAAAATAACATATATTTTAGACCTCGTTCGTGGCAAGAAAGCACAAGAAGCTGTTGCTATTCTTGAAAATATGCCTGATAAGGGTGCTTTTGAAAGTTTAAAAGTTTTAAAAAGTGCTATAGCAAATGCTGAAAACAATATGAGTAAAAATGTTGAAACTCTTTATGTAAAAGAAGCTTATGCTACAAGTGGTCCACAATTTAAAAGAATGAGCGCAAGAGCTAAAGGACAAGGCAATGTTATTCTCAAAAAAACTTCACACATTACAATTGTGCTAGATGAAGTGGTAGGAGGCTAGAATGGGACAAAAGGTTAGTCCAATAGGACTTAGAATAGGAATTAACAAAGATTGGAATTCTACATGGTATGCAGATAAGAAAACTTTTGCTGCAAATCTTAAAGAAGACCAAGATGTTAAGAACTTTATATTGAAAAAATATAAAGCATGCTCTATTTCAAAAGTTACAATTGAAAGAACAGAGGGCAAACTTGTTGTTAATATTTTCACTGCTAAACCTGGTATGATAATTGGTACAAAAGGTGCAGGTATAGAGAATATTAAAAAAGATATACAAAAAATTATCAGACCTGTAAAACTTTTACTTGTCAATGTAAAAGAAATTAAAAGACCTGACCTTGATGCTCAACTTGTTGCTGATTCTATTGCAGCTCAACTTGAAAAGCGTGTAGCTGCAAAGAGAGCACTTAAACAAGCAGCAGAAAGAATAATGAAAGCTGGAGCAAAAGGCTGTAAAGTTCAAGTAAGTGGTGTCCTTGCAAAAGCAAATGAACAATCACAAATTGAAAAACAGTTTAGAGGTTCAGTTCCACTTCATACTCTTAGAGCGGATATTGATTATGGTGAGGCAGCAGCTTATACATTGATTGGTAAAATTGGCGTTAAGTGCTGGATTTACAAAGGTGAAATCCTCGGCAAAAAGTCATCTGATAAAAAAGGAGGACAAGAATAATGTTGATGCCTAAAAGAGTTAAAAGAAGAAAAGTTCATAGAGGCAGAATGACAGGTAAAGCGACAAGAGGGAATACACTTGCATACGGTTCATATGGAATAATTGCCACTGAACCATGTTGGATAAAATCTAACCAAATAGAAGCAGCTCGTATTGCACTTACAAGATATACAAAAAGAGATGGTAAAGTTTGGATAAAGATTTTCCCTGATAAGCCTGTAACAAAGAAACCTGCTGAAACTCGTATGGGTTCAGGTAAAGGTTCACCAGAATTCTGGGTTGCAGTAGTAAAACCTGGCAGAGTTCTCTTTGAAATAGAAGGCGTTTCTGAAGAAGTTGCAAAAGAAGCTTTAAGACTCGCTGGACATAAACTTCCTTGCAAGGTTAAGTTTATAAAGAAAGATGATAATGCTACAAAAGGTGGTGTGAAAGATGAAAATTAATGAAATTAAATATTTGTCAGTAGCCGAGTTGAACGCAAAGCTTAAAGAACTTAACAGTGAATTATTTAATCTTCGTTTCTCTCACGCTACAAGATCACTTGCAAATCCTATGGCACTTCATAATGTTAAAAAGGACATAGCAAGAGTAAAAACAGTATTAAGAGAAAAAGAATTACAAGAAAAGGGGGCAAACAATGGAAACAAGTAGAAACACAAGAATTACTAGAGTTGGCGAAGTTGTAAGTGCTGGCAAAATGGATAAGACTGTTGTTGTAAAAGTTGTATCCAGAGTAAAAAGCCCAATTTATAAAAAAGTCGTACAAAAATCAAAGAAGTTTAAAGCTCATGATGAAAACAACGAATGTGGAATTGGCGATACAGTAAGAATTATGGAAACAAGACCTCTTTCTAAAGATAAACATTTCCGCGTTGTTGAAATCGTTGAGAAAGCTAAGTAAAAGGAGTGAGTTATGATTCAACCTCAAACAAGATTGAAAGTTGCAGATAACACAGGTGCAAAAGAAATTATGTGTATCAGAGTTCTTGGCGGGTCTTTTAGAAGAAGTGGTAACATTGGTGATGTTATTGTTGCTTCTGTAAAGAAAGCTATCCCTGGTGGAACTGTTAAAAAAGGTGATGTTGTAAAGGCAGTTATAGTTCGCTCTTCAAAAGGTCTTAGAAGAAGCGATGGTTCTCATATAAGATTTGATGATAATGCTGCAGTTATCATTGATAATCAAAAACAACCAAAGGGAACTCGTGTATTTGGTCCTATAGCAAGAGAACTTCGTGATAAGGGATATATGAAGATTATATCTCTTGCACCAGATGTTATATAAAAGGAGCGGCATGATGAATTTGACAATAAAAAGCGGTGATAATGTATTAGTTATCACAGGAAAAGATAAAGGCAAAACAGGTAAAGTTTTAAAAGTATTTGCTAATGATAATAAAGTGTTAGTTGATAATGTTAATATTGTTGCTAAACATCAAAAGCCAAAATCTCAACAAGATAAGGGTGGTATAATTAGAAAATCTGCTCCAATAGAGGCATCAAATGTTCTCGTTGTATGTCCTGTTTGCAACAAAGCTACTAGAGTATCACATAAAGAAATAGACGGGAAGAAAGTTCGTGTTTGTAAAAAATGTGGAGCTTCACTTGATAAAGAATTTGTTAAACAAACAAAGAGAGAAGCTAAAAAGACAATCAAAGCTAGTGAGCTTAAAGGTGCAACTCTTAAGGCAGCAACAAAAGAGAAAACAGAGGAAGATACATCAACAGCAAAAAAGACTACAAAATCAACAAAGAGTGTAGAAAAAACTGCTGAGAAGAAAACAACTACTAAAAAGTCGACAGAAAACAAGGAAACAAAATAGGGGTAAAAAATGGCTAAAGAACAAAATAGAATTTTAGAAAAATACAAAACAGAAGTTGTTCCAGCTCTTATTAAAGAATTTAATTATAAAAACATAAACGAAGTTCCAAAACTTGTAAAAATTGTTTTAAATATGGGACTTGGTGAAGTTAAAGGTAATTCAAAGAGTTTCAATATCGCTGTTGACGAACTTGCAGTTATTTCAGGACAAAAACCTGTTGTAACAATGGCAAAAAAATCAATTTCTAACTTCGGTTTAAGAGAAGGACAAAAAATTGGTGCAAAAGTTACACTTAGAGGGGATAGAATGTATGAGTTCTTTGATAGACTAACATCTATTGCTCTTCCAAAAGTGAGAGATTTTAGAGGTATTTCTGAAAAATCATTTGATGGAAAAGGAAATTACTCAATGGGAATTAAAGAACAACTTATATTCCCTGAAATAGTTTATGAAAAAGTCGAAAAAATTAGAGGTTTTGATATTACTTTTGTAACAACCGCTAAAACTGATGAAGAGGCAAAAGCACTCTTAAAGGCACTTGGATTGCCTTTCGCTAAATAGGAGAATAATATGGCAAAAAAAGCATTAGTTGAAAAACAAAAAAGAACACAAAAGTACAAAACTCGTCAATATACTAGATGTTCTCTTTGTGGCAGACCACACGCAGTACTTAGAAAATATGGTATTTGCAGAATTTGTTTCAGAGAACTCGCCAATAAGGGTGAAATCCCAGGCGTAAAGAAGTCTAGTTGGTAAAATAAGGAGGATAAAGTTATGTTAGTTACAGATCCAATCGCAGATATGCTTACAAGAATTCGTAATGCAACAATGGTAAAGCATGATAAAGTTAGCGTGCCTGCATCAAACGAAAAGCGTGCTATAGCAAAAATCCTTCTTGATGAGGGCTATATCCTTTCTTATGAAGAGGTTAGCGAAGCAGGACACAAAAATATTATCATTACACTAAAATATGATGAAGTTGGTGATAGTGTAATACAAGGACTTAAAAGAATTTCTAAACCAGGTCTTCGTATTTACGCTCAAAAAGATAAACTTCCAAAAGTTATAAGCGGACTTGGAATTGCAATTATATCTACAAACAAGGGTATAGTAACCGATAAAGAAGCTAGAAAACTTGGAGTAGGCGGCGAAGTTCTCGCTTATGTATGGTAAGGAGGAAACATGTCTAGAATAGGTAAAGAATTAATAGTTATGCCATCAGGCGTAAGTGCAAAATTTGAAAATGGTATTCTTACAGTTACAGGACCTAAAGGAAGTTTGTCACAAGAAATAGATAGTGTTATAAAAGCAAATATTGATGGTCAAAATCTTTCTTTCGAAATAGCAAAAGAAAGCCCATCATCAAATGCAAAACATGGTCTTTATAGAGCACTTGCACACAATATGGTTGTTGGAGTGCATGATGGTTTTTCTAAAACACTTCAAATTTCAGGTGTAGGTTACAAAGCAAGTGTTAGTGGAAACAAACTTGTTATGAACCTCGGATTTTCTCATCCTGTAGAAGTAGAAATACCACAAGGAATAACAGTTAGTTGTCCAAGTACAACAGAAGTTGTTATATCAGGTATAAGTAAGCAAGAAGTTGGTCAATTTGCTTCAAAAATTAAGTATATCAGACCTGTAGAACCATACCATGGTTACGGAATAAGATATTCAGACCAAGTAGTAATAAGAAAAGTCGGAAAAACAGCCGGTAAGGGCAAGAAATAGGAGAAACTCGTATGATTAACAAAAAAGATAAAAATTCAGAAAGAGTAGTTCGTCATAAAAGAGTTAGAGCAAAAGTTTTTGGAACAAGAGAAAGACCTCGTCTATGTGTATATCGTAGTTTAAGCCAAATATATGCTCAAATCATTGATGATGAAAAAGGAGTTACTCTTGCCTCTGCTTCAACTCTTGATAAAGAAGTTAAATCTCTTATTCAAGGTAAATCTAAATCAGAACAAGCTAAAATAGTTGGAGAAACTATCGCAAAGAAAGCTCAAGAAAAAGGCATTAGCGAAGTTGTATTTGATAGAGGTGGTTATATATATATCGGACGCGTTCAGGCTTTGGCTGATGGGGCTAGAGAAGCTGGACTTAAATTTTAGGAGGATATCATGGCAGAAAATGAACAAGTAGTTGTAGAAAATATTCCAGAACAAGAAACTGCAGAAAATGTAACCGCACCAAAATCAAAAAGAGGAAATTTTTCTGGAAAAAGAAAAGATGAAAAAAGAGAACGCGCTCCTAGAAAAGAGGCAAGCGAATTCGACAAGCAAGTTGTATCTGTAAGAAGAGTACAAAAAGTTGTTAAAGGTGGACGAACACTACGCTTTTCAGCATTAGTTGTAGTAGGTGATAGAAAAGGTAGAGTAGGAATTGGTATTGGTAAAAGCAAAGAAGTGAGTGCTGCTATTGAAAAAGCAACAACTGTTGCAAAGAAAAATGTAGTAAATATTCCTATTGTTAATGATACTATACCACATAATACTGTAGGCAAATATTCTGCAACAAGTATTATAATGTTAACAGCTCCAGAAGGTACAGGAGTTATTGCTGGCGGTTCTGCTCGTTCAGTAATAGAACTTGCTGGTATAAAGAACATTGTTACAAAAAGACATGGTTCTTCAAATAGAATGAACTGCGTTAAAGCGACCATGGCTGGACTTCTTAGTTTAAAAACTAAAGAAGAAATTGCAAGACGCCGTGGTAAAGCAGTTGAAGAGATATAAGGAGGGCATCATGGCAAATAAAGAAAAAATGCTTAAAGTTACTTGGGTAAAAAGTTGTATTGGTTACAACAAAAAACAAGCCCTCATTATAGAGGCTCTTGGGTTCAAGAAACTTGGTCAAACAAGAATGCTCCCAGACAATGCTTCCATTAAAGGTAGTCTTCATCATGTGGCTCACCTTGTAAAAGTGGAAGAGGTAAAGTAGGAGGAGAAAATGGAACTTGAAAATTTAAAACCTGCTAAAGGTGCTACAACTAAAAAAGTTAGAGTAGGTCGTGGCATTGGAAGCGGAATTGGTAAAACAAGTGGAAAAGGTCATAAAGGTCAAAATGCTAGAAGCGGAGGCGGTGTAAGACCTGGCTTTGAAGGTGGAAATATTCCAATGATTAGAAAAATCCCAATTCGTGGATTTAATAACAAGAATTTTTCAAAGAGATATGCTTGTGTTAATGTTGGAGATTTAGAAGCATTTGAAGCAAACGCTGTTATTGATCAAGACCTTTTATATGCAACAAGATTTATAGGTAAACGCAGTGAATATGGTCTTAAAGTTCTTGGAGATGGAGAACTTACAAAACCTCTCACTATTAAAGCAAACAAAGTTACAAAACAAGCAAGAGAAAAAATAGAAAAAGTTGGTGGAAAAATAGAGGAGTTATAAATGTTTAAAACTATAATTGACGCATTTAAAGTGAAAGAAATTAGGAATAAAATATTAATCACACTCCTTCTTCTTTTCATTTATAGAGTAGGTTGTTGGCTTCCATGTGTAGGGTTTAGTGCAGATTTTGCATTAGGCGAAAGTAGTACATTTGGATTCTTTGAACTTATGAATATGGTAAGTGGTGGAGCACTTGCTAACTGTTCTGTTTTAGCATTAGGTGTTTCGCCTTATATTACTGCATCAATCGTCATTCAACTTTTAACAGTAGCAATTCCATCACTTGAAAGACTTTCTAAAAGTGGAGAAGATGGTAGAAGAAAATTGAGTATGTATACTCGTATAGCCGCATTAATCCTTGCTATAGCACAAGCAGTGGGTATAGTAGTGGGATATGCAAGCGAAGCTATGGATCCAAACCTTACATCAGCAATGCCTGCATGGCTTGTTGGCTGTGGTATGGTTATTATAATGGTTGCAGGTTCAATGTTTACTGTATGGATTGGCGAAAGAATTACCGATTTAGGAATAGGAAACGGCACAAGCCTTTTAATCTTTGTAGGTATACTTTCATCAGCAGGTTCATCAGTTGCTGCAATTATACAGCAATGTACTATTGATATCACTTATATTTGGTATCTAGTACTTTTCATTGTTGCAATAGTTTTAATTTTTGCTCTTATTGTTTTCATGGACGGAGCAGAAGAAAGAGTAAAAGTCCAATATGCAAAACAAATCAAAGGAAACAAAATGTATGGCGGACAAAGCAATCATATTCCAATCAAACTTAATGCTACAGGAGTTATACCAATTATATTTGCTAGTGCACTTTTAACATTCCCTCAACTTATTATATCAATATTTTGGCCTGATGTTACTTGGTATAGCGATTGGCTTGGCACTAACTCATGGTTATACATTGTTTTAACTGCACTGCTTATATTAGTTTTTGCATTCTTCTATTCAAAGATATCATTTAATCCAGATGATATCAGTAAAAGATTGCAACAACAAGGAGGATTTATTCCGGGAATTAGACCGGGAAAACCAACGGCTGAATACCTTGGAAAAATATCAGGAAGAATAACTCTATTTGGAGCAATTTTCTTGGCAGTTATAGCACTTATCCCATCACTCGCATTTAAAGCTATTGGTGATGCGTCAGGTGCTGCAATATTAATTAACGCTTTTAGTACTACAGGACTTATGATTACAGTTTCTGTTGCACTTGAACTAGAAAAACAACTTTCAGCTCAAATGTTTGTAAGAAATCATAAAGGTTTCTTAAGTTAAAAAGGTTTTCACAGTAGAGATACTGAAAACAAATAGTGAAATGCTAAATTTTGATTTTGATTAAAAGAATCTAATTAATTAAATTTGAAAAAAAAATAAACAAAATTAATTAATTTAAAATATTATAATGTTATAAATTAATTTGTAATATGATTTTAGTATAAAATCACAATTTAGCACAAAGTTTCACAAAGAGAATTTTATAGGAGTTTGTATGAAAATTATCCTTTTAGGAGCACCGGGGAGCGGGAAAGGAACTCTTGCAAAAAAAATTTCAAATGATTTTAAAATACCGCAAATTTCAACTGGTGATTTATTTAGAGCTATTGTTAAAGAAGATAGTTTACTCGCAAAAAAGGTTAACCAAATTATGAAAAGTGGGGCACTTGTGCCAGACGAAGTTACTTGTGAAATAGTAAAAGAAAGAATTTCAAAACCTGATTGCAACAAAGGATTTATATTAGATGGCTTTCCTAGAACGATAGCACAGGCAAAAGCTCTTGAAAAAATTTCTCAAATTGATACAGTTATTCTTGTAGAACTTGATAACGATATAATAATTGATAGGCTTTCTTCAAGAAGAGTGTGTCCAAGTTGTGGAGAAATATATAACTCGCAAGATAATCTTAATAATCTTTGCAAAAAATGTTCATCTCCACTTATTCAGCGTGATGACGATAAACCTGAAACAATTAAATATCGTCTGGAAGTTTATGGAACAAACACATCACCACTCATAAACTTCTACAGTGATAGGCTATTAAAGGTATGTTCAGCAGGAAGTCCAGATGAAACATATAAGCCTGTAAAATCTTTTCTAGAAAAAATGGAGGAAGAAATTGAATAATTTATCTCCAGCAGAGATTGTCCTTATGAGAAAGGCAGGACAAATTACTCGTGATGCATTAAATTATTGTGAAACACTAATAAAACCGGGTATTTCGACAAAAGAACTTGACAATCTCGTAGAAAAGTTTATAATAGATAGTGGTGCAATCCCCGCATGTAAAGGATATGAGGGCTATCCTGCTACTATTTGTGCTTCGGTAAATGAAATGGTAGTTCATGGCATTCCAAGTTCTGATATCATATTAAAGGAAGGGGATATAATTAGCATTGACCTTGTGGTTAACTATAAAGGGCTACATGGAGATGCTACCCGCACATTTCCTGTCGGGAAAATATCTGAAGAAAAGGCAAAGTTGATTGAAGTTACTAAACAATGTTTTTTTGAAGGTATAAAAAAACTAAAGGTCGGGCATAGACTAGGAGAAGTATCTCATGCTATTCAAGAATATGCCGAGAAAAATGGTTTTTCTGTGGTTAGAGAACTTGTTGGTCATGGAATAGGAAAATCTATGCACGAACCACCAAATGTTCCTAATTATGGTAAAGCAACTGATGGACCAATAGTTACAGAAAATGCCTGTCTTGCAATAGAACCCATGATAAATATGGGAAGAAAAGAAGTGTGGCTCATAGAAGACGGCTGGGGCGTTATTACTAGAGATGGTAAAGCAAGCGCTCATTATGAGAATACAGTTCATGTAACAAAAGACGGCGTTGAGATTTTGACATTATAAGAGGTTATCATGTTTAAAATTGGTAATGTAGTAATGGCGAAGGCAGGGAAAGAAAAAGGACAATTATTTATAATTGTGGGCAAAGATGATAAATACGCTTATTTATCAGATGGAAAGAGGCTAAAGACAACGAATCCAAAGAAAAAAAGTTACAAACACATTCAGTTGTTTTCAAACGAAGCCTTAAGCGAAAGCGATGTTCTTGATAAAAATGCTAGAGCAAACGCTTTAATAAGAAAATTTTTAGCAAGAAAAAGGAGTGAATCATGTCAAAAGATGATGTAATAGAATTTGAAGGAGTGGTTGAAGAAGTGCTTCCAAATACAACCTTTAGAGTTCGATTATCTAATGGTCATGAAATTCTCACCTATCTTTCGGGAAAACTTAGAAAAAATTATATAAAAATTCTTGAAGGAGATAAAGTAAAAGTTGAAATGAGTCCTTATGACTTGACAAAAGGTCGAATAACATGGCGTGATAAGGGCTAAAAAGGAGACAAAAATGAAAGTTAGAGCATCTGTTAAGCCAATTTGTGATAAGTGTAGAGTTATAAAGAGAGATGGAAAAGTTATGGTCATCTGCAAAAACCCTAAACATAAACAAGTTCAAGGCTAATTTAAAAAATGGAGGAATAGTTAAATGGCAAGAATTGCTGGTGTAGATTTACCTAGAGAAAAAAGATTAGAAATAGGTCTTACTTATATCTATGGAATAGGTAGATACACTTCTAATGAAATTTGTAAAGCAACTGATATTAGTGCAGATATTCGTGTTAAAGATCTTACTGATGATCAAGTTGCTAAACTTCGTAATTATATTGAACATAATATAATCGTTGAAGGTGAACTTAGAAAAAAAGTCGACATGGACATTAAAAAACTTGGCGAAATAGGTTGTTATCGTGGAGTGCGTCATAGAAAAGGTCTTCCTGTAAGAGGACAAAACACTCGAAACAATGCAAGAACTAGAAAAGGTCCTAAAAAAGTTGTAGCTGGAAGCTCAAAGAAAGGTAAGTAAGGAGATAAGATATGGCAACTAAAAATACATCAAACAAAAAGACAACAAAAAAGAGAGTTAGCAGAAATATCTCTGCTGGACAAGTTCATATTAAAACTTCTTTCAATAACACTATTGTTACTTTTACAGATTGTGATGGTAATGTTTTATCTTGGTGTAGCTCTGGAAAACTTGGACTTAAAGGTTCAAAGAAAAGCACACCATTTGCAGCTCAATCTTGCGTAGAAGATGCAGCAAAAGTCGCAAAAGAACATGGAATTAAAAGCGTAGAAGTATTTGTAAAAGGACCTGGGAGCGGTAGAGAACTCGCTATTCGTTCACTTGCAAACTGCGAACTTAATGTAACCATGATAAAGGATGTATCTCCAATCGCTCATAACGGTTGTAGACCTCCAAAAATAAGAAGAATATAAAAGGAGATAGGGTAAATGGCAAGAACTATTGAACCTGATTGCCGTCAATGTAGACGAGAGGGTTGCAAACTCTTTCTTAAAGGCGAAAGATGTACATCAAAAAAATGTGCAATGGAGAGAAGACCTGTTATCCCTGGACAACATGGAAATTCAAAAAGAAGAGTAGCATTCTCAGAATACGGCACTCAACTTAGAGAAAAACAAAAAGTAAAAAGAATGTATGGTGTTCTTGAAAAGCAATTTAGAGAATACTATGAAAAAGCAAGCAAAATGAAAGGTGTTACTGGCGAAGTTATGCTTACTTTAATAGAAAGAAGACTTGATAATGTAGTTTATAGAATGGGAATAGGCTCAAGTCGTAAACAATGTCGTCAAATTGTAAATCATGGGCTTATCACTGTAAACGGAAAGAGAGTAGATATCCCTTCATATACAGTTAAAGCTGGTGATATTATTGCTATAAAAGATAATAAACAAGACAATGAAATGTTTAAAGACCTTAAAGGTAGCAAAATTGTAATGCCAAAATGGCTTGAATTTGATACAAATACTCTCACTGGGAAAATCATATCACTTCCTAGCAGAGAAGATATCGACTCCGATATCAAAGAACAACTTATTGTTGAATTCTATTCAAGATAGTATAACGGAGGTATTATTATGGAAATGGAAAGACCAAGAATTTTTTGTGAAGAAACAGATAATGGTGCATATGCAAAGTTTATTTGTGAACCACTAGAAAAAGGTTATGGAATAACATTAGGAAATGCTTTAAGAAGAACGCTTCTATCATCTCTTCCAGGATCTGCAGCAATTGCAGTAAGAATAGCTGGAGTTGCACATGAGTTTTCTACTATTAGAGGTGTAACTGAAGATGTTGTAGACATAATACTAAATCTAAAATCACTTGCATTAAAATGCAAAAATCAAAGTCGAGATTTTGTAACATATCTTCACATTAGAAAAACAGGTGCTGGAGAAGTTACAGCAAGAGATTTTGAAGAAAATAGTGATGTAGAGATATTAAATCCAGATTTACACATTTGCACAATGGATGAAGGTGCAGTATTAGATATGGATTTAATGATAGGCAATGGAAGAGGTTATGTACCAAACAATATCAACAAAGAAAAATTTGAAGATATTGATTATATTGCTATAGATTCCTTATTTTCACCAGTAAAAAGAGTAAATTTCAATGTAGAAAGCACTCGTGTAGGACAAAGTGTTAACTATGATAAATTAACTCTTGAAGTAGAAACAAATGGAACTACTTCTGCTAGAGAAATTGTATCTCTTGCAGGGAAAATAATTATGGAACATATAAACTTATTTGTTGAACTTTGTGCACAAATAGCAAATACAGATATTTTAGTTTCTCGCGAAGAAGATAAACAAGTAAAATTACTCGAACTTCCAATTGAAGAAATGGATCTTTCTGTTCGCTCATATAACTGCTTGAAGAGAGCAGGTATCAACACAGTTGAAGACCTCATCAAAAAATCAAGAGGAGATATGCTAAAAGTAAAAAATCTCGGTATCAAGTCAATAGATGAGGTTATTGCAAAACTTGAAAGTTATGGGCTTTCACTTCGTAAAGACGAAGACTAAACTTTATAAAGGAGAAAAATAATGGCTAATGCAAAATTAGGTAGACCAAGTAAAGAAAAAAATTCTATGTTACGCGGACTAGTTTCAGACCTATTATGGTTTGGAAAAGTTGAAACTACTCTTGCTAAAGCTAAGGCAGTTAGAAGTAAGGCAGAGAAGCTCTTAACTCTTGCTATAAATTCATATGAGGATGTAGTAAAGGTTCAAAAAGAAATTAAAGATGAAAAGGGTGTAAAAGTAAAGAAAACTGTTTCTAATGATGGTCCTAGCAAACTTCAAGCTCGTAGAACTATTATGGCTTATGTTATGGATAGACAGGAACAAAGAAAGCCAAAAGAATCTCTTGAAGCATTTGAAGCAAGAACAGCAGGAATTAATCACCCACTTCTTGAAAAAATGTTTAATCTTTATGCTCCAAAATACGCAGCAAGAAATAAAGAGAACGGACAAGGTGGTGGATATACTAGAATAGTTAAACTTGGACAAAGAAGAGGCGATAGTGCAGAAATGGCAATCGTTGAATTAATATAAAAATAAGACAATAAAAATCATTGCAATAAAAAATTGAATTTGCAATGATTTTTTTTATGATTATTTTTATATAGATTTATTGTTTTAATTTTAACATTTTAATATAATTAGTATTGACGATTATACTTGTAAATACTTATAATATATTAGATATATATTAGATTTATTATAATAATATAATATTGACAAAATATAAATCACTAATTATAATATGAAAGAAAGGGAGCTTAAATGAATATTGGAATAGATATTGATTACACTTTAACAGAACCTGTAAGCATTAAAGATTTAGCAAAATCTTATATAAAAGATAAAAATTTACCATATAAGTTGGTAAATGAAAATGCTTTTTCAATTATAGGTATGTATGATTGGGGAGAAGAAGATTGCAGAAAATTTTATTTAGATAATACCGAAGATATAATATTAAAAGCACCCGTTAAAATAAATGCGAGTACAGTGGTATCAAAACTTAAAGAACAAGGGAACAAAATATATATTATTACAGCTAGGTCAAAAGCATGGTGTGGACATCCATATAAATACTCTGAAGAATGGTTACAAAAAAATAATATACCATTCGATGAGTTGCTTATAGACCATTATGATAAAACAGATGCTTGTTTAAAAACCAATGTAAAATGTTTTATAGATGATTCAGTATTTGTTTTAAATACCTTAAAAAAATTATCACTTGATACAATTATGATGCAGTCAGAGTTTAATGTTAACGATTATTCTTATCAAGGTAGGCGGGCAAAAGATTGGCTTGAAGTAGAAAGTCATCTTAAAGAATTAAATATATTGATGTAGTTTTATTTATAAAGGAGAAAAAAATGCGAGTTGTAATACAAAGAGTAATAAGTGCTAATTTAAAAGTTGAAGGAGATCTAATTTCTGAAATAGGGAAAGGATTGGTTGTCTTTTTTGGGGTTGGACAAGGAGATGATGAAAATGGAATTGAAAAATTAGCAAATAAAATAGTTAATTTAAGAATATTTGAAGATGATAATGGGAAAATGAATCTTTCAGTAAAAGATGTGTGTGGAGAAATATTATTGGTTAGTCAATTTACTTTGTATGGAGATTGTAAACATGGTAATAGACCAAGTTTTATAACAGCAGAAAAACCGGATAGGGCAAATGAAATTTATGAAAAAATGAAATTAGCAATTAAAGATAAAGAAGTTGATGTAAAGACAGGAGTTTTTGGAGCAGATATGAAGATAGATGTATTAAATGATGGCCCTGTTACAATATTGATTGACAGTAATAATTTATAATTTGATAAAATAAATAATAAATTATTTCAATAATTTATTAAAAATTATTGACAAAATAAAAAAAATGTGCTAATCTTTAAGAGCATTCAAAATGTTGGGGGATTAGCTCAGCTGGCTAGAGCGCTTGCCTTGCAAGCAAGAGGTCATCGGTTCGATTCCGATATTCTCCACCAGTAGTATTAAAATAGATACCTTATAATCAATATTTGGTATCTATTTTTTTTATTGATTTTTATCTATATCATGTCATGTCTTATTTCAAATATTCTTCAATTTATAAATATTGATTGACTAAAATATATTTTTATTATACAATTTAGATATAAATAGAATATATATAAAAGGAGGATAATTTATGAAAGAAGGTTGGTCTAACAGATGGAAAAAACTTTTGGTATGGGTTTGTGGTTACTTAAGTATAGTTGCTTTTGCTTTAGTTGGAGGTTATATAATTGTAAAAAGTGATGACGAAAGTTTGAGAAAAACTGTCCATAAAGCATTCATTGTTACAATCATATTTACAGCAATTAGTGCTTTCTTGGTAATTTATAGTGCTTGTTTTAATTTATCTAATGCAAGTTATTCAAGTGGGGCGTATGAAGCATATAGTTGGTTATCTATGTTCAATACAATTGCTAAAATAGTTACTTTTGCAGTATTTGCAATAATTGATTTCTTTGTAAAAGACAAGAATAATAAAATTGAAATTATAGATAATCAATCACAAGACAATGATAATAATCAAGAAAAATAATAATTATAAAATAATAAATGAAAATTTTTATCAAAATAGCAGTAATACTGCTATTTTTTATATTATAAAAATGATTGCTCTTTTTATGTTTTATAAAATTTAATAACAAAAATATATTTTCAACCTATCTAGATGCACTATAAGGACGGCAGTCCAAAAAAAAGTTAAAAAATTTCGCAAAATTAGTTGACAAGACAATCGGGGGGGGATAGAGGTAACTAAAATGAAAATTAGTTAAACATTGTTTTGTTTAATAAAAATTTGGATAGCGGAATAAGTCGCAATTTCGTATATACCATAAATTATTAAACATAATAAAAAAGAAAAATAATAGGAGGAGGAAAAATGTCATTAAAAGTAAAATTAATTTCAAGCATATCGGCATTTGTACTAGTGTTTTCATTAGTAATAATAGGAGTACTCGCAGCAACACAAGCGACAGTAAATATGGGAGGAAGTATATCCTTTGAAGCAACAAATGTCTATGCAAGAGTAACAGGAAGTATTGCAGGAGCAGGGGAGGGTAACGCGACATTACCAACGCTTGATTTCAGTGCAACAAACGATAGCCCAGACCAAAGTGGGTGGTCAAACTTAAACTTAAAGTTTGATGATAATGCAACGGAAATAGTAATAACAATAACAGTAGAAAACTTGTCAACAGCAAGAACATTGACAGTAAATTTGCAAGATACAACAGTCGGAGAAAGTGTAAACTTACTAAAGTCAATGACAAAAGATGGAAATTACTATTCAAGTGGAACAAATGACACAATTGATGTATCAACAGGCGAGGGTACAAGTAAGACAACATATCAAATAAAATTCAATGTAGAAGACCAAAATGAAAATGTAGACTTAACAGACTTTACATATACAATAAATATGTATGATGAAAGTGTAGCCCCAGCATTAACAAATTATACAGAACAGGGATTTGAGTTCACAGTAAATGAAGAAGAAAAGACAGCAACATTAACAAAATATACGGGAAGTGCAACAGAAGTAGTAATACCAGCAACAATCTCAAAAAGCACAGACGGAGCATTTGTTGAAGGGAATGATTATGTTGTGACACAAACAGTAGATAATGGCAATTTAACATTAGGATTTTTCTCTGCTAGCCCTAAAAGCGTAAAAATTCCAGAGAAAATGACTTATAGGTAGATATACTTTTAATGAATGCGTAAGTTTAGAAAGTATAGATTTAAGTGCTTGTAAAAATTTAAATAGCATAGGTCAGGCGGCATTCGCTTACTGTATTAATCTAACAAGTATAGAGATTCCATCAAGTGTAACAAGTATAGGTAATGAAGCATTCAGTGGTTGTAGCAAATTAACAACAGTAACATTAAATGAATATTTTTATGAAAATGCAGTTGGTGGCACTGGAAATGGATATTTATTAAATTATGCAACAACAATCAAAGTTTCAGAAAGTGTGGTAGGCAGTGCAACGGCAAGCAGTTATATATCAAATAATTTTACACGAAGTCAAACAGCAGTTGACGGGTTCTATACATTTACTGAAAATTAAGCAGAAAATTAGAAATATAAAATTTATAACAAAAAATCTCTTATGAAAAATTAATTCATAAGAGTTTTTTAATTTGTTAGTAAAAATATTACATTTATTTTATAAAATCACTTATAATAAAGCAATATGCAAACGCATTATTTATATTTTATATTATAAATCTTAAATTTTTTTTATTTTACTATTGAAATAATTATTTAATTGTGATATAATAAGTCTAAATATGGAGGGGTTATGTCTAAGCATTTAATAAAAATCTTATCATTTTGTGCACTTATAGTGCTTGTTCCTTTAATCGTAGTAGGCACAGCGTTATGTGTTACAGAGGCTTCACCAGCAACTCTTACAATCTATGAAGGCGGAAAAGAAAGTACTTATGGTGGCACAAACAGTGAACTTTTAATAAGCATTGATGGAGTTCCACAAGTTGACGAAAATAATGACGCTCTTACTTCTGTTACAGTTAAGAAAAACACTGAAGTTACAGTAAGTTTTACAGGAACAGGTTATGATTTTGTTGGTTGGTATAATGGAAATCCTCAAGAGATTGATAGTACAAAAACCGCAGTTTATACAAATCCTAGTTATACATTCACTATAAGAAAATCTACAGTTTTAACTGCTATAAGAGATGTATTACAATATCAAATTCAATACACAGGCTTATATGATAATGGTGCAGAGGTAGGAAGTGTAGAAAGTGATTATGTTAGCACTGAAGTTCAAGTTGTAGAATATAACCAACCTTTATCATTACTTTCTTCTCAAGTTGGGGCAACTTTTGATGGTTGGTATGTATATAGTGGACAAGAGGATAATGTTACTGGAACAAAAGTAGCAAATTTCAATGTTGAAAATAGAGATGCATCAGGTAAATTAGTTACACTTACACTTAGACCTGTTTGGTCAAATCAAATGGTAATACAATATTATGATATGAATAAAACTAATGTTATTGCTCAAGATTATGTAACACCTGTAACATTTGCAAACTATGAGTTAAGAGCGCAAGATGATGATGCTGTAGTAAATGCTTTAAACAAAACTGGATATCAATTTGAAGGCTGGACAGATATTGCTGGAGAAGAAATTATTCTTTCTAACATTGAATTCAAAATAGGCGAACTTGCAATTTATATGAGTGTAAAACCAATAGATTACAATATAAATGTAAAATTCAATGCGTTAAGCGAGCAAACAGATTTTGTAGCATTTAATGTAGAAAGTGGGTTTGGTCAATATACAGTTAATAGAGAAGGATATAATTTTGTTGGATTTAGTTATGATGGTATAACATATCAATTATTAGGCAATGATTATGTAGCAAATGGTGAAACATTAAGTTCAAAAGTACTTGAAAATAATGGCGAATTGACTATTACTGCAGTTTGGGAATGTTTATATCCAGATATTGCATGGGAGATAAGTTTTAGTTATGAACAATTAGATGGCGAAATATCTGGTGTTTACTACTATGATGGAACAACTTATCAACCAATACAGAACAAAGGTGGCGATGATATAATTTTCTTTGAAGATATTGTTGATATTTATTACGCACAACTTGAGGAAGTTATTCTTGAAAGATATTTTGGTGATATAGACTTAAATTCAATTTATTCATATGTTAACGGAGAATATCAAAAAGTTACATTATCACAAATTTGGATATACGACGATATAAATCCAATGTTGCCAAGTCTTGTAATTGATTCTTATGACATTATGGCAAATCAAACATTTAAAGATATATTTGATTCAAAATATTTTGATGGTTCTATTCCAGATGTAAATAAATTGGTAGTAAGATTTATGTTTGCTTAAATAACAACAAAAAAGGAACTTTATTTAATATTTAATAAAGTTCCTTTTTAATTTATAAAGATTGATTTTTTCGTCTTTTTATGGTAATATTTACTTATGGAAATAAAAAAAGCAACCTATAAAACAAGTGTAGTCGATATTAATAAGATTTTAAATGATAATGTTCCTGAATTTGTATTTGTTGGGAGAAGTAATGTTGGAAAATCTTCTTTAATAAATTCTTTGACAAACTCCAAATCTTTAGCAAAAGCCTCTTCTATGCCGGGCAAAACAAAAATGATAAATTATTTTGATATAAATAATAGTTTTAGATTTGTTGATTTGCCTGGATATGGGTATGCTAAAGTAGGGAAGGTTCATATGGATATTTGGGCAAGTTTAATAGGAAAATATCTAGAAAATGCTCAATCAATAGTTACTATATTTGTATTAATTGACATACGACACAAACCTACTATTCAAGATTTACAAATGATTGAATTTTTAATTTATAATCAATTACCTTTTATGGTAATAGCAACTAAAATAGATAAATTGCCAAAAAATAAAGTTATATCTCATCTTAAAATGATTGCAAAAGAATTAAAAATTAGAGAAGAAATAATTATACCATATAGTAGCCAAACAGGCTATGGAAAAGAAAAATTATTATCATATATAGAAAATAAATTGGAATGTTTAAATGGAAAATAATAAAGAAAAATATCAAACAACTATAATTGATTATGGTTATGATGGGGAAGGTATAGGTAAATTAAATGGAAAAGTTTGCTTTATTCCATATACTTTAAAGGGAGAGTTAGTAGAATTTAAAATTATTGAAGATAAAAAAGATTTTTGTAAATGTAGTTTATTAAATGTTTTACATTCAAGTAATGATAGAATTTCTCCGTTGTGTCCATATTTTTCAAAGTGTGGGGGTTGTGCTTATCAACATATTAATTATAAAAAAGAATTAGAAATAAAAAAAGAATTACTTAAAAATCAATTACAAAAAATAGATTTTCATGGTGATATTGAAATTGTTGCTTCTCCAAAAGAATATAATTATAGAAATAAAATAAAAATTTTTTTAGAAAATGGTAAATTAGGACTCAAAGAACGAAAAAGCAATAAAATTTGTGAAATAAAAGGTTGTAAATTAGTCAAAAATTTAATCAACAATGCCATTAATATATTAAAAAATTTTGTAAAGAATAATAATCATTTTAAAAGTTTATCAAACATAGTTATTCGGCAAGAGGAAGAACAATGTCTTGTTAATTTTTTTGTTAAAAGAAAAATTGAAAAGAAAATATATTTTCAAATCTATGATAAGCTGGGGGAAAATTATGGTATTTTTGAAACTTTCAATAACCAAACAAGTTATATTTGCGGTATTGAAAAATTAAAATCTTTAGAATTTGGATTAACTTGTTATTTCTCTGCTTTAAGTTTTCATCAGGTTAACAATGATGTATGCAATCTTTTATATAAAAAGATTTCAGATGAAATTGAAGGTAAAAACATAATAAATTGCTATAGTGGGAATGGTGTCTTAAGCGGGATTTTGAGTAAAAAATGTTTAAATATAGAGGCAATCGAATTAGGCGATAAAGAACATCAAGAGGCCGAAGATTTAAAACAAATTAATTTTCTTAATAATTTAACCAATATTCATGGAGATTGTTCTAAAGAAATTTTAAGATTAAAAGAAGATTTTGACACAATCATAGTCGACCCTCCTAGAAATGGTTTAAGCAGGATAGTAGCCGAAAGAATAAATTCAAAAAAATTTAAGAAATTTATATATGTTTCATGCAACAGTGCTACTCTTGTAAGAGATTTAAAATTAATGACAAATTATAAAATAGATAAAGTTATGCTTTTTGATATGTTTGCTAAAACTGGCGAATATGAAACATTAGTTATTTTATCTAAAATATAAAAACAGAAATTGAATAAACTAGATAATAAATGTTTCTAATATATTTTAAATAATTAAAATTATTTTCAATTAAATTAATTTTATGATATAATAAAAATGACTTGGAGGGAAGATGGATAGAATTTATAAAAGACCTGAATATTTAGATTATAGTGAAGCTTTATCAGGATTTACTAAATTAAGAAAAGAACTTAATGAATATATAGAAAAAAAATCTAATAAATTTAATATAACTTTTGAGGATTTAAAAGTTAAAGCAGGTGAAGGTGATATAATAGCTATGGATGTAATAGCTTATTATTATAAAACGGGAGTCCCTGACATGCTTCCTGAAAATTATGAAAAATATATAAAGTGGGAATTAGTTGCAGCTGCTAGGGGGAATGAACTTGCAATCGAAAAACTTCAGTTTATGTTAGAAGTAGCATACAATGCCATAATAGAATCGGAAGATTATGAAAACATTGTATATAAAAATGACATTGATGATTACAACACTATATATGTTATAGGGAAAAATATTTGTAAAATGTTGGTAAAAGAAATGCAAATTTTCCCAACAGATTTGGCAAAAGAAGAAAATGATTATAAACCTTATACTCAAGAAAGATTTATATTATTAAGAAAAACTATAGATGATATAATTCCTAAAGTAATAAAATTTATGCAGTCTTAAATTATATAGAAAAGACATTGCTAAAAGTAATTAATCTATCTTCAATAATCTTTTTTAATTCGTTTTCATAGTTAGTTTTTTCACATAAAGTTAATAAATTTTTAATTATTCTAGATTCCAAGCCTAAAAATTTCAAAAAACAAAATGTCTTGTCATATTTTAACTTAAAACTTTTAAGAGGTTTATTGTAATCAAATATTATTTCAAGCTTTTTTATCTGTCTTTCATTTAATGAATATATAGATGAAGTGTTTAAAAATCCTCCCATGATAAAAAGACAATTTTTAAGTTCTGCAAGAAAATTAAAAGTTTCATCTATTAGTGCCATAGTTTCTTCACTATCTAATTGAACAAAAATAAAGCCCTTATTTTTAAGTGCAGAATTATATGCTTTTGCCATTAACTCATAATCTTCTAGATTAAGTATAGGTTCATCATTATATTCCATTTCAGCCCTCAAGATTATTTATTCTTTTATTAATTAAAATGTGAAAATAACATTTTAAATAATTTTAAAAAGTAATAAAACAAATTTTACCATAAATATTAAAAAAACGATTAGTAAAAATAGTAAATTAAAAATTTTATCAACAAAATTTTAATTTTTTCTTTAATAGAGAAGTTAATATTACATAAGTTTTTTAACTTATAGTCATGGGGTTTGATAATCCCCATAAAAAAATTATCATTTTGCTCCCATGGTGAAATGGATATCACAATCGACTTCGGATCGATTTTCGAGGGTTCGAATCCTTCTGGGAGCACCATAAAACCCTTATAAATAAAGGGATTCAGCGATTTTAGGCATCGCTGAATTTTTTATTGTTAGCAAAAAAATAACCC
>CALVZG010000013.1 GCA_944372465.1 uncultured Clostridia bacterium
TTGATTTAATTTTTAATTAAAATTCCACAAATATATTGAAAAAAATAAATAATAAGAGTGAAATTAATAAGTAAAAATATTAGGTGCAAAAAATTTTAAAACTTATGTATATATTCTGGTTGTAGAATGGTGTTCGATAGATTTAAAAGGCGACACGATTTAGATAAGTATAATATTCATTTTCACGGGCTTCGCCATACATTTTCAAATATGCTTTTTGAACTTAATGAAAATCCAAAAGTTATTCAACAACTATTAGGACATAGAGATGTAAAAACAACAATAACTGTTTACAACTCTGTTAATAGTAATTATGTAAGAGAAGCAACCGATAGACTTAACACAAAATTTCAAGAAAAGCAAAAAGAGAAAGAAACTGAAATAGAAAATCAAAAAGAACCTGAACTAACTAATGAAGAAATTGACAGAATGATTAGAGAACTTGAAAGGAAGAAAAAGAGAAAAGAAAAAGATTTTGAGATGTAGAAAAATAAAATGTCGCACATATATGGAGTTTTCAAAAAATTATGCTATAATATTTTCATGAGGTATGCAAATGATAATAAACAATTTTAATTAGAATAAAAGTAGCGAAAAAGCCATTAAAGTATATATTGAACATGATTTGCTTGATGTTAAAGTTGATGAATATAGTAATTACCCAATTTATGATGGTGATTTGATGGTCTATAAAAAGTCTAATGGGAATTCGGAGGGTTTTAGACCTATAAGAATTCAAATTAAAGGAACCACATCAACAACGGATAGTTTTACCGTTGATAGAAACGAAGCGGAAGCTTATTTGAGTGAAAATGGTATTATATTTTTTACTGTATATTTTAAAAAGATTGATGAAGATAATTATGATGAAAAAGATTTTATTATAACTTATAATGCATTAACGAAAAATACATTAAAAATGCTTTTAGCTGATACTAAAGGAAAAACAATTGAATTAAAAATGAAAGAAGTTCCTGAAGATGTCAATGAGTTTTTTAAAATATGCAGTAATTTTTTAATAGATAAAAATCTGCAAACTAACTATCTTGATTGTTCTGAATTGTTAAAAGACAAACCAATTAAAGCAATTACTATGAAATCTGTTGTTACTTCAAAAACTAAAAATATAATCGATGAAATGTTATCTGATAATTTAAAATATCCTAGAACTTTATTAGTGAAGTTTGAAGATGAAACCGAACGAATTATTAGTGATGTGCAAATGTCGTATTGGGGAACATCTGCAGATTTTACAATAAAAGTTAAAGATAAAGTTTTTTATAACAAAGTAGAACATATAAATGCACGAAGCAAAAGTTTTTTATTATTTGGCAATTCACTTCAAATAATTTATAAACCAAGTTATGAGTTCAAATATAATCTTAATGGCAATGTATATCAATATATACACGATATTGAATTTCTGCTTGCGGTTAAAGAAAATGGTGGATTTGAACTAAATGATAAACATTTCGGACTAACATTAACAGATAAAATATATGAGGAGCTAAAAGAGAAATTAAAACAGTTAAAAATAATCAAAGAAGTATCTGAAATTGTTGGATTTACTTCAGAGATAAAACCCAATAAAATAACACAAAAAGAATTTTCAGATTTGATGTTGTTTTATTCAAAAAATTCTATTAAGTCGGGAATATATACTTTTACTTTGGCACAAAAATCCGCATTGATATTTATTGATAATGATTGCAACTTTAATAATCTGTTTGAAGCGGCACTAAATTTAAGATGGAAGGTTAAATTAGACAATGGAAAAGAACTAGAAAATATTTCGCCTTTTATTACATTAAAGCAAGATAGTTTAGAGAAATATGATAATTTTAATTTTCCTAAAATAGAAGAGACTATTTTTCATCAAGATGTTAATGAAGATATTATAATATTAACAAATTTATTTGTATTAGAGGTGATAAATTATTATGATAAAACAAAAGACATACCAGCATTAATGTCCGCAAAGAAAATTGCAATGTGGTTAATCGAAAACGATGATAGTGATTACTTAAAAATTAATTTATATCAAATCAATAAAAGGTTAAATAAACAACTCACTGATAACGAAATTGAAGATTTGCTAAGAATAAAAAATAATACGGAAGATAATTTAATAAAATGTGCTATTTGCATATTATTAGAGTCTAAAATAGAGTTTAATAAAATATTTGGCAAATTAAATGATGAAGAGAAAAAAAGATTTGAAAGTTTTCCAATATATAGTTTGCTTGACAGCAATTGACAGCAAATATGTCAGTGTTAGGCAGTTTATAAAAGATTTAGACCGATAGTTAGGTTGTTAACTATCGGTCTATTTTTTTTGCCCCTACTTTGACAGCAATTAGTCCTAAAATTGACAGCAAATGATTTTTTTAATAAAAAATTTGTAAATTTTGAGTAATAAAGAAAACCCTCGAATGTGCCTATTTTACTAGGTTTTCAAGGGTTTTGTAATTGGAGCTTATGATGGGACTCGAACCCATGACCTCAGCCTTACCAAGGCTGTGCGCTACCTGCTGCGCCACATAAGCATATTGAAATTTGAGTGTGTTTTTTGTTGTTTTTTAAGTGGTAAAAAGTGCCATTTTTTATCTTACCAAGGTGCTGCTCTACCTACTGAGTTAGATAAGTTGAAATAAATGTCATTTGAAATTGTAGTATTTTTATGTGGCAAAAATTATTTGATTAAATTTATTTATGAAAATTGTCGAATTTATTTTTCATTTTTTCTTTAGTGTGCTATAATTTTAGCGGAGTTACAAATGAAAGAATTTTTGAAAAGAACTTGGCAGTATTTTATCTTCATTCCGATAATTGCAATTGTAATTATTGGAATTTTTCTTAATTTACCAAATGGCGAAAAAGAACTTTTGTTAAGTGCTGGTGATATTAATTTAAATGTTGGTGAAAAAGTTTTGGTTAATTATGACATTAGCATTAAAGAAGCAGAATGTGAAATTACAACTGAGAATAAAGATATAGCTATTGTTAATGGCGATGAAGTTTTGGGTGTTAATGTTGGACAAACTAAACTTATACTTACTGCAACATTTCGAAATACTATTGCAGTTGAAGAAATCAATGTGAATGTTTTATCAGTAGAAGATAGTGGAGAACAAGATAACGATGACAGTGATTTGTCAGAAGACAATTCTAATGGCGATACTAATGGTGATAATATAGATAACGAAGGAAATAACGAAGAAGATAATAATAGTTCTGAAGATGACAAAGAAGATAATTCTAATGATAGTCAAAACGACGAAGATTTTTTAGATGCCGAAATATCTATCAAATATATTTTTGAAGAAGTAGATTCTTTATCAATAGATTTAAATTCTTCAATAACAATTGAAATTACAGCAAACTATGATTTTGACCTTATTTACCCACAAGAAATTGAAGTTGAAAAACTAGAGCAAATTCCAAACAATTAC
>CALVZG010000014.1 GCA_944372465.1 uncultured Clostridia bacterium
AAAAGTTTATATGTGAAAGAAGCCCGTATCAAGATGAACAATGAAAGTAATGAAGAACCATTACAAAACTTTATACCGGGATATATAAATGGGAATATAAACTTAAATGTAGGAGAGTTAACAAATACAAGCGGAGGGTTTTCGTTATATTTTGATATAATAAACACAAGTGATATTGCATGGGAGATATCAGGAGTGGAGATATCACAAGAATTGCAACAACAAAGTGTTGGAGTGACATATAGCGGGAGTGTAGCAGTAGGCACAACAACTGCAAACACACAAATCACTGAAGACACCCCAATAGATGGGACGCTTGTTGTAACAATCACCGCCCCAAATTCATCTTCAATAGATTTAAGTGGGATTACAATTACAATAGATAAACTTAATCCTGGCATAGTTACAATATCATCTGATGAAAGTTTAGGACAAGTACAAGGTGGAGGATTTTATAATGTTGGTGATGAAGTAACAATAAGTGCCGACTTTGTAGGAAGTACTGACGCCGACTTTTTAGGCTGGTCAACAGATATAGAAGGTAGCACATTTGTATCAACCTTACCAGACTATAAATTCACATATCAAGAAGACAGCCCAACAACATATTATGCAATTTTTCAAGAACCAAATGAATATTTGTCATATACTTATAATACTCCAGTAACAAATGAAGCTACATTATCTAGAGGCGGAAATGCTGTAGAAGTAATAGTGCCTGCCATGATATGTCGTTTAAATACAACATATATAGTTACAAATATTGAATATATACAATTGACTCGAGCACCAGGAGGAGACACTGTAGTGGGGGTATTCAATAATAATTTAATTAGTATATCATTACCTGAAACATTAGTCAGCATAGGTAGTCATGCATTTTCTAGTTGTGCTAGTTTAACAAGTATAGAAATCCCATTAAGCGTAACTAGTATAGGTGAATATGCATTCTATTCTTGTACCAAATTAACAAGTATAGAGATACCATCAATTGTGACCAGCATAGGAGAGTTTGCATTCTATTTTTGTAGAAGTTTAGAAAGTCTAGATTTAAGTGGCTGTACAAGTTTAGAAAGCATAGATAATTTTGCTTTTGTTTATTGTACTAATCTAACAACAGTAACATTAAATGAATATTTTTATGAAAATGCTGGTGGAACTGAAGATGGAAGTTTATTAGATTATGCAACAACAATCAAAGTTTCAGAACATGTGGTAAATAGTGCAACCGCAAGCAGTTATATATCAAGTAATTTTACAAAAGGTGCAACAGCAGTTGACGGGTTCTATGTATTTACTAAAAATAACATATAATAGAATTATAAAATTTATTAAATAAAGTCGAAAACTCTTATGAAATTCTCATAAGAGTTTTTTAATATTTATCTATTCCAATTGATATACTTTTAAGTTTTTTCTTTCTATTTATATGACAATTTATTTTTAAAATTGTTATCAAAATTTGGGTAACAAATTAATTATTTATAGATATTATTGGTTGCCAAAATTAAATTTTTTTTATTTTTCTTTATCTTAATATGATTACATTTATTAGATATATTTCATATAATTCTATATGGATAGTTTTTATATTAATGGTGGGCAACATTTGAAAGGCGAAGTAGAAATTGACCCCGCTAAAAATTCACTACTTCCTATTCTTGCTGGGTGTATTCTTGTAAATGATGAAATATTGCTGGAAAATGTGCCAAAATATTCTGATGTGTTATTCATGTGTAAAATCATTGAACATTTAGGTGGTACTACAAAATTTGTAAATGGCAACTTTACAAATCAAGATTTATACATAGATTGTAGAGATTTAATTTATAGCGATGTGCCTAACGAACTTGCTTGTCATGTTCGTTCATCAATTTTTACACTAGGTTCTATTCTTGGGCGTAAAAAGATTGCAAAAGTTTCTTATCCGGGAGGGTGCGACATTGGATTGCGACCTATTGATATCCATCTCAACGGTTTAAAGCAAATGGGCTGTAAAGTTGTAGATAAAAATGGATACATATATGCTGATGCAAGCAAATTAAAAGCAAATGATGTTATGCTATCATTTCCAAGTGTAGGTGCGACTGAAAATATGATGATGCTTGGGGTTTTTGCGGAGGGAGAAAGCCGAATTTTTAATCCTGCCAAAGAGCCAGAGATAGTAGACTTGCAAAATTTTTTAAATAGTTGTGGGGCAAAGATTACAGGAGCGGGTAGTAATTTAATCATTATAAAAGGTGTAAAGTCTTTGCATGGCACAAAATACAAGGCAATAAGCGACAGAATAGAGGCGGGGACATTTTTAATAGCGGGTGCAATGTGTGGGGAAGAACTCATATTAAAAAATGTTAACAAAAGTCATAATCAAGAACTTTTAACTAAACTTTCAAAAACTGCTTGCAATTTAAAATATTTTGATGATAAAATAATGATAAGTTCGAGTAAGCGTCCTCAATCTTTTGGAGAGATAGAAACTGCTGTTTACCCGGGATTTCCTACTGATTTACAAGCACCTATGTTTGCTCTTGCTTCAATAAGCGATGGATATAGTCTAATTATAGAAAATTTATTTGAATCGCGATTTAAACATATTGGCGAACTTCTTAAAATGGGCTGTGATATAAGATGTAAAAATGGGGTATGTATTGTAAAAGGTAAGGAAAAAATATATGGAGCAGAAGTTTTCTGTCCAGATTTAAGAGGAGGGGCTTGTTTAGTTCTTGCAGGGCTTGTTGCTGAAGGATATACTACAATCAACAATGTTGAATTAATAGATAGAGGATATTATCATCTTGAAGACAAACTTGCGTTGTTAGGGGCAAGTATAAAAAGGATAAAATGTGAAAAAAAAGTGGATAATTGCTTTTAGTATAATTATTTTTGTGATAGTTCTTTTAATAATACTATCTTTTACTGTTTTTTCATTAAAAAGTGTAGAGTTAGATTTTAGGACAAACAAAAATTATATAACCGCCACCGATGAAGAAATAATAGAAAGTGGAGAGTTTAGATATAACTCATCTGTATTTTTCCATAGCAAAAAGGATTATATTAATAAAATAGAAAGTAAATATCCATATATTGAAGTTATTAATATTGAAACAGTTTTTCCATCTAAATTTATAGTTCATGTTGCCGAGCGTCAAGAAATTTTTGCATTATTTCACAATGAACAATTTTATATTTGTGATGATGAATTTAAAGTGTTGAAAATAACAGACAATTTTTCTTCTGACCAGACAAATGCTATTTTAATTGACGGGCTTTATATTGCTGATAGAAATTATGCTGTAGGCGAATTTATGCAAGTAGAAGGATATTTACCAATTTATGACGCACTTTTTGAAAATAACAGACCTTTTGGAGAGCAACAAAGTATAATTGAGAGTATAAATTTTGAAAGTTTTTATGATGAAAATTTAAAAGTAGAACAGCCAAGAATTATATTAAATTTTTTCAATGGTCAAAGATATATAATATACAATGCAAGTTATGGGCTCGTTTATAAAACAAGTCTTATGCTTGATGTATTTTCGCAAATTTATACTTATATAGGCAAGGTAATTTTAGTAAATGGTGAAGAAATAACCTTAACCGAAGAAAATCTTTCGAAGGCAACAATAGAAATAAGAAATTATTATGATTATAGAGAGCATACTGAAAAAGATTGTTATTTTGATATAATACCATATAATGTATAGTTTTATAAACATATAGTTTATATAAAATATTAAAACATAGTATTGGAATACACAATTAAAATACACTATTAAAACACATCATTAAAACAAATTATCAAATCACTATTTAAAAAATTTTTTATGTATTGCACAATTTATAAAAATAATCAAGAAATATTTTGTTTAAGTCTTTTATTAATTAATTTAATCAATTTTTTAATTAATAAAAATTTAAACGAAATAATTATGTCGAAGATTTTATATTATTGTTGACAATACATTTTTTTTGCGTTAAAATTTTACTGTAAAATCAAGTTAAGTAGGGAAGAGTATGAAAGATAAATTTGTTTTAGCAATAGATATAGGCTCGTCAAAGTTACGGGCAATTTATGCGGGGAGAGGACTTAATAATACTTTTAACATAAAGGCTTATAAAGAATATGATTATGATGGCTTTTATCAAGGGGAATTTTTACGCAGTGAAAAAATATCGCAAATTTTCGAGCAAATAGTAAATGAATTTGATATAAAGTCAAATAAAGAACTTGACAAGATTTATATAGGCGTTCCAGCAGAATTTTCTTCTGTAAAATGCACTGATGTTTCAATTAATTTTGGTGGCAGGCGAAAGATAAAACAGCAGGATATTGATTCATTGTTTTATATGGCAAGCGAAAAAGCCAAAAATACAGATGTTGAAATTGTAAGTGTCAACCCTATTTCTTATAATTTAGATGATGGTCGAATTACTCTTGAACCTATTGGAGAAAATGCGACTTCAATAACCGCCAACCTATCAATTATCTATGCTGATAAAAAATTTATTGATATGTTTAATAATATTGTTTCTGGTTTGAATTTTTCAAGTGTTGAATACATTTCAGACCCGTTAAGTCAAGCACTATATATCTTGCCAAGAGAAAAGAGGGAAGATTTAACACTATTGATTGATGTAGGCGACCTTACAACAAGCATATCATTTGTAAAAGGAGAGGGATTATACGCTCTTACAAGTTTTTCGCGTGGTGGTGGATTTATTACTAATGACCTTGCAGATGCCTTTGATTTATCAATGAGTGAGGCTGATAATTTAAAGAGGCAAATTGTTTTATCATTAAAAGGCAAACAAAGTGATTTTTATGAACTTACCGCTGATGCCGGAAAGGTAATTAAAATACCTCTTAATAGTGCAAATGAAGTGGTAGGATATAGGATAGATGAACTTGCCGAGGTTATATCGAAATGCGTGCAATCAACTACTCGTGAGTACATAACATATCTTCCAATCTATCTTACTGGTGCAGGATTAACCAAAATAAAAGGAGGTAAGGACTACTTAAGCAAATGTTTAGGTCGAAATGTAAGTTACGGACTTCCTCCTCTTCCTGGGAAAGATAAACCTGAACTTGCTTCTATCTTTTCAATAGCAAATAGCGCACTCAACACAACAAATAAATAATTTAACTTTTATTCAATAAATTTTTGGAAAAATATGTCAAAATTTTGAAATAGTGTCGCTTTTATTATTCTTTTATCTTATATACTTATATAATTAATATTCAATATTTTATAATTTTAAATCAATAAACTAATAATCAATTATCAATTTGTAAAAGAGAAATTTTGCATAAATAAACTAAAAAAAGAAAATTTATGCAAAATTTTAAAAATTTTATTAAATATGATTGCAAAATAAAACAAAATGTATTACAATATGTGTAAGTTATATTTGTATGGTAATATAGAAAAGTGATTTACCAAATAAAATGTACAGTTTAAGGAGAGAATAATGGATAATATGAGAACTTCTGTTGCAAAAATTAAAGTTGTCGGTGTAGGTGGTGGCGGAAACAACGCCGTTAACCGTATGATTGAGGCAGGAGTTAGTTCTGCTGAATTTGTTGCTGTTAATACAGATCAGCAAGCACTTTTAATTAGCAAAGCAGAAACTAGACTTCAAATAGGCGAGCGCCTCACAGGAGGGCTTGGTGCAGGAGCAAAGCCAGAAATAGGACAAAAGGCTGCAGAAGAGAGCAAAACTTCTATTACTGATATGTTAAAAGGAACAAATCTTGTATTTATCACAGCAGGTATGGGTGGCGGAACTGGAACAGGTGCTGCACCTGTTATAGCACAGATAGCAAAAGAACTTGGTATTCTTACCATTGCAGTAATTACTAAACCTTTTAATTTAGAAGGAAATGTAAGGGCAAGAAATGCCGAAGAAGGTATAGAAAAACTAAAAAAATATGTAGATGCTCTTGTTGTTATTCCTAATGAAAAACTACTTGAAATATTACCTAAAAAGACACCTCTAAAAGAGTCTTTTAAATTCGCAGATGATGTTTTAAGACAAGGTGTTCAAGGAATCTCTGATTTAATTGTTTATCCGGGGCTTATTAATCTTGATTTTGCAGATGTTACTACAATTATGCAAGATAAGGGATTAGCACATATGGGAATAGGTTATGGAACAGGCGATAATAAAGCGCTTGATGCTGTTAAACAAGCCGTTGCAAGCCCACTTCTTGAAACCACTATTGAAGGTGCTACAGGCATTTTAATCAAT
The DNA here is from genome assembly GCA_944372465.1 of uncultured Clostridia bacterium. Lineage (GTDB taxonomy): Bacteria > Bacillota > Clostridia > Christensenellales > UBA1242 > Caccovivens. The sequence goes on from CALVZG010000014.1 coordinate 6,253, forward strand.
ATCAAAGGTGGAAATGACCTTACTCAAGATGATTTAAGTGAGTCTGCAGCATTGGTAAGAGAAGTTGTTGATGAAAAATGTAATATAATTTTAGGTACAAGCATTGATGAAAATATGCATGATGAGGTAGAAATCACACTTATTGCGACAGGTTTTCCTAATCCAAATCAAGATAAAGTAAAAGAAGAAGAAAAAAATGATGTGGCAAATGCTCGTGCTATAGGCAATATGGGGCAGACTAAATCTAAATTTGATGCAAGAAGTATGTTTTCAAATTATATGCAAAGAGAAAAAGAAGAGGAGGCTTCCAAACCTAATGTATCTTTAGAAAAACATGATGACCTTACATCTTCACGCATTGATGTAAAATCTACTAATGTTCCACCTTGGATTGAAAAACTTAGAAGGAATAAAAAATAAATAAAAATATTAATATAAAAGCGACTTAAAATAAGTCGTTTTTTTTAATTATATAAATAAAATGTTAAAAAACAGCAAAATGATAATTAAAAAATATAAATTTAAAAATATTAAATCAATAAATTATTCTATATATCGACATAATTATTTAATTTTCTATTATTGCAAATAAATTAAAAAGATTTAAAATGAATTAAGAGGTGAAAATGGAAATCGAGGTTGAATTATCTCTTTGTATTAACCTTTTAGTAAATTCATTGATTTTAAAATTGGCTGGTTTGTTTTTAAAACAAGAGCCTCGTCTTTGGTTTTTATCTGCACTCATAGGCAGCGCGATTGCTTTGATTTTGCCGATGTTCTCACTTAATTGGTATTTTAAAGTATTGATAATAATCTTTGTATGCAATATTATGTTAAGTATATCTTTTAAATTCAAATCTCTTAAAAATTTTATATGTATTTTCTCTGTTATAATTTTGTCAACCTTTTTATTTGGAGGAGCAATGCAAGCATTGACAAATGTTTTTGGACAATTTCCTCTTTTTGTTGTTTTTGTTATAGCGTTTATAATTTATATTATAAGCAAGATAATAATAAAAAGTAAGCAGAAGAGAGATATGATACAAAAATATACATACAATGTTGTGCTAAAAGATGATGATAAAGTTATATATGAAGAGGGTTATTTAGATAGCGGAAATGTGCTTTATGATAATATAACAAAAAAACCAATAATTCTTATTACATTTGATGTTTTTAATAAACTTTATTCAAATATAAATTATATAAACGCATACACCAAAAATTTTGATAAAAAAGAAATAAAAGACGGGCATTTTGTAAAGATAAAAAATGTTGGAGGCTTTTCGAGCATACTTGTTTTTAGAATAGACGAATTACAAGTTGGCAATGAAAAGAGTTATAAAGATGCGTTAATAGGCCTTACATTTTCTAGTTTTGAAAAAAGTTTTGGTAAAAAAATATTGCTAAATAGTGCAGTAATATAGGAGGATAATATGAAAAATATAATTTTTAAATTAAAATTGTTTTTATATAATCTTTTTCATAGAAAAAATTTATTAAATGTAAAAAATATTGTTTGCTATGTTTGCGGTAATGATGAATTTCTTCCTCCGCTTGATAATGAAGAAGAAAACAGACTACTCATTTTAAAAGAAAATGGTGATTTGTCAGCCACAGAAAAACTTATTGAACATAATCTTCGTCTTGTAGCGTATATTGCTAAAAAATTTGAAAATGCTGGCATAGAATTTGAAGATTTGATTTCTGTAGGTGCAATAGGGCTTATAAAGGCAGTTAGAACATTTAAAGTAGATAAAAATATAAGACTTGCAACTTATGCTTCTCGCTGTATTGAAAATGAAATTCTTATGCAAATAAGAAAGACTTCAAAATTAAAAAATGATATAAGTTTAGACAAACCTCTTTGTGAAGATGGAGATGGCAATCAACTCGTTCTTTCAGATATTTTGCCAAGCGACGAAGATGTGGAAACGCAAACAGTAGATGAACCAAGTGATAGACAAATTATCAAAGATTTAATAAACAAACTCAATACTCGAGAGCGTGAAATTATGATTCTTCGTTATGGTCTTATGGGACAGGAAGAACTTACTCAAAGAGAAGTTGCAATTAAACTTGGAATAAGTCAAAGTTATATTTCTCGTCTAGAAAAAAGAATTTTAAGTGATATGAAAGAGCAAATAGAAAAACTTTCCTAAAGAACTTATATTTATTTAAAATTAATTGTTTTTATTGTACTTTAAAAAATTTATAATTATAATTTATTTTTTATTTATTTTAATTAGAGAATATTTTATTTTTTTTAAAAAATAACAAAAATAAAAAAAAAAAAAGTTATTTATTTCAATTAATTTTTAAGAATTTTGCTAAAATTAACAAAATTGTAAATAAAATCTATAAAAATAATTTCTTATTGTTTTTTTGTTTATTTTTGTCGATATAGTATAGTTTTGATTTTGTTTGCAAAAGATATACCTTATTAGGAGGCAAGGTATGTCAAAGGTCAGTATTTCGGGAATTGATACAAGCAAACTGCCAAAACTTACAAATGATGATATGCTCATGTTTATTAAAAAAATTAAAGCAGGCGATGAAAAGGCTCGAGATTATTTCATAATTGCAAATCTTCGTCTTGTTCTTTCTGTGGTCCATAAGTTTGGTAGTAAAGGCGAAAAGGCAAATGATATGTTTCAAGTAGGTTGCGTTGGACTTATGAAAGCAATTGATAATTTTGACGAAAATCTAAATGTTAAATTTTCTACCTATGCTGTTCCTATGATAGTAGGTGAAATAAAAAGATATTTAAGGGATAATAACTCTGTGCGTGTTTCTCGTTCTTTAAGAGATATCGCATATAAAGCACTTCAAGCCAAAGAAAAATTAGCAAAAAAGTCAATAGAAGAACCCTCAATTGAAGAAATTTCAAAATATATTGATGTGCCTGCCAAAACAGTAACTTTTGCACTTGATGCAATAAGTGATACTGTTTCTTTAAGCGAACCAATCTATAATGATGGTAGTGAAACCATAGAACTTCTCGACCAAATTGCCGACACTAAAAATACTGACGAAAACTTGTATGAAAATATTTCAATTAAAGATGCTATTAAAGTTTTACCTCCTAGAGAAAAAGAAATACTTTTAATGCGATATTTTATAGGGAAAACTCAAACCGAAGTTAGTGAAGAAATAGGTATAAGTCAAGCACAAGTTTCAAGACTTGAAAAAAATGCGTTGAAAATTATAAAAGAATTTTTGGTATAGTAAAAATAAAGTGATTAATTATATTTTGTTGTAAATGTATTTTTTTTTAATTATATAAAATTTGTTAAGTATAAATTTTGTTAAAAATACAAAAATGATTCAATTATTAAGAAATTTTATGTTTCAAAATTTTGACAAGATAAAAAATTTTATTTAGATATTTTGATTAAAATTTTGATATGATGGTTAAAAATTTAAAAGGTTGTTTGAAAAAACGCCTTTTTTTTATTATAAAACTCATTATAAAACTCGCTCCACCGCAAAGCGACCGTTGTCCGCTTTCGCAGTTCCGCTATAAAACAAGGTTAAAGAATTAAATAAAATTAAAATTTTTTATATTGTTGCACCTCAATAACGACAAACAATAAAAGTTAAAAAATTTTATAAATTTAGTTAGCAAGTCATTCTGCATGGCAAACAAAGGCAACTGATATAAAAAAATCAGTAAAAAAGATGTTAAAAATAAAAAAAGAATTTGTTATATTATTAAAATAACTTGACAAACCACTAACAAAAAGAGCATAATATACCTGAAAGATAAATGTTAAAAAAAATATTTTAAACAAGAATAAATGCGAAATATGTCGAGATGTCGTATATAAAGAGAACTATTAAGCATAATAAAAAGAAAAGATAGGAGGCAAAGATGTCATTAAAGATAAAGTTAATTTCATCAATATCAATATTTATGTTAATGCTGGGAATTATGATTATTGGTATATTTGCAGCAAGTCCACAAAATATAAATATAACAGGAAATGTTAATTTTGTAATGGAAGATAGAAGTTTGTTTGTTAAAGATGTTCGTATCAAACAAAATATGGCTGAAAATGAACCAGTAACCATATCAAATTTTATACCAGGATATATAAATGGGACTTTTGATATGGATTTAGGAGATTTCCAAAATACATATGGATCATTTGCCTTATATTTTGATATTATAAACACAAGCAATATTGCGTGGGAGATATCAGAAGTAACAATATCACAAGAA
>CALVZG010000015.1 GCA_944372465.1 uncultured Clostridia bacterium
ACCATATTTTTCACTCCTTTTTGCAACATTATTATATTTTACAAAAAGAAGCATTTTAATTCCCTTTTAGCGTCATTTTTTGACTGTTTTTTGGTGCTTTTCAATTATAAAATTTTATTCCTTAGCATAAAACAATTAATATTATTTTCATAACTCAATATCAAATCTTATATATTTATCATATTTTTTACTTATATTTCTATTATTGCTTTTGATAAAGCAAATTCTAATCAAATTAATCAAATAAAACTCGTCTTTAAAACATCTCCTCTATAATTTATATTGTATTATTCTCTTTATTTTTTCTTTAATGATTTTTTATTAATCTTATTTGTACTTCATTTTTTCCTATTTAATTTTAATCTATTACTTTTTTAATAACCTGTAATATAAATTATAATATATTTTCTTGCAATTTTTTTAATTTTTATTCATTTAAAAGTAATGTTATATTATCGATAATTGGAGTAAAAAGTATCTATAAATTTTGAATTATACACAATCAAGTTATTTTTTCTTATCTTCTGCTTCTTTTTTACTTAAAATATAATCATAATAAAATAAACTTATTAGTTAATTTTTTGTAGATTAAAATTTATTTTGATTTTCAAAATCAATCTTTCGACATCGTTCGACAAAAATCGACATTTCCTTACTCTTGCAAAGGATAAAGCGATTTTATTTTTTAAAAATCTATTGACATATTTTTACAATAGTTGTATAATAAGTGTACTGTCGAATTTGACAGTACAGTAAAAAAGGGATAGTTCTGCTTTTCATCAATTAGGAGGTATACATTATGAAGGCTATTTCCAAATTTTATCCTTAGCATTAGCCTGTGTTATGGCACTTGGCTGTGCTACAACAGCTTTTGCAGCTGAACCCAATACGGAGACCTCGACTGAGGTTACATCTGAAGCCGATAACAATGAGTTCACAATCGTAGAACAGGAGATTCCTGTCGTTGTTGAATCCGATGATTATGGCATTGTTCCTATGAAACAGGGAGATACAGTAACCTTCCCTCTTGGCTCTGTTGGATATATGTCCAACTGTGGGTTCACTCCCAAATTCAAATGTTGGGTAACTGGTGGCAGTTCTGACACTAAAGTTATGTTTGAATTTGTGACTGGTGGTTCTCAGAAATACGGACCTTTCGGTCCTGTAAACGGAGACGGATCCAACTATTTGGATAAACCGTTTGTTGTTTTCAACAGCACTGGTGCTTGGCAATTTAAAGCCTATGTCTCTAGTGGACCGAACAACGGCAATTTGGTTTGCCACGTACAGCAGTATTATTAATCTAATTTGCTAAAAATTGGATTGTAACTGACTAACCGTTAGCAGAACTATCCTTTTCTACTACGAGTTTCAATATACTCGTAGTAGTTTTTTTATAAAAAATAAAAAGGGGGTGATACCCCTTCATTTAAAATAAATCTCTATAAATAATATTCCTTTAATATATTTATCATATATCTTGCCATTATTTAATTCTACTAATTGTTTAGCAATCGATAGCCCTATTCCTGTTGATTCTTTTGCATTTTCTACAGAAAAATATCGATCAAATATTTTTTGAACTGTTGTTGCATCTAATGAAGTTGCTTTATTAGAAAATGTTATTATTCCATCTTCATTCATTTCAACTTTAAAATTACCATTACTGTATTTTGATACATTTGATAAAATATTCTCAAATATTCTTACTATGGAAACTTCATTTACTGTTTTATATATTTTTTTATTAGTAATTTTAATTGTTGGAATTATACTTTTTTCTTTAAAAATACTATAAAAATTTACTAAAGTTTCTTCTAAAATTTCATTTATGCAACATTCTCCTTTTTTTATATTTATATTTTTTTCTAATGTATCTAATATTTTTGAGAACTCAAATAGTTGTCCTGTAAGTTCAGTTAATTCATCAGACTTTTTTTGTATTATTCTTAAATATTTATTTTGATTATCAGACAATTTTTCCTGTTTTATTAAATCTATATATCCCTTAAGAGCCGTTAAAGGTGTTCTTAAATCGTGTGAAATATTAGTTATTATTTTTTTTAGTTCTTGATTTCCATTTTTGTATTGTAATTTTTGTTTTCTTAACTCTATCAAGTTCTTGTTTAAATTTATAGTTAAGTTTTTAATATCTTTATCTAATGAAGATATTGTTACTTTATTGTTTGTATCAGATTCTAGTATATATGTAAAAGATTTTTCTATTTCTCTAATGGTCTTTTTTATTAGGAATAATTTTATAATTAAAAATATACATACCAAAACTAATATTATTATAAATACTAAACTAATATTCACTTTTTCCTCCTATTTTAATTCTTTGTTAGAAAAAATATAAATTCCCAAAATATTTACTATGCCTATTAAAGTAATGGAATAAATAGGCATTTGTTTTAAATACTCTAAATTATTATTACTAATTTCATTAGCTTGTCCTTGAGGAATTGAAAGATAAATCATTCTTGCTTGTTTAACTTTTTCATCTCCTGGATAATTTGGATCAAGTTCTTGACTAATAATATGTTTATTTCCATTTTCATCATAAAAAGCATTTTCAATATATTTGTTGGCATAAGCTGTTAAACCAAATGCACCTTGTACAATAAACATTACTATAAAGAGAATTATACATATAGTGGTTGATATTGTTATCTCTGAACATATCATCGATATAAAATTATAAATAGAACAAAATGA
>CALVZG010000016.1 GCA_944372465.1 uncultured Clostridia bacterium
AGATGGGGACTCTAATGGGACTGCCGTAGATAATACGGAGGAAGGTGGGGATGACGTCAAATCATCATGCTTCTTACGTTTTGGGCTACAAACGTGCTACAATGGGTGAAACAAAGAGACGCGAAACCGTAAGGTGGGGCAAAACTCAAAAAATCACTCTCAATTCAGACTGTGGGCTGAAACTCGCCCACACGAAGCCGAAGTTGCTAGTAATCCCGAATCAGAATGTCGGGGTGAATGCGTTCCCGGGTCTTGTACACACCGCCTGTCAAGCCATGAGAGTTGGGGGGACCCAAAGTCGGTGAGTTAACCACGCAAGTGGAGACAGCCGCCTAAGGTAAAACCAGCGATTGGGGTTAAGTCATAACAAGGTAGCGGTATCAGAAGGTGCCGCTGGATCACCTCCTTTTAAAGAGAAAGACAGAGTCGAGGCTATGGTAAAACATAGAGCGGGATAGGAATATCCTAGAAAAGTACAAGTGATAGAGATATCACACCGCTTAAATAACTGATAAGGTGCATAAACTATTTAATTAAATAAAGAAGAGCGAAGAATTTTCTTCGCTCTTTTTTGTTTGTATAAATGGTTAAATAGTGATAAATCAATTTAGATAAAAAACTTATTATTATAAATTTTATATTTTATTTGTATTATTTATATATTAATTCTTAAATAAAAATTGTAAAATAGAAAAAAGTTGAATTTTATAGTAGATTAAAAGATTTAGGCGTAAATATCAATATTTTTAAAATAATCGCAATCAAAAAATTCAGAAAGTGTCATGCCAAAGAATTGTGCAATAAGATAAATTGTAGATAATCTAATGTCTTGTTTGGTTCCTTTGAATAAAGAATAAATAGTTGATTTGTTTATTAAAGTTTCTTTTATGAGCCTATATTGTGTTTTATTAAATTTTTTGAGTAAGTCCCGTGTGCGATATGCTGTTGCTTGAGCCAAATTCATAAATTCTCCTCCTATTTACTAGTATTTTACAAAAGAGGTGTTTTTAAACTAGGCTTTTTTAAAAAGAGTAAATAGGTTGACTTAAAACATACTATATGTTATAATAAATAAAAAGGAGAGTAAATATGTATTGTGATATAGAAAATAAATATGTTGTTGTAAATCAAAATGCCATTGACACATGTTGTTTTATAGGTTGCGAAAAAAATGAACCAGCAATATATGATAATCAAAATATTTTATTTAGTTTGAGTATAGAAAACATTAGTAAGGCTATAAAAAGTTTAATAAAAAAAGGTTTTAAATATTTCATTTCTTCTTTCAATACTAATTTTGAAATAGCCTGTGGAAAAGTTGTAATTTCTTTGAAAAAAAGTTATAAAAATATCAAATTATATTATGTATTAGACAATGACGAAGATAATGAAAATATAAAAAATAATAGTAGGAAAAAATATTTATTTGAAAATGCGGATAAAAAGATAAAATTAATTTCAGACAGTCCATTTTTAGTTGCTTGCAATAGATTTTTAATAGATAATTCTGCATTAGTACTTTCACTTGATAAATTAGATAAAGAAGTTTTGGAATATACAACTAAAAAGAGAATAATTGTGAAGAATGTAAGCAAAAATAATCTTTATAGTAATTTAATTGTTTTTCCCTGAATATATTAAAGCATGAAAAAAATTCATTTTAAAGTAATTAAAGTTAGCAAATGGGCTACAAATCTTGCAATAATTCTTATAATAGCAGTTATAGGAGGTTTTGCTATATTTGCAGGAGTCAATACTATTCCGGTAACAGCAGTTAGCGGAGTTTATTATAACGGCGACACAACTTCAAACAAAGTAACTCTAATGATAAATGTATACTGGGGAACTGAATATCTAGACGATATGCTTAATATTTTTAAAGAAAAAAATGTTAAAACAACATTTTTTATAGGTGGAACATGGGCAGTGCTTAACGAAGATTATTTAACAAAAATTTATGAAGATGGGCACGAACTTGCAAATCATGGATATCACCATAAAGACCATGATAAACTAGACGAAGAAGGTAACTTAAATGAAATAAGCACAACGCATACAATAATAAAAGAACTTTTAGGTGTTGAAATGAATTTATTTGCACCTCCTAGTGGAGCATATGATAAACTCACTGTTTCATGTGCTGAACAACTTGGATATAACACAATAATGTGGACACGCGATACAATAGATTGGCGGGACCATGATGAAAATTTAATTTATAGTAGAGCAATAAAAAATGCAAAGGGTGGAGATTTAATTTTAATGCACCCAACTGAAGCAACAGTTAAAGCATTACCTAAAATAATAGATTATTTTCAACAAAATAATTTCAATTTAACAATAGTTTCTGACAATATAGGGCTTTTATAAAAAGATTTAAAGAAAAATTTCTTTAAATCTTTTTAGTTATCAAAACATAACATAATAGATTTAATTTACTTGTTAATAAAAGATGTGTTTAATTATAAGTCAAAAAATAATTTTAGTATAAATTAATTAAAATCTAAAAAAGTCTATAATCCTACAAAAATATTCTATAAAATTATGTTAATGCCTTGTTTATATATTTAATTTGTGCTATATTTATAATGATATTAGTAAATTATTATAATATTTCATAAGTTAAATTAAAAAAATATTAACTTTTTAAACTAGCAAATTTGTTTACTTTATGTTATAATTTACAATAGAAGGATTCTATATGGCGACATTTCAAGTAAATAAAAAGAATAATAAAAATAAAAAAAATATAAAAAAAATAATAGGTTGGACGATTTTAGCACTTTCAACTATAGTTTTTTTGTTTTCAGCAACCAATTTAATTCCTGCATTTCAAGATTTCTTTTTAGGTATTTTAGGAATTTTTGTTTATCCATTTTCAGTGTTAGGGTTTATTATTGCACTAGCACTTTTAAATAATAAAAAATATGTTATGCCAAAACGCTATGCTATTTTTTTAAGTTTAAGTTTAATATTATTTTTATCTATCATACAACTTATAATAGTAGGTTCTCCAAATGCTTATAATTATGGAGAATATATTTCATTGAATTATACTAAACAAATTACAGCGGGAGGAATGATTATTGGTTTTATTCCAACAACTCTTGCATACCTTATGGGATTACCAGCAACATATGTAATTTTATCACTTGCTTTTATCACTTGTGTTGCTTTCTTTGTTGAAGCGGTCATTTCATTAAGAAAAACAGTATCACAACAAAAACCTATAAAACTTCAAATTAAAGAAAAATCAGAACAAAAAGAGATAGAGAATCCAAGGGTCAAGTCAAAACATTATGAAAAATTGTTTGGCAAAACAGATGAACAAAAAACTATCACACCAAATGTTATGTTTAATGGTAATAGAGAAGAAGAAGAGAAAAAAGAGTTGTCTGCTAGGGAAAAACTCGGTTTAGTTGGAAAAGGATATAATAGCAATTATACAAATTCAAAAAGAGAGCAAAACTCTTCCCAAACAAGTCAATATAGTGGTAGTCATGAAATGAAATTACCTCAAGAGGAGGGGATTAAAAGCAAAGTTCCTGCAGGAATGAGTTTGAGAGAATATCTTTTACAACCTCCTAAAGTAGATTTAGAAAAATACATGGAGCAACGCCCAAAATACAAACAAAACCAAACTAATTCAAACAATAGTTTAAGTAATTTTAACCAGCAAAATGTACCAAATAATAATGTTACAATAGGTGAAATTAATAAAAACTTAAACTCGCTTAAAAATGATGAAGAAATTAAGCCATCAAGTTATATACATGAGGAAAATTATGATTTTTCTCAAAATCAAAATATTCGAAGAGGGAATTTGCCAGATGTTAAACCAGAAGAAATAACTAATGAGGCTGAAGATATAATCAGGTCAGTTGTAGAGCAAGAGAAACTTGAAAGAGAAGAGGATATAGTTCAAAATGATAGCATAATAGATGAAGATACTAATTATATTGACTATAGTAGCATTGAAGAAAAAAATAACGACCAGTTAAACAATTTATCTAGAAGTTCTATTTTGTCTAATCAGTCAAGTGGTGATAATTTATTAAGAAATAGAAATAGTGATGAATTATCAATTAATAGAAGTTCGGAAAGATTACAATTAAATAGAGAAAACATGGACACACGCAATACTAATGATTATCTGAATGTAAGTAATAGCGATTTCAACCAAAGTGAACAAAAAGACAGAATAAATCTAAATAGAAACAATAGACTTGAAAACAATAAAGAACAAGTTAATGTACAAAATAATGAAATCAAAAAAAGTCCTATTGATGAAATTGATAGAAGAAAGCGTTTTGTACAATTAGATGATGACAAACCACAAGAAAAAATTAAACCTTATAAATATACACGACCTTCTATTGATTTAATCACAACAAAATCAGATGACTTATCTCTTATAAATGAAGAAGTCCCAATGAAGAGAGTGGCACTAGAAAATGCACTTGAAAATTTTGGCGTACCAGCAAAAGTTCAGAATGTAGTCATAGGGCCAACAGTTACTAGATATGAGATAGAAATGCCAGAAGGTATATCAGTAAAAAAGATTTTATCACTTGATGCTGATATAGCATATGCACTTTCAGCAAATGGGCAAATAAGAATAGAAGCGCCAATACCTGGACGCAGTATCGTCGGCATTGAAGTACCTAACAATAAAGTAGCAAAAGTTTCAATAAAAGATGTTTTACAATCAAAAGAATTTTCTTTAAGCCCATCACCGCTAACATTTGCACTAGGCAAGGATATAACAGGGAATGTAAAAATATGTAATTTACAAAAGATGCCTCATCTTTTAGTTGCAGGAACAACAGGCTCTGGTAAAAGTGTATGTTTAAATGCAATCATAACTTCGATTTTATATAAAGCTTCTCCAGATGAAGTTAAGTTTATAATGATTGATCCAAAACAAGTTGAACTTTCTATGTACGAAGGTCTACCACATATGGTTATACCTAGAGTTATAACTGATCCAACAAAGGCTGTTAATGCTCTTCAATGGGCAGTAGATGAAATGGAAAGGCGATTTAAACTTATTTCAGAAGAACGGGTGCGTAATATAGGTGAATATAACAAACTAGATAAAGTTCTTCAAAATAAGGTAAGGAAGATGCCATACCTTGTGATAATTTTTGATGAGTTTGCTGATTTTATGGCAGTAGCAAAAAATGAAATAGAAGATAAAATTAGAAGAATTGCTCAAAAAGCGCGTGCAGCAGGGATACATTTGATTTTAGCAACACAAAGACCTTCTACAGATGTTGTTACAGGAACGCTAAAAGGAAACCTTCCAGCACGAATTGCCTTTAAAGTTGCAAGTAGAGTTGATAGCGAAGTTATTTTAGGCTCAACAGGTGCAGAGAAACTTTTAGGATATGGTGATATGCTTTATAAACCAGCAGATGCAGAACCTTCAAGAATTCAGGGTTGTTTTATAGATACTCCAGAAACAAAAGATATAGTAAACTTTATAATAGAAAACAACGAAGAAATATTTGATGAAGAAGCAAACAATGCAATAAATAATCCTAACAAAGCAAATAATGGTGGCGGTGAAAATAATGGAGTAGACCCTCTATTACCTCAAGCCCTCAAGATATGTATAGATAATGGAGTGGCATCAACAACAATGGTACAAAGAAAACTAGCAATAGGATATCCAAGAGCCGCAAGAATAGTAGACCAAATGGAAGAAAGGGGTTATATATCAAGTGCAGAAGGCTCAAAACAAAGAAGCGTATATATTACTATAGATGAATTTTACTCAATTTTTGGAGATATTTATGACTAAAGAAGAACTTAAGACAAAAATCATTTCAGCAATAAGTTTAGGCTGTGATAAAAATAAGGTAGACCTAGAAAATATGCTAGGTCAATTAAAAGAATATGGCTTTACAATAAGTGATGATATTGATAGTGCAGACATAGTAATAGTAAACACCTGTGCATTTATTCAACCAGCACAAGAAGAGGCAATTATGAATATAATTGCAATGGAAAAATTAAAAGAAAGCGGAAGAATAGAAAAAGTAATTGTAACAGGTTGTTTCCCAGAGAGGAACTACAATTCAATGCAAGAAAATTTTCCTAATATTGACGCTTATATAAAATTACGGGAAAACGAAAATATTATAAATGTAATAGAAAAGTTGTATGATGTGGAACTATCTAAACCAATAAAGAAATATGAAAGAGTCTTGACTAACAATCCTAGTTATGCTTATTTAAAAATAGCAGATGGTTGTAATAACGCTTGTTCATATTGTACAATTCCAAGAATAAGAGGAAGATATAGAAGTTATGATATAGATAAACTTGTAGACGAAGCAAAAAATTTAGTTTCTCGAGGTGTAAAAGAGATAATTTTAGTCGCCCAAGATACAACAAGGTATGGGGAAGATTTAGAAAATAAAACAAATTTAATAGAACTATGCGAAAAATTATCTAAAATAAAAAATTTACAATCAATAAGAATACATTATGCTTATCCTGAAAAGGTAACAGATGAACTTCTATCTTACATTGTAAAAAATGACAAAATGTGCAAATACCTTGATATTCCATTGCAACATATAGATGACAAAATATTAAAGAGTATGAGAAGACGCCTAGATGAAAAAGAGACAAGGAATTTAATAGAAAAAATAAATACAAACTATCCACAAATTTCGTTAAGAAGCACATTTATAATAGGTTATCCGGGAGAAACTTCAAAACAATTTAAAAAGTTATGCGAATTTATAAAAGAAAGCAAATTTAATTACGCAGGTTTCTTCCCATACTCAAGAGAGCCAAGTACTGCAAGTTATTTTATGAAGAAACAAGTTCCGAATTTTATAAAAAATAAAAGACTTAAAAAAATAACCAAGTTGCAAAATTCTATAGTTTTAGATAAAGCAAAAACAATGTTAGGCAAAGAAATGACAGTTCTTGTTGATTATTTTGATGAGAAAACAGGTGAATTTAGTGGACATAGTCAAAATATGTCGCCATTAGTTGACTTTAATGTGAGATTTGTGGATAATGGTAATGTAATGTGTAATACATATGTAAAAGTTAAAATCTATGATTTTGATGGAAGTGATTATAAAGGGGAGGTTTTATGAATACACCAAATAAAATAACATTATCAAGATTGCTCTTGATACCACTTATTGTATTTTTCTATTTAGCAGATTTTATACCATATGGAAGACTTGTTGCAACTATAATATTTATAGTGGCATGCTTAACAGACTTTTTAGATGGATATCTTGCAAGGAAAAATAACCAAGTTACAGATCTTGGAAAATTCTTTGATTCAATAGCAGATAAAGTGCTAATAATGACAGGCATGATATTAATAGTAGCAGGTCCAATAAATGGAAGTGCACCTGTTTTATGGCCACAATGGTTAGGAATAACTTGTATAATAATAATGCTTGCAAGGGAATTTATAATAAGTGCATTAAGACAAGTTGCTGCATCTAGAGGAATAGTTTTAGCAGCAGACAAAGGCGGGAAAATAAAAGCAACAGTTCAATATATATCTGTAACATTGTATATGATTTTTGCTTTTATTCTTACTGATATAATAACAATTACAGAAATACCAGATAAAACACTTGGAATTATAAGATTTATTCTTATGATAATACTTATAATTGCAACAATTCTCACAATATATTCTGGTGCTAGTTATTTAATAAGAAATAAGAATGTTTTCAAAGCAGAAAAAGGTTCAGTTATGGCAGACGAAGAAGATAATGAAAAAGAAGAAAATGCTGTTATAGAGGAAACTGATGAAAGTGAGAAAACTGATGACGCAGAAGAAATAGAAAAGCATAAACAAAATTAATCAATACAAGGAATAAGATAAAATGGAGTATAAGGTTTTTATATTTTCAAATGATGTTTTAAGTGGTCAAAATACTTTTGATTTTGTTAAATTTAACAAGATTTGTTTGTATAATATTGTTAAAATACAAAATTATATAATAGAGAATTTTGATTTAGAAAGACATTTTATTGAAGATAATGAAAACCTTATTATTTTTTGTAACAATGAAAATTTGGATAATTTGATTATAAAAAATATAAACAATTTAGGCAATAAAAAAACTTTTATAGATGACCAAATAGTTATATTTGAAAAATCAAATAGCAAAATAGTATTTATACCGCTTGAATGTGATTTTAGTTTATTAAACAAGGTTTTCAAAAGAGAAGAGAATAAAAAATACTGTGAATTTCATCTTTTTGGTATAGGAGAAAAAGAGGTAGAGAATAAACTTAAAACATTGAAAGATGAAGTTGATGGACTAGAATATAAATTTAATTATGAAAATTTGCTATGTGATATAGTTGTGGCATACAATGGAAATACAACTTTAATAGACGACAATCAAGTAAAAATTGCTTCTGCTTTTAAACAAAATGCTTATAGCGAAAATGATATGAAATTAACAGAAATTGTAAGCAAAATGTTAAGTTTGAAAAACAAAAATATATCAATTTGCGAAAATATAACAAAAGGTAAGATTATTTATAGTTTATTAAAAGATAATGAAAATTTTAAAGAACTTTTAAAAACTGCAACTTTTGATAATTTTGATTATTTGAATAATGATGCACTTTATGAAAAAGCAGTAGAATTTTTAAAAGAAACTAATGCTGATATTGCAATTATGACAAATGGAAAATTTACAGAGAATGGACTAGAATTTAATTATGCTCTTGCAGATAATCAAGAGGTACATATTTTTAAAAATAATTTTAAAGCAAATCAAGATAATTGTATAGAAATGGCTAAAAATTCATTGTTATTTCATCTAGTAAAAAAACTAAGACAAAATGATATAACATTTTAATAATCATTTTGTAAATTTTTAAAAATTTGATAAAATAATGATGAAAAAAGAATAAGAGGTTAAATTATGGAAAAGAAAGATATAAAAAAGGATAGTAAAAAGGAAGCATTAGAACAAGCACTTTTGCAAATAGAAAAACAATATGGTAAAGGTGCTATCATGAAATTAGGAGATAGGGTAAATGAACCTATTGATGTTATTCCTACAGGTTGTTTAACATTAGATATTGCGTTAGGAATAGGAGGCATTCCAAGAGGAAGAGTAATAGAAATTTATGGTCCAGAATCATCAGGTAAAACAACAGTATCTCTTCATATAATTGCAGAAGCACAAAAGAAAGGGGGAACTGCCGCGTTTATAGATGCAGAGCATGCTCTTGACCCCGTTTATGCAGAAAAATTAGGCGTAAAACTTGATGACCTTTTAATTTCACAGCCAGATAATGGCGAGCAAGCATTAAATATTTGTGAAACTTTAGTGAAATCAGGCTCTATAGATATAGTTGTAGTCGATTCAGTTGCTGCATTAACACCAAAAGCGGAAATTGATGGCGAAATGGGTGATAATCATGTAGGACTTCAAGCAAGAATGATGAGTCAAGCTTTAAGAAAATTGACAGGTATAATAAATAAGAGTAACACAACAGTTATATTTATAAATCAATTAAGAGAAAAGGTAGGAGTAATGTTTGGCTCACCAGAAACAACAACTGGAGGTAAAGCATTAAAATTCTATTCAAGTATACGATTTGATGTAAGAAAGAAAGACACTATTAAAGACGGAGTAAACATTATAGGGAACAGAACACAGGTAAAAGTAGTTAAGAATAAGTTAGCACCTCCATTCAAAACTGCAGAGTTTGACATAGTCTATGGTCAAGGAATAAGTCAAGTAGGTTGTGTTATAGACCTTGCACTTGATAAAGACATTATAAAGAAATCTGGTTCATGGTTCTCATATAATGATGAAAAAATAGGTCAAGGAAAAGAAAATGTCAAAGGATATTTAGAGCAAAATCAAGATATCTATAATGAAATTTTTGCAAAAGTTAAAGAAGCCTATGGCATAGGAAGCGATAATAAAAATATAACAAAGCCAGAAACAATAGAATAAAAAATAAGACATTAAATATTTGTTTTTCGTTATAAAAAATGGGATTATAAAGGATTTGTAAATTTTTACAAAATCAATATAAATCCCATTTATTTATTATAAATCCCATTTATTTATATTAATTAAATAAACCATTTGTCATTATTTTTATTTTTTGTTTTTTCTGTTTTTATAAAACTTATATCATCTTCTTCACTAATTTCTGGAGAAAGTGTATAGTAATAACTAATGTGAACATTTTGTTTAGCAGAAGTTAAAGGGATAACGATATTTTGTTGCCCGCTTTTGTTTGAAATAGTTTGAACTATTTGATTGTTGCTTTCAAATACATAGGTAATGTAATCTTTTGCAATAAAATTAATTAAGGCTTTATTATTTTCAACTTTACTTTCAAAATCAACCTTTTCAATTTTTGTAAATTTATCAGAGATATCAGAAGGAAGATTAAAGGTTGAAAATAATTCTTTTTGAGTATATCTTTCTGGCATATAATAATTTGCAAGTATTATTCTATGATTTTCCTCTAATTCACTGCTATCAATACTTTTTTCGACTATAGAATTAGGTCGTTCAAAATGAGAATTGTCTTGAGTGTTTTGAAAATAATTTTTAACAATTTCAGTAGGTTGATTACCACCAGCGTAATTTATAGGAGTATTGTCTAAATTACCCAGCCAAACACCGCAAGTTTGTTCTTTTGTATAAGAAATATTCCAAGCATCTAGATTTTGTTTAGAATTTGGTTTTCCAACAGTACCAGTTTTAGATGCAATATCTTTATTTAAGGATGCTAATTTTTTAGCAGTTCCACTTGTGGCGCAAGTTTTAAGCATATCAGTAATAAGATAAGCACTATCTTCTCTAAATACTTGCTTTTCTTTAGGTTTGTTAATATATAAAAGTTTATTATTTTTATCAGTTATAAAAGATACGAATTTAGGAGAACTAAAGAAACCATTATTAGCAAATGTGGAATAAGCGCCAGCAAGTTCTTTTATATTGACACCATAAGTCATTCCGCCTAGTGCGAGAGTATAACTATCATCTTTTTTATCAAAAGAGAGTCCCATTTCTTCAGCGTAAGCCTTTGCTTTATCAATTCCTACATAAGAAAGGACTTTAACAGCGGGAATGTTTATAGATTTAGAAAGAGCTTCTCTAGCACTAACATAACCATGATAGACATTGCCGACATTTTTAGGAGAGTAATCAGAAATAGTAGTTTTTTCGTCTAATATTTGTGAGCAAGGATAAATAATATCTTCATTTAAAGTAGGAGCAAATACAAGCACAGGCTTTATACAAGAACCAGGTTGTCTTTTGGAATCTAAAATTTTATAATTGCTGTTACCTACATAGGCTTCTACAGTGTGTTTGTTATTATCAATAACAATTCCCGCA
>CALVZG010000017.1 GCA_944372465.1 uncultured Clostridia bacterium
TGTTGTACTGCTACTCCAACTACCTATATTTATCGTCGGTTTCCAACCATTAAATGTATATCCTGTCTTTGTTGCAGTTGGAAGTGAAATCCTACTCTCTATATTGTATCCTAAAGAACTTATAACTACACCTCCATTACTATCATATTTTATGGTGTATTCTTCCATTTCCCAATTTGCGACAAGTATAATTATTGAATTTGGATATGATAAATTCTTAAATACTGTTGTTGTAACTTTAGTTGAACCATTTGTCCAATTATATAACCTAGAACTTGAACTTCCATATTGGGCTGTACTTGTATTTAAATTTTGTGCTGTCCAACCTGTAAATCTATATCCTTGTTTCGTTGGGTTTGATATTGTTATTACTTCATCTATTTCTGCTTGTGTTGGAGCAGAACTTCCTGCATAACCGCCATTATAGTTATAACTTATTTTATATTCAAATAACGATTTTAAATATGGATAACCATCATTAATAGACGACTTTATTGCCCATGTATCAGTAAAATCCCATGGATATGTTGAATCCCAATTTGAAGAATTGGTGTACCAACTTTGACTTTTTGCATAACTTGTTGAACTTAAATTAGAAATTTTTGTTGTACCCAAATTGCTTTGTGGCGAGCCTATACCATAATTTAAAGTGCAATTTCCGCCAAAATAACAGTTTGTTGGTGGGTAAGAAGTAGAAGATACTCCCACAATTCCCCCTAAAAAGCTCCCTCCATTAACATAACCTGTGTTATAGCAATTGGTTATTGTAGTATAACAGGAACCAGCAATTCCAGCAATAAAAGAATTTTCGCCTGTAACACTTCCTGTATTATAGCAGTTGCTTATTGAACAGTTGGAATATTCGCAACTTCCCACAATTCCACCTGCATTCGAACTTAATCCTGTTACACTGCCTGTATTATAGCAATTACTTATTGTAATTGATGTCGTTACTTTTGAAAAATTAGTCCCTACAATTCCACCTACATATCTATCTTTTCCAATTATATTGCCTTCATTATAACAATAACTAATTGTAGAATCGTCTCTCATACTCCCCGCAATTCCGCCGACATATCTTCCTTCTCCTGTTACACTCCCCGTATTATAACAGTTGCTGATTTCAACATTAATCCGTCCTACAACGCCACCTACATCCGAACCTGATCCTGTTATATTGCCCGTATTATAACAGTTGGTTATTGTAGAGGAAGAACTACAATATCCCGCAACTCCGCCGACATAACTTTCGCCACTAACTTTTCCGGTATTATAACTGTTGGTTATTGTAAAATTATAACAATATCCCACAACTCCGCCGACATAACTTTCGCCATTAACTGTTCCGATATTATAACAGTTGGTTATTGTAGAGGAATAACTACAATATCCCACAACTCCGCTGGCATACATTTCCGAACCCGTTACAGAACCTGCATTATAGCAATTAATAATATTTGTATATCTAGCTTCTCCAGCGATTGCACCTAAATAACGACCTCCTTGAATATATGAATTTATTATTCCAACATTTATTATTGTTGCAAAATTTGATGAAGTCCCATAAGTTCTCCCGAATAACCCTTGGTAATTAATTGAACTTGACTCCGTAAAAAGTCCAGATATGGTATAATTATCACCATCATAATTTCCATCAAAAGAATTAGAAGATCCACCTATAGGTGTCCAATAGTGAGCTGACATATCTAAATTTGTGGTCTGTTTAAAATATATTCCGCTATATGTATTCCCTGCATTAACTTGATATGCAAGACCTGCAAGCTCTTTTGCTGATGTGATAAGATATGGACTTGAAGATGTTCCAGAGCCTGACCAACTTGTATCTCTATATGATGAACTATCTTGCCAATTATCTGTATTGGTAGGGGCTGTTGCAGCGTATGAAGAATCATCATTTAATGGCAAACTTGACTCTTTATTTAATGGATAAAAACTTGCAATTAAAAGTATTAAAAGCAATAAAATTGTTAAATTATAAATTTTATTTTTTAATATTTCTTTTATCAAATTTACCCCCTACATTTATTTTTGGCATAATTCTAAATTTTATTATAAATCATAAGTCTATGAGTTATTTATATATAATATTATTTATTTTTTGTGTCCATTTTGTCAAGCAAATAATAGATTTAAATATTGATTTTATGTATAAATTAAATTTGTTTATTGTTTGTATTTTAAAATAAAATGCCGAAAAATAAAATTATATATTAAATTACTTCAATAATAGCAGAAAAATTAATGTTTACAATTGACAAAAGCCAATTTATTTTCTATAATAAATTAGTTACTATTTAAAAAGGAGGCACACATTATGAAAAGAACTTATCAGCCAAAGAAAAGACAAAGAAGTAAAGTTCATGGTTTTAGAGAAAGAATGAGAACTAATGGCGGAAGAAATGTTTTAAAAAGAAGAAGAAATCGTGGAAGAAAAAAATTGTCTGCTTAATACAAAAGAAAGGCATGACCACAGGTTAAAAAAAAATAAACAATTTACCTATATTTTTAGAAAAGGTGATAGAGTTCACACTAAAAATTTTATATTGTTTTATGTTAAAAGCAAATATAAACATTATAAGATAGGATACTCTATATCAAAAAAAGAAGGCAAAGCAAATAAAAGAAATTTATTAAAAAGACGATTGAAAGAGATTGTTCGCTTAAATTTATTGCCTCAAGACAATTATAATTATATTTTGCAAGCCCGTTTTGGTGCTTGTGATTTGAATTTTTGTGATATAAGGAAACAACTCGTAACTCTATTTGAAAAAGTAAAAGATAATGAAAAAAAAGATAAAATTAATATTCATTAATTTGTTGAAATCGCCTGTTTATTTTTATAAATATTGTATCTCACCGCTTATCCCTCATTCTTGTAAGTTTTATCCTACATGTTCATGCTATATGCTTGATGCTATAAATCAATTTGGGATAATTGGAGTCTTTAAAGGTTTAAAAAGAGTAAGCAGATGCAATCCTTGGAACAAAAACAGTGGTTATGACCCAGTCCCTATTAATATTAAAGGAGAAATTAAATGGCTATTTTAAGCACACTTTTGGCAGTGAGCGAGCCGTCTGGATTTTGGATATCAATTATTAAAGCTTTTGAGGCTGTAACAAACAATTATGTTCTTGCTATTATTTTCTTGACAGTTGTTATTAGAATAATATGGGGAATAGTTGATACATTCAGCAAATACAATCAGCAAAAAATGAATGCTATTCAAGTAAAATTGCAACCAGAACTTGAAAAAGTAAAAGCAAAATATGCAAACTCACCCCAACAATTAAACCAAAAACAAAATGAAATCTATAGGCGCTATTATGGTAAAAGTTATTACACTGGGTGCCTTGCAATGCTTATTATACTTGCATTAAATTTTCTTATTTTTATCACTTTGTTTACTGGATTAAACTCAATGGCAGGTTATAATATTGACAAAGGTTATAATAATTTGAAATTTAATTATGCAAATGCTATAAATGTTATTGATGACTACTTTGAAGGTAATTATCAGGACGAAGCAAAATTAGATATATTTAAAGATTATCAAAGTTTGGGATTTGTTATAGAAGTAATCGACCAAACTCAAACAATATCTTTAGTGAAATATCAAACTGATGGAGAAAACAACTTTATACTTGATGAAAATCAAAACAAAATAGTTGAAGAAGTATTAAATACCATAGAATATAGTACAAATTTTGGATATATTGAAACTGTTTCACAAGAAGTTAACGGAAATATCATAACTTCTCAAAAGGCTGTTACTTCAAATGAATATATTATTACTATATTAAATAAGATTTTCCCTATCTATGCTGAAGGAGAAGAAGAAGGTTCTAAAGAAATAATTTTAATAGAAGATTATCAACCTGTAGTTGACGCAGATGGAAACATTTTATTAGACGAAAATAAAAATGAGATTTATCAAGACCTGTATCTCTCTACGGCAATTCAAAATGTATGTATGGCTTATGTTGTTGATTCATATGACCTAAATCATGACAGTTTCTTATGGATAGAGAATATTTGGATTGCTGACTCTCCTGCTATTCAATCTATAATGAGTTATGAAAATTTAGTATCTCAAGTAGGTTCGGCAAATATTGAAAATGGAGAAGAGCAAATTTATAACGCTTTTATGGGAGATTTGCAAGAAGCAAGAGGCCGTGTGAATGGATATTATATTTTGCCTATTCTTTGTGTAGTTGTTTCTTCTTTAAGTATTGTTTTAAATAATTTATATACAAAACGAAAAAATAGAAAAGAAGGCAAAGAGATAAAAGCACAAGGTGCGGCAAAATGGATGCAAATTATTATTCCTGTTATGCTTGGTTTGTTTGCACTTTTCTATAACAGTGTGTTTGCAATATATATGTTGACAGGACAAGTTGTTTCTACTATTTTATTACCACTTCAACTTCTAGTAGTTGATAAAATTATAAATAGAAAAACTAAAATTGAAGATAATAATACTATAGATTATTCAAGAAAATTTTAAAACTGAAGTTTAAAATAAGGGAATATGATAATTTAAAATCTTTAAATTTAATATAAAAAATAATAATGAAAGTTCTAAAACTTTCTATTTGGAGGAAATATGTTTTCTTGTGAGGGAATTGGAAAAACTATAGAAAAAGCAATAGAAAACGCTTTGCTTGAACTTAAAGCAATACGCGAAGATGTAGATATAAAAATATTAAATGAAGGGGGGCTTTTTAAAAAAGCAAAAGTTCTTGTAACCATTTCAGAGGAAGCACGCCCTAAATATGAAAAAAGAAAACTTTTTGTTGAAGAAGAAAAAAAAGAAGAGTTAAATGACAATTTAAAAAATAAATCTCAAGAAGAAAAGGATTTAACGACAGATAAAGAAATTACTAAAATCGATATTAAATCACAAAACAAAGAAAATGACGAAATAAAAGATATTTCAAAAACTGAAGATAATGCTAAAGACAATTTTGATGAAAAACAAGAAAAAATTGTCCCTCCACATCAATTTTTAAAAGGTCTTTTTGATGTCGCCGGTAAAGAAGTTGAAATTAACATTAACGAAGATGAAAAATATATTCACATAAGCGTTATCGGTAATGATTTGGGCAACATGATAGGTCATAGAGGAGATTGTTTCTATGCAATAAGCAAATTAGTTTCCATTCTTGCTGGTAAGCAAAGCAAAAAAATTCTTTTAGATATTGGCGGTTATAGAGAAAAAAGAGCAGAATCTCTTATTAACCTTGCAAAACGCACAGCGGAAAAAGTAGCAAAAAGTGGAAGATATATCAAACTTTTACCTATGAATCCAGCCGACAGAAGAATAATTCACACTGCACTTCAAGATGACAATCGTGTTACTACCTTATCTAAAGGAACAGAACCAAATCGTTATGTAATCGTTTTCCCAAAAAATGAAGATTAAAAAATTTAAAATTACTAAAATGTCTAATAATAACTATTAGGCATTTTTATATGTTAAAGAAATAATATTATAAATATTGGAGGTTTTATGAATGATATTTCCTATATCAGCAACGACAATAAGTTTAATTTTAGAGTTTGTTGTTTAATTGAAAATAAAAATAAATATCTACTTGAAAAAAACATTGAAACAGATTTTTTAAATTTGCCCGGAGGAAGAGTCCATCTTTTAGAAAACACATATGACGCTATAAAAAGAGAACTTAAAGAAGAATTAAATCTTGATAATGTCAATCCTAAATTAATTAAGACTTCAGAACAATTTTTTGTGTTTGATAATATAAATTATCATGAAATTAATTTTGTTTATTATATAAAATTAAAAAATGATAATGTTTTGTGTAGACAAAAAGAAATTAAAAATTTAGATAACAAAAATGAAACAATGGTATGGATTAATAAGAAACAATTAAAAAATTATAAAATACTTCCTGAATTTATTTACAATTTAAAAAATAGTAGACATATTTCACATCTCATTTTCAATAAAATAGATTATAATTTAATACAATTTAATTAAATTAATTAAAAATTTAATTTTTATAAAAGAAAATATTTTTAATAAAATACACCTTCAAAAATGAAGGCGTATTTATTTTACCTATGAATTTGCTATTTCTTGCATTTTCATTTTTCTTCTTTTTCTAATATAGTAATAAATTAACAGTAATAATAACAATAAGATAATTATTCCTCCAATTATCGCAAAAGCAACTGCAAGTATACTGTTATCTTTATAAATATTCGCATTTTCTCCAACACACCAGAACAATCCTCCATATGAAACATTTGGATTTGAATATGTTTTATAAAGTGTAATATTACTTAAATCATAAGACTCAAGATACATAGTTCCATTAAATGGATTTTCTTGTGTGCCTATAGGTTCCCAAAATCTGCCATAGAAATCTATATCTGCAACTACACGATAAACAGCATCAGAATATTTTAATCCATTGTTATTGATAAGTCCGTTATTTACCGCATATGCTACAAAAGCCATCTCTGAAGCACTTCTCACAAAATATGGTTTGTCTTCTGTTCCTAAACCTAATAAACTTTTTGCTCTAACATCTTCGTCGAGCCATGTTAGTCTTGCAAAAACAACATTTATTTGAATATTATATGCTTCTAAAAGTTCTGTGAACGCCTGATTTATGATTAACTCGTCATTAACATACATATTCATAACATTATATTCTGTTGAGTTGACCACTGCTATAATATTAGATACTTTATAATTTGTAGAAGGATAAACTCTTAATGTTGCACTATCACCATATAAAATTTGGAATATATTTCCGTTGCTTACATCAATTTGTAGCCCTTCTGGAGAAATATAAACTAAATTCCCTGCACGAATAACTTCATTGTTATCAACATTATCTTCTATTTGAATGTTAAATGTCAGATTAATTTTTTCTTTATCAAGATTTAAAACTATATCTAGCAAATAGCCTTCCCCTGATGCCGTAAGTTCATTTGCGTTTAATTTATACAAATATTCATAATAACCTGTTACTTGATTTTGTTGTTCGTTAAATATTGCTCCTTGAATACTTACGCCATAACCCCAAGCCTGGTTGATAATAATCTTAATCGTTTGCCCAACTGAAGCAGTAAATGTTTGTTGATTATTAACTAAAACATTATCTAAATAGATTCCTATAATTTTATGGATGCCAGAGATTGACGAACTATCCACGCTTATATTTACAGGTTTCCCTTCAAAAACAGCAATAAGGTTTAATGGAGAAGTTATGAGGTTGCTAAAAGTATATGTATATGAACCGGTTTCTGAATCATATTGTCCATAAATTAAAGTATTAGAATCAACATTTCTCCAATATAAGAAATTATATCCATTAGCAGGAGTAGCAACAATAGTCAATGTTTCTTCAGGAGAGAAAGTATTTCCAGTAAGCATAACATCATTTTGATAGAGTGCCGTTTCACCACCCTCATTGTTTGTTGTCAAAGTAAATTTAGGATAATAAATGGCTTTTATTAGATAATTTCCTTGATTATAAACCATCTCGAAATTAGAAGAATAATTATTTGGCTCGCCTCCATTAATGGATACCTGCCAATACATAAACTCATAGCCTTCATATTGATAAGCCTGTAATTTTAGACTCGTTCCTTCTGAAACTTCTGCATACCACTTATCATTTTGACTTGTCCAATAAGTTGTTTGATTTAAATTAACTATTATATCTTCAATCTCTATTTTATTTAGATTGTTATCAAACCCTTCAGGTATAAAATCTATTGTTAGAATAGCTTTATTATAAAGCCAAGCCGCATAAATAGTAAAGGTTTGTGTTGCAGGATTAAAGTTTGAGTCAGCAACATATCTATTTCCGTCCCAAGTGTAACCTGTTTCTGTCCACGCTTTTAAGACATTACCATTTCTATCCACATATTGAGTTCCCTGACCTGCCTCTTTTGTATAATATCCATCAAGTGTAAAACCTTCTCTTGACGGAAATATAATTTCTCTATCTTCGTCAGAAAGTGAAGAAATGGAGAAAATTTCACCATAAGTTAATGCATCTTCTAAAAGAACTTCATATTGTTCATTTGGATAAGATACTTTAAATATTAAATCATAAATTTTAGGTTCAACATATATGTAAATAATTGCATCTGCATTAATATTAGTAATTTGCAAAGATGATGATTTTGTAAATCCATCAATAGTAGGGTCATTGCCTTTAACCAAACCGGCAGTAATTGCGTTTTCATCAAATTGTCCTGTCAAGTATTCTACTTTATAAAGCAATTTTCCATTGTCATCAGTCATAAGGTCATAAGCAAATTGAGAGTTTATAGACATATAGACATTTGCACCTGTTATGGCTTTAATAGTAACATTGCTTGTGTTATTTTGACTTATTTTTACAAGTGTTGAAGTTGTATCAACATTGATTTTTCCTGCTGAAAGAGAGGTTATACTATTTTGATTGACAAATTTAATTTGTACACTATTTTCAGAAGCAGTAAATATAACTTGTAATAAAATACCATCTTTAACACCACTAACAGCATATAAATGTGTGGAATTTACATCATACTCGCTAACAACAATGTTCGGACTGGCAGATGAAATTGAAGCATTAAATCCACTTTTTTCTTCTACAATAAAGAAAATTGTAGCATCTGTTTTAGATAAAAGGTCATAGTCAAAATACATAGTACCATCTGCGTTTAAATAAGCACTTTCATCTGCTTTATTACCATTTTCATCTGCTATATAAACAAGTCCGCCTTCGTCTGTAGCATAAGTAAATTCATAATTGACTTGTAATACTGCCTGTACATGAACATAGGCATCGCTTGCTTTAAAGGTAATAGAGATTGTGCTGAATGGACTTTGAGGATTTGGAGAGATAGTAAGATTTTGCCCTTCTAAGATATAAATATATCCGCAGTCAACTAAATTTTTGTTATCAATTAAAATTGTATCTATCTCATACCCATCATCTGGTTGAATTTGAATAACTATGTCTTTATTTAATTTTATAGTAGCAACTATTGTTCGCCCACCATTTACAGTTACGCTTTCCATTTCCTCTTGAGCAAGAGTAAAATGCCCACGATTGCCAGCAGTGAGAGAAATTTCTACTAAATTTTCTACAAAATTAGCATAAATTACTATATTATCATTTAATTCAACACTTTCAAGCATATTTTGTAATGATGAATTAATTGCTAATGTTGTATTTTGGCTCATAGATAACACTGTGTTATTAAAAGTCCAATTTAAGAAAATATAATCATCTTTTAAAACATTTGCTTGTAATATGAGGTTGCTATTAAACGAAACTGTTTGATTGATATATTGACTTACAATTTCGCCTTGTTCTTCTTGTCCCTCTGCAACAACGAGAACAAAATTATAACTTCTTTCATAAGATGAAAACTTCAATTCAAAACTATCATTTATTCCGCTGAAATTTGCAGTTAAATGGTATAATCCATCAGAACGAGAATAGCTGCAAGTTTGGTCAGTGAGCAAAAATTCTTCTATGGAAGAAGTGATTTCTCCGCCCATATATCCATATTTAAGAGTTGCAGTAACAGTTAAAGGAGTGTCTGACTTGATTTGATATTGACCTCCATTCACACTTACGCTTGTGCCATTAAATTGTAGAGAAATAAACCTATCACTTATTGATGGAATAGTAATTGTATTTATTGAAGCTGTTGCTGTAACATTAATTGTAATACCATATACAAAATCGCTCCAATATAGAGTAAGCGTTTGTTTATCATCAGAAATTGTATAACTAACATTTGAAGAAGTATCAGAATACACAACTGAATTGTCATCAAACTCATAACCTTTTACTGCTTTGTAAGTAATTTTTACTACACTCTCTGTATAAACAATATATTCAGTAAGTCCACTTTCTTGCTCTTGACCATCAACTTCAACAACATAATTATCAACCTTTTGGTTTCCAAGAATAAGTCTATTTGTTCCTAAAGTTGAATTTATTGTCAAAACCCCATCTGCTGTCAAATTATAAATAGTTATTTCGTTGCCTGTGCTATTTATACTGCTTTGTCCGTTAAGAGCACTTGTATCAAACATAAATCCATAGCCTTGAACAGAAGATGCCAAAACTGAAATACTATTTTCACTATAAACGATGGTAAAAGTATCTCCACTATTGATATCTTGTCCGTCAACTGAAGCAAGTATTTTATCATTAAATACTATGGTTAAAATATATGGATTGTTTGTATATCTTGCAGTAAGTGTTGCTTGCCACAGGTTTTTACTGCTAGAATATTGTCCTATAGTATGATATTTATCACCAACCTCATAAGTAACATTGTAAGTATCCACCCAAGCATAACTACGCCCAGCAAGATAAGCAATTGGAAGTTGTGTAATCTCTTCACCATAAACAATTGTAATAGGATAAACTCCTGAAAGTTCTCCTCCGTTAGCATTAAAAGAAACTTCATATGTAACACCTTGCCATTTGGCTTTAATGCTGATTTGAATATCCTCTACTAAAGTATCATAGAGTTGGTCTACCACAGTTTTAAGTGTAAGTCCTTGAATTGAGTCATCATTTATTCCAAACAAATAATCTACAAGAAGATATGTTCCCTCTGTAACTGTGAGTAAAGGGAGATTATCTTTAGTTATTAAATCAAGTTCGTCATAACCATATGTATTATACAAAAGATTGTTGTCTGTTCGGGCAGTGAAAGCAGGAATATTATCATCTATATTGATTGTAACAGAAATAACAGCCATGTTTACCTGTAATTTTATTGGAGAACCTATGTTGTACAAATAAGCAATTCCATTATTTTTGTTGGTATCACTTAAATCTGAATTACCAACAACTCCACTTTCAACATTGAAAGAGGAAATTTTGTAACCTCTATTTGCCATAATTTCAACTGTTAAATCTGAAAAATATCTTACAGTTTGATTCTCTGGATTATAAAATTCACCGTCAATATTGACACTTTGTATATTTGTCCCTTCAATTATAATGTGATAATAATCAATTTCCCAAACAGTGTAAACATCCATCACTTTTTCTTCTGGAATAGGATTATTCATTGCAACTGAAGTAACTAAATTTTGTATATTTTCTTCATTTATTTCAATGTACTGACCATTAGAATAATATTTCCAACCAACTGCTGTATACCCTGTTCTAGTAGGATAAGTCATTTGAGAAATAAGTTGGCTATCTGAATAGTTGTTTGGATAAGTAAAAGTAAATGTTGAATATTTAACATTTGTAGATTGTCCATCATTTACAAATTCGCCACCACTATCTATAAGATTTTCATTTTCCTCATCTGCAATAACATTGAAAGTTACAATATGCTCTTTGATAGTTCCTGTAACATTTGCAAGCGGTAAATAATTTGCGCTGTCATTACCTGCTAAAATTATAGTAACATCTTTTGTTCCAACGCTTGAATCAGCATAAAAACTTCTTTCTTTGTCAATATAGACATTATCCCCGCTTTCTATTCCATAATTAGATATATCTATATCTATATCACTTGGATAATTTGTTGTATTATCAAAATACTTAATTATTTGACTAGATATACTAGAAAGGTTAATATCTTTTACATTTACATTAAGAGTTATGTCAAAAGTTTGAGAATAAATTGCTCCTTCTTCGCCTATAGGTTGTCCGAATGTATAATTACTTGATGATAAGGTGAAAGTAATAATTCTATTTTGTCCTGTTTGTAAATATCCCCCTGTTGAAACATTGTCAAATGTGAAGTCAGA
Source organism: uncultured Clostridia bacterium (assembly GCA_944372465.1). Lineage (GTDB taxonomy): Bacteria > Bacillota > Clostridia > Christensenellales > UBA1242 > Caccovivens. The sequence continues at coordinate 11,790 of CALVZG010000017.1, forward strand.
AATATTATAATATTGTGCATTGATAGTATTGTTATTGATAATAAGAGGAATTTTTGTTAGAATATCTGAAATTGCAAAATCTTTATTGATAGAGCCATAATTTATTGAAGAAGTAGTAGAAGTTACTGTAAAGGCAATTTGTGATGGTATTACAAGAATTGAATTAGGATAAACAAGTGTATAATTCTTCTCGCTTGTTTTATCTATCGTCATCGACAAAATTTTCTGATTTCCTGCAAAACTTTGTTGGAAGTTCCCTGAAATTGTTACTGTATCTCCTGAAACAATGCCTGAATATTCTAGTTCTATACCAATATTTTCTAAATTATTTGTCCATGTAAATGAAGTGCTTTGGTCAAAAACTTTAGTTGCTTTTGTAACATTTATAGTCTTTTTTTCAATTACTATATATGCATATATTTGTGAAGAAGAAGTAAATTGCGGTTGCTTATCAAGCAAAATATTACTGCCCTCTTCTGTCAAACTTACATCAAAAGAATAAGAGCCAACATCTTTTGACATTTGCGATGTAATGGTAAATTGAATATAGTTTGCAAAATTTTCTTTTTCTTCTTGTGGAATTTGAGTTATAACATCGTCCTCCATATAGAACATATCAAAAGTTTGTTTAACTTCTTCACTTCCAGCAAAACCTGTTAGCACATATTTATCGACAATGCTATCATAACTAACGGAAAGTCCGTCTATAATTTGACCATTATAGATATATGAAAGCGTTCCATCTAAATTTATATATAAACTTGCATCAGGAACTTTAATTTCAAAATAATCTTCAAAATTGCTATCATCAATTATATAATTTAATCTATCTATTTCGTCTACAAGTGTAGGGGTCAAAAGTCTATAATTCCCGATAGCCTCACCATCTTCTCTTGTAAAACTTATATCAACTTGGTCGTAATTGTTTTCATTAATGGTAATAGTTGACACTAAAGACGGGTCGTCTAAACCAAAATCTTTAGAAAGTGAGATGCTCTCTTGATAATTGACAAGTTCAATAATATCTTTTTCTATAGTTTGAGTTATGCTAATATAATTATTTTCAAGAGAGAAAAAGTTTTCATAACCACTTGCAATCTGTATCGTTATGGAGTAATCTCCACCATTGATGACTTGAGTTAATTCTTGTAAACTATATGTGATTGTAATGCTAATTCCATACTTTGAAGTCGCTTGCAATAAAAGATTTTCAAGAGTCATAACTTCAACTTCGTTATTATTTTGTCTTATACCTATTAAAATCTCTTGTTTTCTATCAGAATTGTTAAAAGTCAATATATTGGTAGTATTGTTTGTTATGCCTATCTCACTTCTTGTTACATTGATTGTTACATTAAAAGTCTTTTCAATCGTTTGTGTCCCTTGAACTAAATTTGTATAATCAAGATTTACTTTTAAAGTATAATTTCCTGTAAGCGTTATAGGAGATTTCCCATTATCTTCTAAATTGAATATTCCGTCTACTGCAATAAATGTGTAATTTTCATTTGAAAGACTATAACTAAAACTTCCCTCTGACAATTCTGCTTGATTTATAATATCTGCAATATCAAGTGGAAGCGAGGTCAATGAAGATTTAAAATTAAAACTATCCTCAATTTGTGTTGCGTCAATATTGACAAGTTCCCAAAGTGCAGTGATATTAACAGACATTCCGCCATCATTTGTCTTAAAAATGTATGAGTCTTGTCCGTTTTTAGAAATAGTAGGGTCATCACCTATTCCATTATAACCTGCAAAATTTAATCCACTATAATCATGCGTTGGATTTGTCAATATATACTCACCTGTTAATGACGAAACATAAATACTTTCGCTTGTTTGATTTTGTAAGTTATGACCGCCATTATATGAAATATTAACTTTTCTTACATCTGTCAAAATGATATATGTTGTAGTTTCTTTGGTTAAAATATCAATGTTAAAACTATAACTAGGCAAAGCGTTTGTTGTAGGGTCTATGAAATTTGTGTCAAGTAATTCATCAAGTTCATTCATATCAATTACTGAAGTGCTTGTTAGCGGGGTTAAATGTTGAAGTCTTTCTTGAGATATATCAACGAAAATGTCATAAGTTAAACTATGATTTGCTAGTAACTGGCTATTTACATAAACTTGAAGTTCTGGCGAGTTATTGTTTACAAAACTAAACAAAACTTGATTGTCTATTTGATATGTAAATTGGTTAGAATTTGTTTGTACTAAATTTTCATCAACATAAATATTTCCAATAAATAAACTATCGGCTATACTAACATAATCGTAAGATAAATTAGTAAGAAGTTCGCCATCTGATGCAATCAAATATCTAGGAGTATATGAAAGTTTTAATGCATTAATTGAAGCAAAAAGCGTAAACTCTCCTTCAAGAACATATTCAAATGAACTTTTAGCGATGTCGTAAGTTTCTCCACTTATTTCAAGACCATTTACTTTAAAAACATCACTATTGTTTTCGCCCGTAAAAATCGTATCTATGGATACGCTTTGTCCGATATAAATAATATTGTTAAGATTGTAAGTAAAGTCTTTTGAACCTATTGTAAATGTTATATTGCTGCCATTGTGTATGTAGACTATTAGTTCTACATCATCAAAATAATAGGTTGAGGATTTACCAAAATTTATAGTAAATCTTGCTCTTTCAATAGTTAAGCCGTCAAAATATGTAAATATATAATCGGAATTATTTGTTTCAACATTTTCTAATAATTCTGCCCAATTTGTAGAAATAGAAACAACAGTTCCATTTATGTTTGTCAAAGTTGAAAAATAACTTGTATTGATATTGAATTGTAAGTCTTTATTTGCTCCTACACTATAATCGCCACCATAGATAACAAAACTTTCAGTTCTAAAAAATTGTTCGACATTATAATAAGTTCTTTGATTTTCTTCAATGACATTTCCATTCCAAGCATAAGATAGATAAACTCTGCCATAGTCATTAATATTTGCATACCCTTCACTTTCTAAAGTTGGAACAAATTCATTTGTGCCATTATATGCTGAAACAAAATTGCTATCAAAAGAAAGAGTGTTTTTGGTCATAACAAAATTGAGTTCTTCGCTTTCTCTATCGTAACTATAACCATTTTCTGTATTATATAAAGTGTCTTTAACTGTAACAAAAAACTTTATATAATATTGTCCATTATTATAAAGACTATTTATATTGAATGTTGTAAAATTATCTTTTGTAATAATTTGCTCGCTACCATCATTATAAGAAATTATAAAACCATAAGATACAAGTTGTTCGCCGTTCGAAAGTATTATCGTTGTATCTTCAATTTGTATGATTTCTTGATTTTCAGAGGCTAAATCAGTAAGATTTCCGTACACAATTTCGTAATCATTAAGTAAAACAAATGTCCTTAAATTTGCAACTTCATCACTTGTCCAATTTATGTTCGCTTGCACCGTTTCTTCGTCATTTTTTGTCCAAATAGGTGAAAGAGTAACTCCTTCACTTGTGTTTAAGTAGATAGATTTTGCATCAAAATTGTTAAATAGTCCGCTGAAATAATAACCTTTTCTAGTAAGTGTTATCGCTTTACCAGAGATTGTATTTGTATTGAAAGCAAAATCTTCGCTATCTCTATCAAGTATTGTAGGAATTTTGTTGTAAGTTACTATAACATAAACGCCACTTTCATCTTCCCCATAATACTCATTGTTGTCTTGTACATCTATGTCATAATATTGTGAATTTTCAATATAGATTTTGTATGTTGCTTCTTGTCTTTCAGTACTTATATTAAGCGTTTTTTGCTGATTATAAATGTTGTTTAAAATGCTATCAAAATTTTCGTTATCAAATGTAAATAGTGCAAATTCATTTTCTCCTATTAAATTTGTAAAGCGTTTTTCATCGTCTTGATTGTTATTTTCTTGAATAGAAAAGCCTATAGAAATATATCCTCTTAAAATTCCGCTTTCCATAGCACTGCCACTTTGAATTCCATCTCTATAAATATAATATGAACCGTCACCGTTTTTCTCACCATTAGTTACAAAGCGAATTTCATCTCCAATTTGAAGAATATTATTAAATATTTTTCCATCAATTATTAAACTATAATTTATAATCGACCAGTTTGCAGTAAGAGTAAGTTGAGCAATGCTCGCTGTTTGAAGATTGCTGTCATTTACAAAAGATGTCCAAACTTGCAAATCATTAGTAGTGTTGTTGTCGAATATTTTTGACCAATCCCCATCAGTTAAAGAGAAGTTTCCTGCTAATGTAGTTTTTATTTGCCCACCTATTAGATATTCCCAAAAAGCAAATGTATATCCCTTATTGACAAAAGGTGATTGCAAAGTGATAGGAGTATCATAATAAAGATTAGTGTCTATAATTTCACTTGCTATAATTTGACCTTTTCCAGCATTACCCTCATTGTAATTAATTTGTATAAATCTTTGCCCTACAACACCTTGAACATTCATTTGATATGATGAAGAATTTCCCTCTCGTGAAAGCACCATATACCCATTGCCAATCATTGTTTGACTTGAAGTTATGTCGTCATAATTAGAGTTAGTCTGCACCTGTACATTACCATTATTTAGATACCAACCAAGTAAGTAATATTGAGTATGAATAGATATACTTCCAAAAGCATCTCCAGAAAGCGATACTTGACTTCCATTATAGGAATATGTATAAGTTCCGCTCTTTCCTGTGAAAAAAGAACTATCGTTTAAGATAATATCTAAATCATTTTGAAGTACTAGGCCATTGACTGAAATTTCTATTTGTTTGTATGAAAAATTGAAAGTTAAATTAAATTGATAAGTTCCTACAATATAATCAAAAGCCCAAATGCCTTGAATTATTTGAGATGCGTCTTTTGTCATTGTTCCAGAAATAAAACCATCACTTACACTTCCCGGATTAGAATTATCAACAACAAAACTTTCACTATCTCCGTAAAGTATAGACTTTCCAGTATCTGTCATAGTAAGAACGACTCTTGCTTCTTCGTTAGGCAAAAAGGAGTTAACTTCATTATCACCTTTATAAACATTTAAAATAAATAATCCACTTAAAAAGTCTTTATCTGTATCGCCACTATAAATAGTTCCATCTATGTTAAATGTAAAACTAGACCAATCAAAAGTATAGAGAGTCTTTGTAACATAAATATTGACTATATAGTTGATAGATGGTTCTCCTGTAAATAAGTTTACAAATATGTCATAATCTTGATAATTGCCTTCAAATACAACATCTCTAACATCAGTATGACTAGAATTGTCAATTACTTCAATGCGTGTTGGAGTATAATAACCGTTAGTTGTAAATAGAATTTGGTCTTGTTGTATTGACCTTAAAGGAATATAACCACTTGCTCCTAAACCAATATTTTGCGAGTTTATAGTTGCATTCATTCCTTTAGTAGTATTATCGTTATTGTTATAAGTTATTTCGTTATTATTTTCATCATAAACCTTTAATTGAACACTTGTTCTTAACTCGCCTATATTAATATTGAATGTTTCTGTTGAAGATAAATTTCCTATTTTACCCGTTAAAGTAAAACCTTTATAATAAATATAGTTTCCTATATCAACAGAGTCTAATTCAACATAATCAAAACTTGGAGAACTTAAATTCCCTGTGCTTGTTGAAAGAATATAATAATCACTTTCGTTATTTTGACTAGCACCTATTAAAAACGAAATAGTAAAAGGTTGATTATATCTTGCTTCAACAACAAAACTTTCTTGGGTGTAGTCATTTCCTAAATATGTCCAAGTAAACGAATTATCAATCTTGTTTTCTTCAGGTAAAAGTGTATTAAAATTAGTATTTATAGTTATTAATTGACTTGCTCTCTTTACAACTATATATACATTACCATTTTGTCCCACAATGTTTGATAATGTTAAAGTATAAGTTCTTTTTTCAGTAACGCTTGTCCCGCTGGTATAACCACTTAAACTTACTTCATTGTAATTGTCGTTGTTTGCATTAATATCTGAATAATCAGGGTCTAGTCCTGTAAATCCTATAAAATTTAGATATACTCCACTTGTTTTACCTGCATAAACATCATTATCTCCTGAATATCCATTGTTAATATTATCGCTATCAACTGCTAAATTTGTACCATTTGATAGAGCGATTTCATATCCTGCGTTGAGTGTAAAAGTTATTACAATTTCACTTCCTGAAGTTATAGAAGATACTTGATAAATTTTTCCATCATTTGAAAGCGTCCCTCCACTAACACTTACATTTGATATATTACTAGATAGAGATTGATAATCAATTCCGCCTAGTTGATAGTCTTCATCTTCAATTAAAAATCTAAAGTTAAAAGAGCCAGATGATAAAGATTCCCAATTAAATATTGTATCCCCACTTGATGAAGGGAACCCATAATAGAAAAATCTATCTTTCCCCTCTTTATAAACAAAATCGCCATCTTGATATACATTGTTTCCCTTACTGCCAACAATAGTATTAATAGAATAGCCTGCTCTAAGCATATAACTTTTGCCTGAATAAGTTTTCCCTCCATAAACTCCAGATTGTAATGTTAGAAAAACATTATATGGCATATCATAAGGAATTTCAACAGAAGAACTTCTTGTGCCATAACCCATATCAAAAACAGCAGAAATAGTTTGTGCTGACCAACTTATATCATTATAGATTAGACATGAATTATATGAATAATTAGGAAAGGTTGCTTTATAACCATAACGAAGAATATAAGGTTTATTTACATCATCTACACCTAAATTTTCCCTTAATGAAGGCAAAAATGTAGTGAAAGCAAAATTATTTATGATATTTCCTGTGTAATCAGTCATATCTGTATTGACTATTACTCTTAAACTTGCACCATTAAAATCTTGCCAAGGCAAACTATTTACATAAAAATCAAAGATATTACTATCAATTGCTGTATTTTGCCCGCCATAAAAATATAATACATAACCTGAATAATTAGGTATACCTGTCAAATTTCCTAAAACGCCTAAATCTTGTATTTCTTCATTATCTCCATACGCCCTTGTCAAAAATGTGTTTTCAGAAGAAAAAGAGGTTATAGCAATAGTTGAAGACATAAAAACAGATGTATTAATATAATTTCCTATTGTATTATATTTTGATAATGTATTATCTCTACAATTTATAATCTCACTGTTACTTATATTGCCTACAAGATTTCCAACCCTTGTACTAGTATAATTACTTTCGTTTAGATAAACCGTACCACTCATAACAACTTCAGAAATTGAACCTTCAGAAACATATCCAAATAAACCATATGCTTTAGAAGTTCCCATAGTAAAATAATAATCTAAACTTAAATTTGAAATAACATGTCCCTCTCCCATAAAAACACCACTAAATGGATATGTATTTGTTCCAATAGGGGTCCAAATTCTTCCTGAAAGGTCAATATCATTTGCAAGTATAAAGGTTCCATTTATGTATTCTTCAATTCCGCTGTTAACATTATATGCAACACTTGCCAGTCCTTCTGCAGAACGAATAATTTTTACATTTTGACCATAGATATTTGCATCAACAATATCATCTGTTGAAATATCTTTTGTTGCGGTTTCATTTACCCAAATTGACGAGTTAACACTTTGATTATCACTTTGATTTAAAATGCTGTCATTTAAAACATTTTCTTGCAATGTTAATTCTGTTTGGTCGGCATATACCTCTTTATTTTTTGTAGAAACAACAAAAGCTATCCCTAACACTAAAATTAATATGGATAAAATACAAAAATTTTGACAAACTTTCTTTAACATAATACCCCCTTCTTTTTTTAAGGAAAATATATTTTATTTATAATATATTATAAATAATAAAAGGGATAAAGGCAAACAAAATCAACCATTTTAAATGTAAAGGTAAAATAAAAATAAATCTATAAAAATAAAAATTTTTGATTTATTTTTTATAATTTTTTTCAAAAAGAAGAAAATAAAAAATGGTATCATTTGTTTATTGTTAATTTGTACAAAGAAAATAAAATTATTACATAAAAAATTAAAAAATATAGACAATAAACCTTATAAATTTCTGTTTTTATGTATTTAAATAACTTTTAATTTATTTGACAGTAAAATAAAATATAAGTATAATAACTCACGAAAGGAAAAGAATATGAAAGATGTAATTTTGACAGGTGATAGACCTACAGGAAATCTTCATTTAGGCCATTATGTAGGTTCTATAAAAAATAGATTAAGACTTCAAAATGAAGGAAATTATGATAAATTTTATATTATGATAGCAGACACTCAAGCACTAACTGACAATGCAGAAAGAGTGGACAAAGTAAAAAATAATATAATTCAAGTTTCAATAGATTATCTGTCAGCAGGTATTGACCCTAATAAAGTAAATATTTTTTTACAATCTCAAGTTCCTGAACTTTTTGAAATGACATCTTATTTTATGAACCTTGTAACTGTATCTAGGCTTCAACGAAACCCTACCATCAAAGAGGAAATAAAACAAAGAGGTTTTGAAAAGACAATTCCAATAGGATTTTTAAATTATCCTGTTTCTCAAGCGGCTGATATTTTAGCATTTGGAACAACTTTAGTTCCTGTAGGTGATGACCAACTTCCAATGATTGAACAATGTCGAGAAATAGTCCACACTTTTAACAATATTTATAAACCAAAAACTCCTGTTTTTAAAATGCCAAAAGCAATCGTTCCGCAATCACAAATATTAAGCAGGCTTCCTGGTCTAGATGGAAAAATTAAAATGTCAAAATCGGCAGGAAATGCAATCTTTTTATGTGATGATGAAAAAACAGTTAAGGAAAAAATTATGTCGGCATATACTGACCCTGACCATATAAAAATATCTGATCCGGGAAAAATTGAAGGAAATATTGTATTTGCTTATTTAGATGCTTTTTGTGAAGATGAACATTTTAAAAAATATTTGCCAGAATATAAAAATCTTAACGAACTTAAATCGCACTATCAAAAAGGCGGACTTGGAGATGTAAAAGTTAAATTATTTTTGAATAATATTATTCAAGAACTTTTAACACCTATACGCGAAAAAAGAAAAGTTTTGCTTACTCAAATAGATGAAATATATCAAATGCTTTTTGATAATAGTAAAAAAGCATCAAATGAGGCAAAGATAATATTGCAACACATGAAAGATGAAATGGGTATCAATTATATGAATTTATTAAAGAAATAATTTTTTAGTAAAAGGTAGCACAAATAGCCTTAAGGTTTTGATGCTATTTTTTTTGCAATAATACAAAAATTTTTAACAATGCAAAAAATAATTTAATAAAATGTTTTAGGAAGCATTTAAGGCATATGATAAATGAAATAATAGAATCTTTGTTATACTCTTTTGCAATTTCTTTTGATTCCCTTGTTGCCTTTTTCGGTTATGGAGTATCAAAAATTAATGTTCCATTTAAACGCACTGTTATAATAACATTTTTGAATTGTCTAGTTTTGGCTATTGCAATTTTAATAGGCTATCTTTTTACAGGAATTTTAAGTGAAAATACCACAAAATATATATCATTTTCTATTTTACTCTTTGTTGGAGTATTAAAATTATCTATAGAACTTTTTAAAATTTTTTTAACGCAACAATCAAAGAAAAATCAATCAATGATAAGAATATTTAACTTTAATTTGTTTTTTAAAGTATGTCTTGACCCTGTCCTAGCAGATATTAATCTTGATAAAAAGTTATCTTTAAAAGAATCTCTTTTAATAGGTCTTATACTTTCTATAGATAGTTTTGGTGCAGGTTTAGGAATAGGATTAAATGAATATTACCCCTATTTAGTCATAATATTTTCTTTTGTAATAGGCATTTTATTCTCTTGTTTAGGTAATTTTTTAGGCAAAAGACTTTCAAAATCTATAAAAATAAACTTATCATGGTTAAGCGGTTTTATTTTAATATTGCTTGCAATTTCTAAACTTATTTAAAATGTTTGAAATTTTATAAATACTATGTTATATTTTAGATATATTAAATATAACATTTTTTATTGATTAAATCTTAATAATTAGATATTCAAATCAATCAATCTATTAAAGTAAACTTTTAATTATTATATCAAAACAAAATATTTAACAATTATTTTAATAAAAAGGAGGAAAAATGAAAAAATTTTTGACTATATTTTTGATTTTATTTTCATTTACTTCAATTTTCACCCTTGTTTCATGTGGAGATAAAACTATCCCAATAGAAACTTTATCTTTTGAAGAAAGTGAAATAGAACTTTTTAAAGGTCAAGGTAAATATCTTCATCTTGTTGTAACTCCTAAAAATGCAAAAAATTTTAAACTTGAATGGTCAACTTCAAATAAAGAAATAGCCACAATAAGTTCTAATGGAAAAGTTCAATCAGTAAATTATGGACAAGCAATAATAACTTGCGCTGTAAAAGATACTGATGTAAAAGCAACTTGTATCGTTAATGTTACAGATGGACAAGTTTTTGATATGTATGTAGATGAATATTCTGTTATTAAAGACTATTATGAAGGTCAAACTTTTAATGAAACAGGAATGACAGTTTGGGTACGATACCAAAGTGGTATTAATAAACAATTAAGTAGAGAAGAATATGAAATTATAGTGCCTGAAACTCTTTCAATAGGTGATAAACTTGAAATAAAATATAAAAATTATATATATGAAATAGAACTTAATGTTAAAGAAGATTATATCACCTCTATAGAAGTTTCATCTCCTCCTATTAAAACTGATTATTATGTCGGCGAAAGTTTTGATAGCACAGGAATGATAGTAAGTCTTGTTTACGCAAGTGGTAAAAAGATAGAAACAACAGATTATACATTATCAAGTTCACATTTATCTTATAATGATAATTCTATAAAAATTATATATAACGAAAGTATAAGTTGTATCCAACCATTGAATGTAAAACCAAACCATATAGTTTCTATATATTCAAATTTACAATCAATAATTGATTCAGCATCTTACGGAGATAGCATAATGATAACAGGAAATCATTATAATGTTGATTCAGTTGTTATTCCAAAATCTAAAAATTTAACTATTTATGGTGCTTTACAAGATAATTTAACAACGATATCAACTTTAAATTCCCCAACATTTATACTTTTAAATGATACTGATGACGAAAATAACCAAACAACTATTGCAAACCTAATACTAAATTCAAATGATACAAATGTGAGTCCAATAATTACAATAGATGAAACTGAATCTATAAACAGCTTAAATAATTTAACATTATTGCTAGATAATTTAACAATTAATTACAATTCTACAGCAATAAATATATCCGCTACTTCAAATCCATTATATCAAAATCAAACAATAGAAAATTTAAAAATAGAGATTAAAAATTGTAATTTTATTAACAATATAACAGAAAACACTTCGAATGCAGTAGTATTAAATAATGTAAATAATAGTTCAATTTCTATTAATGATAGTAATATTGAAAATAATAATAATTGTCTACAGATAATTAATTGCAACAATATTAAAATTAATGTTTCTAATTCTATAATAGAAGGTAAAAATAATGCGTTATATATAGAAAATGTTAATAACTCTGAAATAAAAATAGAAGATAATAGTTATTTGAATGGATTAAATTGTATTTTTATAAATAATTCTAATGATAATATTTTTGATATAAATTCTTCATATTTAATTTCAAAAACAAGTGAAATAGAAAACAATTCAAGCGAAAATGGAATTTTATATTTATTATCTAGTAAAAATAATGTATTAACTGTAAAAGAAAGTAATTTATCTAATATAAATAAAAACACAGAAAACAATGTTATAATTTATATTGTATTGATTGAAGATGGCGAAAATCAATCTTCAAATAATGAAATAACTTTCAATTTATGTGAAATTGAATATGATGAAAATTATAATATGTTTAATAATCTAGAAGAAACACAAACAAGTAAAATTGTTATAATTTAATAATTATTTATATTATATAATCAACTTAAATAACAAAATAATTTTTTGATTTTTAATCTAATAGTAAAAAATAACTATCAAAATTGATAGTTATTTTTAAATTATTATTTTTCATGTTTGTAAATTAATTTTAATAATATTTATAATTATTTGTTAGTGCTCCCCCAACCTTTGTTTCCTCTCTTTGAAGAAATGTTTAAAAGTTCATTTAATGGTATTTCTTTTATATTCATTCTTTCAACTCTATGTATAACCCCTTGTGCTATGGCTTTTTTAGTACTATAAATTAAAGAATTTTCTTCGATATCCTTATATTTTTCTTTAAGTTCTTCCTCACTAATATTAGTAAATATTAAATCATATTCATTTGCATTAGTAATAGCAATTTTTATTTCTCCTCTATATCCGCTATCTACAACACCTGCACTTTTCTTTATTCCCTTACTACCAGTACTAGAACGCTCTTCTATTTGCAAATAAAAATCTGGACTGCAAGCCCAAGCAATTCCCGTAGGAATAAGTTTAGTTCTATGTTTTTCTATTTTAATGTAATCTTCATCAAAACAAGCATAGATATCATATCCTGCATTTTCTTCTTCTTTGTTAGGAATTATAGCATTTTCTTTCATTTTTGCAAAATATACATTTTTTTTGTTTTTAAAATAGTTTTTCATAACCACCACCTTAATATTATTATACAATAAATAAACAAATTTTTCAACCTTTTATATTAATTAATATTTACAAAAAAAATAAGTTAATTTTTAATAATTAACCTATTTAAAAATATTTAATTAATTAATTTTTAAATTTTTAAATATTATAATACCTTTTATTATAAAATTTAAAAATAAATTATTTTTTATGATTAAAAATTTAATTAATAAATTAAATTCATTATTTTTTATATATTTTATATTTACTTAACCTAAAATTCTTACAGGTAAAATTAAATATAAAAATTCATCTTCTTCTGTAGGAACAATAACACATGGAGTAGATGGTTTATTAAAACAAATTTTTATGAAATCATTTGTATTTACCCTTAAACTTTCAAGAAAATATCTAGGATTAAAAGATATAACAATATCTTTGCCTGACACATTAGCATTTATATTTTCTTTAATATTTCCTAATTCAGAATTTGAAGTGATACAAATATTATTTTCTTTTATATCAAATTTTACAAAATTATTTGTACTAGTTCTTAAAAGAAGTGTTGCTCTCTCAAGAGTATCAATAAACTGCTCTCTATTTATAGTTATAAATGTTTCAAAATTTACAGGAATTATTTGTTTATAATTAATATAATCACCTTCTAGTAATCTTGAAGTAACTTTTGTATCTCCAAGATCAACCATAATTGTATATTGGTCAATATAAATATTTATGATATCTTCATCATCTTCAATCATTTTACTAAGTTCACTTAAACTTCTTGCAGGCACAACAATAGCCTTTTTAATATTAGAATTTATAGTTCTTTTAACTCTTGCTAGCCTATAACCATCTAAAGCAACAACATTAAGTTCATTATTACTAATATCAAATAGCACACCCTTCAGAATAGGTCTTGAATCATCCATTGCAACAGAAAAAAGTGTTTTGTTTACACAAGTTCGAAAATCTTTTTTACTTATTCCAAAATATTCGTTAGTTTCAACTCTTTTAAATCCAGGATATTCTATAGGATTATAACATTGAATCATACTTTCGCTATCATCATACCTGATAATAAGTTGATTTTTTTCATTTACTTCAAGTTCTATAGTTGTATTTGTCAGTTTTTTTACAAATTCAGTAATAAATCTACCGGGAACTACAGTTTCACCTTCACTTTTAACTTCTGCTTTTATTTTCTTTTCTATAGATAGTTCTGTATCAGTAGCAGACATAATAAGAGTATCATCATCGGCTGTTATTTTTATACCTTCTAAAATGGGATTAGCAGTTTTATTTGAAATAGCTTTGCTTACTCTTAATAATGCTTCTGAAAGTTCTAAACCTTGACAACTAACTAACATAATATTTCTCCTTAAATCACATTTATTTTACCACTTTATTTATTTTAAATCAAGTTTTTTGTTCATCTTTAAAAAAATATTTTTAAATTAATAAATAATAATAAATAATAATAAATAATAAAAAATAGAAAAAATAAATATGAAATAAATTTCAAAAATAAATAATTATTTTTTAACTGTAAAAATAAAGATTAAAGAAAAAATAAATTAAATAAAAAAATATAAAAATAAAAAATTAATTTTTATATTTTTTGCGCCGTAGAATAAGATAAAATATTTATTTTTTTATTTAATAATATTAATAATAATAAGCAATGTGGATATGTGAATAACTATTAATTTATACAATATATAGTTAAATAAAACCAGCAAAATAAAAATAATCACAAAATATAGAATAATTAAATGTGGACAAACTGTTGATATATTTTTTATTTTATCCACCTATTAACATTTTTTTAATATCACTGACAATAGATTGAATTTTGTGTGAAGTTTTTAGTTCATCAGTAATTTTATCTCTAGAGTGAATTATAGTAGTATAATCTCTGCCACCAAACATTTTTCCGATTGAAATAAGTGGTATTTCAAGATATTCACATATAAGATACACTGCTATCATACGAGGCTCGACAACTTCTTTTGATTTTTTCTTACCAACAATATCTTGTCTTGTAATATCAAAATATTTGCATACTGTATCAATGATATCATCAGCAGAAATGCCTTCATTTTTTTCCTCTTCCTGTTGACCACTAAATGCTTCCATAGCATCTTCTTTAGTTGCAACCTGTTTATTAGAAAGAGTAGCAAGAAAATACACTTTAGATAACATACCTTCAAGTTCTCTAATATTTGTATTTATTCTTTCAGCAACATAATAAATAGCCTCATCATCTATAGAATATTTTTCAAGAGTACATTTTTTTCGTAAGATAGCAATGCGAGTTTCAAGGTCAGGACTTTGAATATCTTGTATTAGACCGCTAGTAAAACGAGAACGCAATCTTTCTGCTAAAGTTTCAATATCTTTAGGAGGACGATCAGAAGTAATAATTATTTGTTTATTATTTTGATAAAGTTCGTTAAAAGTGTGAAAAAATTCCTCTTGAGTACTTGTCTTTTTTGATATAAATTGAATATCATCGACCATTAATACATCAAGATTTCTATATTTAGTTCTAAATTCTAAAATTTCCTTGTTTTTATTATTTGAATTAGAGCCTAAACTTTCTATGTAATCATTTGCAAATTGTTCACAAGTTACATATTTTACTTTAAGATTAGAATTGTAATCTTTTAAATAATTACCAATAGCATGAAGAAGATGCGTTTTTCCAAGACCTACTCCTCCATAAATGAAAAGAGGATTGAATTTTTCTCCAGGATGTTCAGCAACTGCTCTTGCAGCAGCATAAACAAATTGATTAGATTTACCAACAACAAAATTATCAAATGTATATTTGGAATTAAAAGGATTTTTGGTAATTTCAACTTCTTTTTCTTTAGATTTTTCACCATTGACTTTGATATATTCAATCTCTTCATTTTGGTCAAACACTTCAATCTCAATATTGTCGCCAAAAATATCTTTAGCAGCCTTTGAAAGATGTTCAAAATAATTTCTAAGTATTTGATTTTTTGCAGAAGTAGAGTTTGTTGCTACTATAAGTTTTTTATTATCAACAAAATCCACAATTTTAAGGGGTTTAAACCACATAACAAAAGAAACATTAGAAACTGTTAATTCTATTTTATCAAGCACTGCTTGCCATAATGAACTCAAATCTTGCATAAAAAACCACCTTTAAAATTAAAAAACTCATAAAATATAAAAACTTTTATGATTTTTATGTTTTATTTATAAATATTATTATAATATTGAAAAATTTAAAAGTCAACAAAGGGTTGACAAAAAATTTTTTATTTTTGTGTAAAACTAAAATAAAAATATTAATATTTTATTTTAAAAATTTGAATAATTAATATAAAATTTATCGTTTTAATAAATAAAAAACATATTTTTTAAAAAAAATATGAAAATTATATTAATTTTTCTATATTTGGATAAATTTTATTTAAAAGATCAGTAGTAAGGTTAAATTGATATTTTTGTTTATTTATTGTGCAATTAATCATTATAGATGAAGTATTGTAATTTTCTTCGCTGATTTCATTAAAAGTAAATGAGTATTTATAAGCATTTTCATTTACTCCGTCATAATTTGTATCTTTATAATTTTCTATTGTTGTTTTTGTGTTTTCTATAGATACATCATTATAAACAGCAGAGAATTCAGTTGGATCAACTGTAAATATTAAACTTATACCATTTAACTCTTGAGTTTGATTATTAATAGATATTTCTATATTATCTATAATACCATTAAGTTTTGTAACTTGTTTTTCAACGCTACTTCCACAACCAGATAACATAAAACTAGTAATAATTAAAAAAGCAAAGACAATTATAGGAAAAGAAAAAATTTTAAATTTGTTATAAAGAATATTCATTACATCTCCTTTTAATTATATCATAATAATTATAAACAAGAAAGAACAAATAGTCAAATATTTGTAACCAATATTTTAAATAATGATATTAAAAATTTAATAAAAAAATTAAAATTTCAATATTTAAAATAAAATAATTAATAAAATAACAAAAATAATATAAAAAATGAATAAATAATAAAAAAAATAATAATAAATTTAAAAAAAAATCTAAAAAACACTTAAAATTTATATATTTTTATGTTATTATATAATATAAAGAGGTACATATGGGGAAAATAATTTCAATAGCAAATCAAAAAGGTGGAGCAGGAAAGACAACAACTTGTACAAATTTAGCAGCATATGTTGCGGCAATGGGGAAAAAAGTTCTCGTCATTGATTTAGATTCGCAAGGAAACGCAACAAGTGGTTTGGGTATAGAAAAAAATAAGGATTTAAAAACTATTTATGATTTGATTTCAGGCGACACAGATATAAAAGATGTTATAAAACAAACAATAGTCGAGAATTTGGATATTATACCTTCAACAGTTGATTTGGCTGGTGCAGAAATTGAGATGGTTCAAATGCCACAAAGAGAAAAACTTGTAAAAGGTATAGTAGACTCAATAAAAGATAGTTATGATTTTATAATGATAGATTGTCCCCCTTCATTAGGTCTTATAACAGTAAACGCTTTAACAGCAAGCAACAGTGTATTAATACCTATACCTTGTGAATTTTATCCACTAGAGGGACTTACTCAACTTATGAATACAATTAAACTTATCAAATATCGTCTAAATCCGTCAATAGATATTGAGGGAGTTGTTATGACGATGAAAGATAAAAGGTCAAATTTAACAGCACAAGTAGGAGATGAAATTTTAAGATTTTTTGGGAAAAAAGTTTTTTTTACATATATACCAAGAAATGTAAGACTAGCCGAGGCACCAAGTCATGGTGAACCTATTTTAATATATGAACCTACTTCAAAAGGAGCAGAAGCGTATATGTCTCTTGCAGAGGAATTTTTAGATAGGAATAAAATAAAATATAATCCTATTACAAAAGACACAAAAATAAAATTAAGAGAGGTGAAAAATGGATAAGAAAAAAGGATTAGGAAGAGGACTCGAGTCTTTATTCGGCATATATGAAGAAGAAAGTAATAAAAACATAACTGATGAAAATGTAAAATCAAATATAAAAAATATTAATGATGTAACAGAACTTGATATAGAAAAAATTTATCCAAATCCAAATCAGCCAAGAAAATATTTTGATGAAGAAGCTTTACAAGAACTTGCAAGTTCAATAAAATTACATGGAGTAATACAACCGCTGGTAGTAAATAAAGAAGATAATGGCACATATATGATAATAGCGGGAGAAAGAAGATGGAGAGCCGCAAAAATAGCAGGATTAGATAAAGTGCCTGTAGTAATTAAAAATTATACTGAAAAACAAATAAAAGAAATTTCAATAATTGAAAACTTGCAAAGAGAAGATTTAAATCCTATAGAGGCCGCTAGAGCAATCAAACAATTAATGGACGAGTATAATTTGACGCAAGAAACTGTTTCAGACAGAATAGGAAAAAGTAGGTCAGCAGTTGCAAACACTTTAAGATTACTAACACTATATCCAGATGTAATAAAGATGGTAGAAGATGGGAGAATTTCAAGCGGACATGCAAGAAGTTTAGTTATAGTAGATGATGTAAATCAACAAATGAAATTAGCAAAACAAGCAGCAGATGGAAAAATGTCAGTAAGAGAACTTGAAAAAGCAGTTAAAAATTATTTAAATCCATCAAAAAACAACAGCACAAAAGTTAAAGAGCAATCATTAGAATTAAAAGAATTAATTAACGAGATGCAAAGAGTTTTCGCAACAAAAGTATCGGCAATAGGAAATGATAATAAAGGACGAATATATATTGACTATTATTCAAGAGATGATTTAGATAGACTTGCAGATATGATAGAGTTATTAAAGAAAAAAGAAATAACATTAGGAGATTTAAGAAATTACAACAAAAGACACCAAGAGCAATAGAAAATCATTAAAATAATAAATCTTTACATTATTTAAAAATAAAAGCACTGGCAAAAATATTAGCCAGTGCTTTTATATAGAATAAAAATTTAAAAATTAATTGTTGGAATTTAAAAACATGAGAATATATAATATTATATATAAAAGTCAAAAAAATATATAAAAGAATAATAAAAATTATATTAATCATATAAAAGTTCTTTATAATATTTAAAATTAAATGATTAAAACAAAAAATGTTTCACATGAAACATTTTAAAAAATAAAAATGTTTTAATTGAAACAATAGAAGAATTAATAAAGAATTATTATACGAAGCATCAAAATATTAACAAAGATTATTTTTTATGTATAAAATTTTTTTTGATTTAATTCAAAATGTTTATATAGAATTTTTGTTTATAAAAATCTTTATTTTTAAAATTTTATATAATTAGCAAAAATGTTTCATGTGAAACAATAATGCTGACAAAATTTTTTTATTTACAAGGTTTATAGATGAAAGTCATATATTAAACAAAAAAATAAATCAAAAATGTTTCATGTGAAACATTTTTAATACAAATGGGAATACTATAATAAGAAATAAACAAAAATAAATAATATGGTATAATACTATAAAATCTAGAAGTATAAAACTATATACTTTTTTGAAAACTTGTTATGTATTGATAAAAAATTACTTTTTTATACAAAATTTTTAATATTTTTAACAAAGTGCAATAAAATTATAAAAAATTTTTGGTAATTAAAATTTATATAGAATAAGTCATTTTATTTAATGTTAAATTATTTTGAAATTGTTAGTTTTTATGATATAATATAGTCGGAGGTAAAAAATGAAAGAACTAAAAGGAACTAAAACTGAAAAAAATTTAATGGAAGCTTTTGCGGGAGAAAGCCAAGCTAGAAATAAATACACATATTATGCTTCTAAAGCAAAAAAAGATGGTTATGAACAAATTGCTAGCATATTTGAAGAAACAGCAAATAATGAAAAAGAACACGCAAAAGTATGGTTTAAAGAATTACATGGAGGAGATATTCCTAATACATTAGCAAACTTAATAGATGCAGCAGCAGGAGAACATGGTGAATGGACAGATATGTATGCACGAATGGCAAAAGAAGCAAGAGAAGAAGGCTTTGAAGATATAGCTTATAAGTTTGAAAAAGTAGGTGAAATTGAAAAAAGACACGAAGAAAGATACAACAAACTTGCCGAATTAGTAAAAGAAGGAAAAGTGTTCAAAAAAACAGAAAAGCGTATCTGGATTTGCAGAAACTGTGGACATATATATGTAGGGGAACAAGCTCCAAAAGTTTGTCCTGTATGTAATCATCCAGAAGCATATTTTGAACTCTTTGTTGAAGAATTTTAAGTCTAAATAAAATAAATTAATAAGACTTTGCAAATTTTAGATAGCAAGGTCTTATTTTTTTGTAATAAAAATAAAAATTATTATAAATTTACTAAAAATTTTGATTGCGTTATATAACTTTAATTTTGTTTTTAATAAGGAATGTAAGATTAGTTTTAAAAATTAAATTTTACTATATATTAAAAAATAATATAATTATATTCATAAATATTATATATATTATAAAAATTCAAATTAATAATAATTTAGATTGCTAGTACCTATTTTTCGGTTCATTAAAAAATTTATTTTTATTGTTTATAAAAAGAAATTTAATTTAGTATATTAAAATCTTACTACATAAGTTATAAAAGAAAAAATTACATGAGTTATAAATATAAAACATAAGATGTTGACATGAGGTTGATAAAAAATAAAGATATTTTTTGTTAAAAATTAAAGTTATTATAATTTTATTTATAAGATAAATTATTAAAGTTAAGTTTTAAAAAAAAATTTTTAAAATGGCAAGATTAAAAATAAAACATTTGATTAAAATTGTTATCATTTTTAGTTTATAAAGTATTAATTTAAAGTATTAATAGAGAAGCTTATTATTATCAATCTTAAATTTTGTAAATTTTTATACAAAAATCGACTATTTAATACAAAAATTATCTTGAAATCGTTTTTATATTTTTTTAAAAGAGTATATAATGTTCTTGTTTTGGTGAATAAGTATATTAGTTATCACACAAAATTAGATTATTAAAAAGTAAAGCATAAAGGAGATAGAAAATGAAAAACGATATTTTAAAAATTCTTGCAACTAAAGCTAAAAATAGAATGATTAATAAAAATTTAAGAAATACATATAGTAATGTGGATATAAAAATTATCAATAAAAATGATGATGTTTTTTATAATAAAGTTAAAGAAATTATGAATGAAGAAGAGTATGTTTGTAACCCTTTAAAGAGATTAATGGACAATGAAAAATTAATGAAAATGGATATGCGCTCAAGAGAAAGATATTTACTTGAAACTATTGAAAAGTATCAAGAAGCAAAGCGTAGAATTGAAAGAGAACAAAACGCTATTGTTTAAAATAATTAGTTGCATATAAATTAAATTTTGTGTGATAATAATTATATATAGTTATATTTAAATAACTATATTAATTTTAATTTAAATAAGTTTTAATGTAATTATTCATCATTGTTTTAACATTATGAAATGTTTCATTAAGCAAATATGTTATGTTTGATTTTATTATTTATTACAGTTTTTAAGTATTTTGTATTATATTCTTTGTTTTATATGATTTTGTATATATCTATGTATCAATAATTAATTTTTAATTACAAACAACTTATTATCTATATTAATAAATTCATTTTTAATTATATTTAATAAACTTAATTATTTTTCTTAATCATTCTTTATTAACATTTACAATCATATATTATTATGTATTTATATTAAATATATCATTTTTATTAAGCGTTTTTAATTTGCGATATTTTATTCATATGTAGATAAAATAAACAATCATTTACATTTATTTAGGTTTTATATAAAAATTTTATTAAAAAATAATAAAATAATAAAAATTTTTAAAAAACTTGTATAAAGAATTGTAATTTTAACAAAATAGCATAAAAGGAGACTTTTATGTTTAAGTTTTTAAGTGTTTTGTTGATTTTGCCTATTTTGCTTTGTTCGCAGGCTAATACTATGATAGACTTATTCAGTGAGGCAACTATGGTAGAAATTTATAAAGACGGACAAATCATTAATCTTTCAGAAGATGAACAAAAAGAATTTGATAACATTTTTTGTTCTTCTTTAGAAGGTTCTGTTCAAATGCCTGCTTTTGGTGTTAGTTTAGATGAAATAACCAAAGAAGAAATGAAAAGTGGAATATGGATAAAGTTTATTTTTGAAAAAACAATTATTAAATCAGAAATGCCTTTTGATGAATTGTTAATCCACTTAGAAAAAGATTCATATGGAATTAATATTATTAGGGGAAATAGTGGTGTTTATGAAGGTAGATGTTATTATCTAAATTTAGATAATAATCTTAATGCACTATATAGTTTTATTGACGGACTTAAAGGATTAGAACAAGAAGTCGAAGTTGAACTTGAAAGTCAAGACATAAAACCTACTATTATTGTTAGTGAAGATATAGATAATGACGAAAAAAATAAAGCAAAAGATAAATTAAATAATCCGATAAAAATAGATGAGGATAATGATGAAGAGAGCAAAAACAATAATTCTTTAGACGAAAATGAAACTATGCCAAAAAGTCAAAAAGAATTGTTAGAACACTTAAATTAAAATTGTATTTGCTTAATTTTTATTGATAAAATTCATATTTTGTAGTTATTTGTTTTATTTTATGCTATAATAAAAGCATGAGTGATATTATTTGTGCAATTTCCACACCATTAGGGAAGGGAGCAATTTCTATAGTAAGAATGAGTGGAGATAAATGTTTGCAGTTAGCAGAAAAGGTTTTTTCTGCTAAAAATTTTTCGTATAAAAATATTGTTCCTAGAATGTTATATTTGGGTTATTTTAATTTAAATGATGGAACTAAAGAACATTGTATGATGGTTTATTTTAAAGGTCCAAAATCATATACAGGAGAAGATTTAGTTGAATTTCAAGTTCATGGTGGAACTATACTAACGCAGAAGATAATTAGAGTTTTAACAAATAACGGAGCACGAATTGCAAATCCCGGTGAATTTTCTAAAAGAGCTTTTGAAAATGGAAAAATAAGTCTTGATGAGGCTGAAAATATAATTTCAGAAATTAATGCTGATAGCGAAAGTGAATTAAAAGCAGTTTTAAGTTTATCTGATGGAAAATTAAAAGAGAAAATTAAAAATTTGCAAAATTCATTGACTGAAAGTATTGCACAAATAGAAGCAACACTTGATTATCCAGAAGAAGATTTTGAAAAAAGCGCTAAAGATAAAATTTTTGATGACTTAAAAAATATAGATTTAAAAATCAATCAATATTTATTAGATTCACAAAATGCACGATATATTTCGAAAGGTATCAATGTCGCAATTATTGGGAGTCCAAATGTTGGAAAATCAAGTTTACTTAATGCTTTAGTTGGACAAGAAAGAGCAATAGTAACTGATATAGAAGGAACAACTAGGGATATTTTAAATGAGAGTATTTCTTATAAAGGAATAAAATTAAATTTTATTGATACAGCAGGTATTCGTCTGTCAGAAGATAAGGTTGAGAAAATAGGCATTGAAAAATCAAAACAAAGTTTAACTAATGCTGATGTTATTTTATGGGTTATAGATGGAAGCAGAGAGTTATCTAATGCAGATAGTGAAATTTTAAAACTTTTAAAAGATTATAAAAATGTTATTATTGTTGCAAATAAATCAGATTTAAAGAGAAAAAGCCCTAAATTTGAAAATGAAATTGAAATTTCAGCGTTAAAAGAGATAAATATTGAAAAAATTAAAGAAAAGATTTATAAATTGGTGATAAATGAAGATATTGATTTTAATAAAACTATAATAATCAATGAAAGACAAATAGAAATCTTAAGTGAATGTAAAAAGATATTAGAAGATTTAAAGAACTCAAAAAATCAAAGTATGGACATAATTGCTATGCTTATAAAAAATCTTTGGAACTGTTTAGGTAAGATAACCGGAGAATGTGAAAATGAACATATTATTGATTTAATATTTTCAAAATTTTGTTTAGGTAAATAGACAGATTTGATAAGCAAGTAGATATAAAAATTTTGACAAATTTTAAAAAAATTGATTATTTTTACTTTAAATTTCACAAAAAAACACAAAAATTTGCGATTTTTATAAAAAAATAAATAATTTTTTAATTTTTATATTTTCATGTTTGATAAAAATAGGAGTTTAAAATACAAAAAATGAAAGAGTTAATCAAAAAAAGTTTTTTGAATTATGGATTAGAGTTAGATGAAAAGCAGATTGAACAATTTGAAATTTATTATCATTTTTTAATTGAAGAAAATAACAAGTATAATTTAACAGCAATTACACAGCCTCTTGAAGTTGTTGTAAAACATTTTATTGATAGTGTTTTGCCACAAGACATTTT